>CAYGDB010000013.1:0-17272 GCA_964348535.1 uncultured Candidatus Saccharibacteria bacterium
TTCTAGTAGAGCCGCAGTATATCAAATTCAGCCTCCCAAAAATTCCTTTAGCTCCCTATGACTAATCAATGAACCGAATACAGCATGATCAATATAATTATACAGTCTGATCAAGTTAGAATATATTCGGTAAGACTTTCTTATACTAGCGGAGTATGAAATGTTAAAAACCGAGCTTTCAACATTTCCGGACTTAGCTTTGCAATTAACTACCGCAAAGCTCGCTTACGTGGCGACCGTCGGCTTGCTCTCAATGCGGTTGTTCAACCAAGCACCATTTTTACCGAACAGCCTACCCGCCCTGCCTACGCAGGTAGGGCGGGTAGGCAAGACGAGGCAATGGTTGTTTGAGCAGTATATATGCATATGTTATTTGATTTCTATTCTTAAATTCTTAAGAATTTAAGAATAGAATATTTGAAATTAGTGTGATTTTCGATTCTGTGAAAATGGCACTCGGTTTATTATCTGCGTTCCCCTTCATTCTGGGGGGCAGATAATAACTGACGGTCGCGTAAAATTTGGAGGATATTTTCAGAAAACTTTTTTAGCGACTGAACATCAACATCTTCCGCCGCGCCAAAAACATCCGGGCTGACAGGCTCGCAGAACTCAATGACGATTTTTATTCTGTGGTGGAAAATGTCACTTAAAGTGATTTTGTATGTGCCAGAAATAAGGACAGGCACCACTGGTCTTTTGGTTTTAAAAGCCAGATAACCGACTCCGCCGTGAGCAGGACCAATGAGACCGTCTTTTGTGATTGCGCCTTCGGGGAAAACACAAACAGACCCACCATCATTAAGAATCTGAATATGGCTCGCCAAAGCCAAAGAATAATCTCTATTTCCGCGCCTTGTTGGATAAGCGCCCAAAATTTTAAATATTGATGGCTCTAAAATATAAACAAGCCAACCAAATTTTTCTTTGTTCTTGAAATGCGAATAAACATTCGTAAGATAAAACATTGGGGAAAATCCGCTCCAAAATGGCAAAGCAAGCGGCAAAAGAACGGAGTCTAAAAGACCTGAGTGATTGGGGGCAAAAATTACCGGGGATTTAAGCGAAACAACGTGTTTGAGTCCCCGTATTTCTAAACGCGTAAAAAATCTGAAAAAAGGACGCATCACAAGCCACCAAAGAGTGCTCTGCAAAATAAAAGGAGGTATGAAATATAATTTTTTCAGCATTTAATTATTTATACAAAGTGTGAGAACCAACATCCATAAAATATTCGTAAATATCAGGATGTTTTTCTTTCAGCGCGTTAAGCGGATAAAGAATGTTACCCTGTAAATTTTTTGGCGCTGAATGATAAAGATATATCATAGTTTTTTAGCGATGAAATGAAAAATATGCCAATGTTTCAGTGTGCCATTTGCGGTTTTGTCGTCCTTTTCCTCCTCATCTAATAAAATGACTTCCATTTTGTGAATATTTATTTTTTAATAGCTCATTTTTGAAATCTTCCTATTGAAAAACCAGAAATATCAATTTTGCTTTTTCCGTCTATTGCAAGTTGCGCCAAAATTTCACCTATTGCCGCCGAATGTTTGAATCCATGACCAGAGCATGGCGAAGCCAAAATGATTGATGGATATTTTGGATGGGTATCAATTACGAAATGAGAATCTGGCGTAACGGTGTAAAGGCACGAAACGGCTTTAACACATTTTTCGCTCAAATCAGGAAAATACGGCGCGACAAAATTTTCATACATTGACTTGATTTCCTCTTGACTTACATCGCGATTGACCGTGTCTGCGGTTGTCGTCGTTTCGTATTGCTCGCTTGCGATTTTTACGCCCCCGTTCTGCCCGTCAATCGCTGGAAAACCATAGATACCTTGTTTGTTTCCTTGCAGTTCCCAAATGAAAATCGGAAAGTTTTTGGATTCAAATCGCTCTATGGAAGTTTTGACATCAAACCAAAATAGAACCTGACGAATGACTTTGAAAAATTTTGAATATTCGTCTTCTATAAGCGCAGGAAACCATGGCCCAGCGCTGATGATTAGTTTTTTAGCTTCGTATTCGCCAAGATTTGTTTTTACCCTAACGATTCCATCTTTTTCTAAAAAACTTTCTACTTTTTCATTTTTGTGTATTGTAGCGTCATATTTTTCAGCAAGAGATATCTGCGCGTCTATACATTCCTCTGGACGCAAAAAACCCGCATTGTATTCATAATAGCCACTTTCATCGTCTTTCACGTTAAATTGCGGAAATTGTTTGCGGATTTGAGAGGAGTCTAAAATTTCATGTTTGATATTGTGTTTTTTCGCCGCCGCAATAGTATTTTCAAAAAAATTCGGAACATGATTTATGGCGGTTTTCGCTCCGCTTGAAATGATAAGTCCGCCACATTTATCAAGCAGTTTCTTGCCGGTTTCTCTTTCCAATTCCTCCCAAATCTCATACGAGCGGAGCGCAATCGACGTATATTGTTCACCTTCGCCGATTGCTTGGCGGGTTATGCGAGTGTCGCCGTTGGACGAGCCAAAAATATGCGGCGGCGAAAACTGGTCTATCCCCAAAACTTTATTTCCACGTTTTGCCAACTGATAAACCGCCGCGCTTCCCATTGCGCCCAGTCCAAGCACGATTGTGTCAAATTTATTTTCCATAGTTATTTTAAAAGCCCGTCTACTGAAACATCAAGCGCTTTGGCAATATTGGTAATGGTTGAAAGAGTTACGCCCGAATTTTGCCAAAAAATCAGAGGCTCTCAATTCACAATATTAACGGCTTTACCCTCAACAAATGCTTTCACATTGGCAACAATAATATCCGCACAATTTTCCAACGCTTCCTCCGTGAAAAAAGCGGAGTGTGGGGAAAGCACAACATTATCCAATTTTAGAAGCGGATTGGACGCGGACCAATCAACAATCGTGTCCAATCCGGCTCCTGCGATTTTGTGAGACTGCAAAGCGCTGATGAGCGCCAACTCGTCCACACACTTTCCGCGAGCAGTGTTGATGAGAATTGCCGTCGGCTTCATCATTTGCAATCGCTCCCCAGTAATGATGTTCTCTGTATCGGGTGAAAGCGGGAGATGCAGTGATATGATATCACTTTCCTTTAGTAATTCGTCGAGCGAAACTTGCTTCACTCCCTCAACATTCTTTTGTGAGCGATTGTAGGCAAGCACTTTCATGCCGAAACCTTGTCCGATTTTGGCGACACGCTGTCCGATATTTCCTAGGCCAACAACGCCAAGTGTTTTGCCTGCGAGGTCAAAACCGAGATATTTTAGGTGTTCTTGATTTTCAGGACCAATTTGAAAAGGCGCTTGCCTCATCATTGCATCTCCCGCCGGAATTTTCTTGCTCATCGCGAGCATGAGCGCAATGGCGTGCTCGGCGACTGCTTCCGTTGAAAATCCAGGCACATTGGCAACCTGTATTCCCTTCGCTTTCGCGGTAACAACATCAACCGAGTCATAGCCGGTGGAATTGATAGCAAGAAGTTTAAGCGTGTCTGTTCTCTCCAAAACTTTCTTATTGAGTGGCGCAGTATAGCAATCAGCAATCGCAATTCCTACTCCTTTCAGTCGTTCAATCGCCTTTTCCTCGGTATCAGTGTTTTCATAGATTGCAAGGTCGCCTAACGCGCGAAGCGCGTCCAAATGTTTATTTTTGAGAAAACTTTCGTTGAGGATTGCGATTTTCATATTAACCAAGATTCCACCAATTTTATTTTATTATTATCACAATCAATCTCCGCCTTCACGCCGAGAGGCAGAATCAGTTGCGGATCAGTATGCCCGACATCAAAATTGGCGATAATCGGCAAGTTCGGCTTGCCAAATTCTTTTGCAACAATCGAAACTATTTTCTCCTCCAATTCCTTCTTTTCCTCGTCCGAATAATCGCGGGCGCGAGAAAAAATAAAACCGCTAATTTTTTCAAACACGCCAAGCATTCCGTAATTTCTCAAAACATGACCAATGTAGTGAATAGGTGGCTTTTCTTCGGAAGTTTCAAGAAAAAAGATTTTGCCTTTCCAAAAATCCTGCGATGGCCAAAAGTCAGTCGCTTTCATCATTTCCAGGACTTCTATGCAACCGCCAAATAACTCCCCCTGAACTTTACCTTTCCCTTGAAGCCAGCGCCAGCCGTCATCTGATTTCATCGGATTAACTTTTCCCAGATTTTCCTTGTTTGCCCAGTCAGGATAGCCGTCGCAGTATGTTCCATACGCCTTATATTCGTAACTTTCTTTCGGCTCAAAAAGTATTTCCTGAACATGGGATTTGAAACTTTCCGGCAAACTATCCATTTGCGAGAATCCGGCCATGATTGAAGGACCGTAGAAAGTTACGAGTCCTTGAAGATTTGCAAAGATATGAAGTGTTGAGGTGTCAGAATAGCCCATCAAAATTTTAGGATTTTCGGCAATAACTTTTTTATTGAGGAAAGGCAAAATCCGAACGGAATCATTACCACCGATTGAAGTAAAAATGGCCTTAACTTCCGGGTCGGCAAAAGCGTCGTTGATGTCTTTTGCTCTGACTTGCGGATTTACTCGCGTAAAATCGGCGTCCATTCTGGTGGTGGGAAACTCTTTGATTTTTAAACCCCACTCCTCTAAAACTTTAAGACCGTTTTCGTAAACATGCGGAAAGACACTCGGCCCGCCCCAAGAGGGCGACACAATCGCCACTGTATCTCCTTTATTCAATTTTGCTGGCTTTTTGTAAGTCATGAGCTTTTAAAAGCGAACCGGAATTGAAACAGAATCAGAATTTTCGGGAAGTCCTGACGGATTGTCTTTTTCCAAAACAAGCGTGCCAGTTTCGGTTGTCGGAATTTGAAAAACAAGAGTGGCTTCAAACGGGACAAAATCAGTCGTCATCCAATCACCTTTTGCTTGGGCCGGAATAACCCCCAATTCTTTTCCGTTACTATCAAAAATCCTCACCGGAAAAGAGGCCTCAAAATACCATGCGCCACGAGCGGAGCCAATTATTTTAAGGGGGCTTTTTACAACACTATCGGAGAGTGGCGAATCAACCTGAATGATATCTTTATAAAAAATTGGCTTTGCTTCCTTTTCATACTCGTAAAAAAATATCCTAGAGACAAACGCCACTAAAAGAAACAAGAAAACTAATCCAAATATTTTCATGATTTTTGACGCGCGGGTTTCAAAAGACGCCGAGGGCTATATCCCCTCTTTTTGAAGTTGAGATATAAGATCGCGGGCGTGTTTTGAAATTTTAGATGGAAATGTAATGTTTACTCTTATCAGAAGATCGCCTCTCGCCCCTTTTTCAAAAGGCACGCCTTTGCCACGGACACGAAGAACTTCGCCATGAGAAATAGCTTCGGGAATTTTCAAAGATATATCTCCATCAAGAGTTTGAATTTTATAATCAGAACCAAGAAGGGCGTCTGAAAGTTTTACATTTAAATCCATCAAAATATTCCTACCGTCCTTCCTAAGGGTCGGATGTTTTTTAACGTGAATTTTGACATAAAGGTCGCCCGGAGCGCCCCCTTGAATAGCCTCACCCATTTGAGGCATTCTTATCATTTCACCATTATCAATGCCGTAAGGTATGGAAATGGATATCTCTTCTTCGCGACGCAAAACACCAAGACCGGAGCAAGTGGCGCATTTCTCCTTTGGAATTTTTCCGGAACCAAGACAAATATCGCAAACTCTGCTGACTGAAACAGAACCTAAAAATGACCGTCTTGATTCGTGAATCTGCCCCTTGCCATTACAAGTTTCGCAAGTTTTTGTGCCAACACCGGACTTGCCACCACTACCCGCGCAAGTGGTGCAGGAAGAAACTTTTGTAATCAAAACTTTTCGTTCAACGCCAAAAACAGATTCGGCAAATGTAATTTCTAGGTCAATGGATATATCGCGTCCTCGACGCGTCCTCTCGCGAGAGCCAGCGAAAAAATCGCTGAAAATGTCTCCAAAATTAATATTTTCAAATCCCTCAAAATTTCCGCTTTGGCCGGAAAAATCAAAATCGCCGAATGGCGACCCACCACCGCTTGCCCCACCTCCTCCACCTGAAAATACTCTTCCATAAGAGTCGTACTCGGCGCGTTTTTTATCGTCAGAGAGAACGCTATAAGCCTCTGACAGCTCTTTAAACTTTGCGTTATCTCCCCCTTTCTTATCCGGGTGATATTTGTGGGCAAGCTTATGAAAAGCCTTTTTAACCTCTTCTTTGCTAGCTTTTTTGGTTATCCCTAAAATTTCGTAGTAGTCTTTTGCCATATCAGTGATTATACTTCCTGAATCATAAAACGTGAAGAGTTTAGTTTATAGAGATCCTTGAGGCAGAGACGCGATGTCTTGGACCTATATATATACTCCTCGGCTTTTAACCCTTGTTGGGCTCATCTCCACCCTCTTTAAATTCAGCTTCTCTGGTTTTTTCTTCTCCGGCAGTTTCTTCTGTGTCAGTTTTCTGCTCCGAGCTAGCATCGGATGAAGCTTTAGACATAGCCTCGCCTATTTTTTGAAGCTCAAGAGAAAGAGCATTCGTAGCATTTTTGACCGCCTCAATATCTTCACCGTCTTTTCCCGCCTGCGCGGACAGGATTTTTTTAAGGTCGGAGATTTTTTCTTCAACCACGGTTTTTATTTCAGCCGGCACTTTATCCCCTCCGTCTCTGATGGCTTTTTCCGCCGTATAAGAAAGCTGTTCGGCAGTATTCCTAACATCTATCATCTCTTTCTTTTTAGCGTCATCACCAGCGTGGGCCTCGGCATCTTTTTTCATTTTTTCTATATCTGCATCGGTAAGACCAGAGCTTGCTTCTATTCTTATGTTTTGTTCTTTGCCAGTCGTCTTGTCTTTGGCTTTAACATTCAAGATACCACTTGCGTCCACATCAAAAGTAACCTCAATCTGTGGCAGTCCTCGAGGCGAGGGTGCTATGCCATCCAAAATAAACTGACCGAGCGATTTATTATCGGAAGCCATTGCTCTCTCCCCCTGAACAATATGAATCTGAACAGATGTTTGATTATCGGCAGCTGTGGAAAAAACTTGAGAACGAGATGTTGGTATGGTGGTATTGCGTTCTATAAGCTTGGTTGCCACCCCTCCCAAAGTTTCAATGCCAAGCGAAAGCGGGATAACATCAAGAAGCAAAATATCTTTGACATCACCCTGAAGAATTCCCGCCTGAACCGCAGCGCCTAGCGCAACCACCTCATCGGGATTTATGGAACGATTCGGTTCTTTGCCAAAAAATTCTTTCACAGCGGCCACTATTGCCGGCATTCTGGTTTGACCGCCGACCAATATTATTTCGTTAATTTCTTCTTTTTTAAACGGAGAAGCCTCTACGGCGCGTTTGGTGATGGCAAGCGCTCTTTCTATGTATTCGCGAGTAAGCTCCTCAAGTGAAGCGCGAGTCATTTTCAAAAGAAGATGTTTAGGACCTGAAGCGTCAGAGGTAATAAAAGGAATATTTATCTCCGTCTCCATGGTAGTGGACAATTCGTGCTTTGCTTTTTCTGCCGCTTCGTCAAGTCGCTGTAAAGCAAGCGGATCTTTGCTGACATCAATACCGCTTTGTTTTTTGTATTCGTCAGCGATAAAGCGAATTATTTTGTGGTCAATATCCCGTCCGCCCAAGTGGGAGTCTCCATCGGTTGACTTCACTTCCACAACATCGTTACCGACTTCAAGAACAGAAACATCAAATGTGCCACCACCAAAATCAAAAACCACTATCTTTTCATCTTTTTTCTTGTCAAAACCATAAGCAAGAGCAGCCGCCGTCGGCTCGTTTATTATTCTTTTAACATCAAGACCCGCTATAGCGCCAGCGTCTTTTGTCGCTTTACGCTGGGCATCATTAAAATAAGCCGGAACGGTAATCACAGCTTCAGTGATTTTTTCTCCGAGCTTCGCCTCCGCATCGCTTTTTAATTTTTGAAGAAGCATGGCCGAAACTTCCTCCGGCTTGTATTTTTTATCTCCCATCTTCACATCCACACCTCCTGTCTCTGATTTTTCAATAACAAAAGAAGAATTTTTAAAATCTTCCTGCACACCCTTATCGCTAAAAGAATGTCCCATGAAGCGCTTGATGCCAACAATAGTATTGTTCGGATTGGTAACGGCCTGGCGTTTTGCCAAAAGACCAACGAGACGCTCTCCAGTTTTGGACTGGGCGATAATAGATGGAGTGGTGCGCGCTCCTTCGGCATTTTCAATAATCTTTGGCGCCCCAGCTTCAATAATAGCCACAGCAGAGTTTGTCGTTCCCAAATCTATTCCTAAAATTTTTGCCATATTTTTGCTTTAATTATTACTAATTATTTAATTACTTTATTGCTTTTGCCCTGCCGTTTATTGCTCACTATTTGAATCAAAAATATTAACTCGAGCCGGTTTCAAAACTTTGCCGTTTATAGAGTAACCTTTTTGAATGACAGAAGCCACGGAGTGGTCAAGATTTTTATCATCAGTTTGGATAGATGAAACGGTAGTTTGTAGCTTCGGGTCAAAAGGACTTCCTATTTCAGGATTTATTTCTGAAAGTCCGTGCTCGGATAATCCATTCACAAGCTCGCGATTGATGTGCTCCATTCCGAGCCTCCAATCTTTCGGAAGGGCTTCCCATGCTTCTTTATTAGCCATTGCCATTCCAAAACTTTCAAGAACCGGCAAAAGTCGCGTAATCAGTTTTTCCTCGGCAAATTTTACAAACTCCTTCCTCCATTCTTCATCTTGGCGTCTCAAGTTTACGGTATCGGCTTTCATTCTTTGCCAACCGTCCAAATATTCCTGCCTTTCTTTTTGAGACCTCTTTAAAGCCTCCCGAAGTTTCTTTATGGCAAGAAGTGGATTTTTCTCCTCCTCTTCATCTACAAATTCAACATCTTCCTTCTCTTCATTATAATAACTTTCAGACACAGTGTCAAATTCCTGCTCTTTGTCTTTATTTTCATCCATATTTTTATGTTTCTTATTATATCAGACTGTTTTTGTGTGTCAAATTACTACTTGACAGAAGCATCTACACATGCTAGGGTCTAGGCAGAAGTTCCCACACACAAACAGAGGATGAAGCAATGACTGAGGACAAACTTAATGATCTCGTAGCCTTTAGAACAGGGTTCGGGATTATCATAATAATGATAATCCTAACATTAATTACTGTTGTGATTATGGAACCTGTAAAGGAGATCTTCTGGTTTACGGTTGTCCTATTCACAGGTGCCCTTTTAGCAATGTTGGCACTATATTATGATGTCAACAAAGCAATCAGAGCAATCAGAGCAATCAAAAAATGAAATCAAAAAAGGGCTGGGTCGCGCGCGACCCAGCCCTTTTTAAATTCTAGTGTCTGATATCTAATGTCTAATGTCTAATATCTATCTTCTCTAGCGCTTGCTCCACTTAGGAGCTTTGCGGGCTTTCTTGAGTCCAAACTTGCGACGCTCTTTGGCGCGCGGGTCGCGCTTCAAAAAACCTTTGGCTTTTAAAACTTTTCGAAGTGAATGATCATACTTTTCAAGAGCGCGAGAAATAGAGTGTCTTATAGCTATGGCTTGAGAAGCGTAACCTCCGCCCAAAACCTTGACCGATACTTTGAATTTCACCGGAATGTTGGCTTCTGTGAAAGCCTCGGAGACCGCTTTTTGTTCGTCTTTTGTGGGAAAATAGTCGGCCAAATCTTTTCCGTTTATAACCACAGACTGGCTGGACGCTTCTTCAAGACGAACGCGGGATATAGATGTTTTTCTGCGCCCCACCGCCTCCACATATTTTGTTTTTGTCTTCATTTCTGCCATAAAACTACTCTGTGATAATTAAGTTTTTTATAATCTTTGAGCGATGAGTGTTTTTCGGCAACATTCCGTAAACCGCTTTTTTCAAAAGCTCTCTCTTTCCTTTTTTCGCAACCACCTGTCGTCCGGTTAAAATCTTAAGTCCGCCAGGATACCCCGAGTAGCGCTTATGCTTTATACCGGCAAGCTTCCTGTCCGTTGTGCTGATTTCACCGGCGTTTGTTACCGTTACTTTTACAGACGGCAAGATATGCCGTTCAAAATCACTTTCATTCTTACCTCTAAGAAGCACCGCAAGCTCAGAGGCTAACCTTCCTAATTTTTTACCGGATGCGTTTATGTTTACTTCTTTCATAATTATACAAACTCAATCATTGCTCTTTTGGAGGCGTCTGACTTCCTAATGGGCAACTTGATTATTCTGGTGTAGCCACCCTGCCTTTCTTTATACTTTGGAGCGATATCTTTTACAAGTTTTTTAGCGGCGAACTCGTTGCCACCAAGGCGGGCTATCAAAATCCTGCGTGAAGCGACAGTTCCCTTTTTTCCAAAAGTAACTAAACGCTCAACAAAAGGGCGCAGTTCTTTTGCCTTGGCTTCAGTGGTTGAAATCTTGCCATTTGAAATAAGATTGGTGGCAAGCCCGCGAATAAGAGCCAAGCGAAGCTTGCTTACACGACCGAATTTTCGACCTTTTTTATGATGATTCATAGATTAGAAATTAAATTATTATTTAAGAGTAACTCCGTAATTTAAAAGCATTCTTTTAATTTCCTGTATCCCCTTGCTTCCCAAACCGTCTATATCAAGTATGTCTTCCTCTTTCTTGCGAACCAGCCCTCCAACAGTGCGGATGTTGGCAGCGGCGAGAGCATTTACGGTACGAAGAGACATATCAAGAGCCTCAATTCTAGTCTTTAGGGTCTCAGCGTCAAGCGAAGATTTTTTTTCTTTTTTGTCTTCGTCCGCTTCCGGACTTGAAGTCTCAATTTCCTCTTCTTTAAAACCGACAATAGACTTTAATTGGCTAATCATTATTTCAATCGATTTTGAAAGAGCCTCCTCCGGTGTAATGGTCCCGTCGGTCTCAATAGAAACGCGAAGACGATTGAAGTCCGTTCGATCTCCAACACGCATATTTTCCACCTCGTAATTAACTCGGCGGATCGGAGTAAAACTTGCGTCAAGGGCTATGGTGCCTATGTCAACTTTATCTTTCTGAAGGACTTCTTTTGAAACATATCCGAGACCGCGCTCAACTTTCATTTCCAAATTCAAAGAGGTGTTCTTGTCAGTTATATGAGCAATAAATTGTTCCGGATTCAAAATTTCAACCTGACCGGGCACCTCTATGTCCTTAGCGGTAATTTCTTTTATTCCCTTTACATTCAGCTTCAATATTTGCGGCTCTCCACTATTCATTTTAATGCGAACTTTTTTCAAATTTAAAATGAGAGTAATAATATCATCGCGAAGACCCGGAAGAGTTGAAAATTCATGCGACACTCCGTCTATTTTCACTTCGGTAATGGCAACTCCAGGCAAAGATGAAAGAATAATCCGGCGAAGAGAATTTCCAAGGGTGTGCCCGTAGCCCGGATAAAGCCCGTCAATTTCATAGACACCTCCCGTTTCTTTTTCGGAAACAATCTTTGGTTTTGATGGTAAAACAATTTGATAATCCATACGCGTGTTTAATAATTAATATTTAAAAAAACTAACGACTGTAATATTCCAAAACCGGAGCCAAATCAAAATGATTTGCGGTTCTGTCATATTTTGGAAGAGAAACGACCCTCCCTTCCAACTTCTCCGCATCAAACAAAAACCATTCCGGTTGTTTTAAATCCTTAAGTTTTTCATAAATATCAGTAAAGAGAGGACTTGCCTTACTGCCTTGTCTTACAGAGATGATATCCTCCTTGCTAACGACAAAAGAAGGGCTTTTGACTCTTCGTCCGTTTAAAGTTATGTGTCCATGACTGACCATTTGCCTCGCAGCCTGACGAGTGGGGGCAAGTCCCATTCTGTAAACAGCATTATCAAGCCTGGTTTCAAGATACAAATAAAGAGCCTCGGCGGGATTTACTCCGCCAAAATCCATAGCTTTTTTGACGTAATTTTTAAACTGTCTTTCGGAAACATAATAGCTGAATCTTACCTTTTGTTTTTCAAGAAGTTGCTTGGAATATTCGCTTTTATTGCCAAAACGGCGGGTTTTTTTACCAGCCCGAGCTTCTGAAAGCTGAAACTTCTGACTCTGGGTTTTATCAAAAACTTGAGCGCCAAGACGTTTTGCTATTTTATATTTTGGTCCAATTTTCATATATTATATAAATTTAAACTCTTCTTGGTTTGGGTGGTTTAGGCCCATTATGAGGAACTGGCGTAACATCTTTTATTGAAGTAATGTCAATACCCTTTGAAGAAAATCCCCTTATAGCCGACTCCCTTCCTGATCCGACACCTTTAACGACAACATCAACCTCTCTCATTCCCATGACGGTCGCTTTGTCTCCAAGCAATTCACCCACTTTTGCCGCGGCAAAGGGAGTTCCTTTCTTTGCTCCGGCAAATCCCAAAGCGCCACTTGAAGATGACGCGATGGCGTTACCTTTTTTATCAGCCAAAAGAACTATGGTGTTATTATAAGTTGACTGAACAAACAAAATACCAGAATCAACCTTTTTCTTTGAAGCGCGAGAAAGGGCCTTGCCACGCATGTCGGCATTTACCTCTCCCCCGCTTTTTTTTACAATTCGTTTTTTTCCCATAATTTTTCGCTAAAAATACTTCTGTTCTATTCTAAAAACTCTAAAGACTATGTTTTCTCCACCTTTCTTCTGCCGCTACTCATGGTTTTTCTAACATTTCCTCTTATCGTTCTAGAGTTAGTCTTAGTCCTTTGTCCACGGGCTGGGAGACGCTTCGTGTGCCGACTTCCTCTGTAAGATTTTATGTCTTTTAAACGCTTGACGTTTTGAGAAACAATTCTTTTCAAATCTCCTTCGGTCTTGAAAGTCTCAACAATCGCCCTGATGCTATTTTCTTCGGCCGCTGAAACATCTTTGGCTTTTTTGCCAAAATCAACTTTCGCGTCACGCAATATTGAAAGAGCACGGACGCGTCCTATGCCATATATGGCAGTGAGACCAATTTCAAGTCTTTTATTATCAGGTATTGTTATTCCGGATATTCTCATAAAATTAACCTTGACGCTGTTTATGCTTTGGATTTTTACAAATCACAACCAAGCGACCCTTTCTTCTAAGAGCCTTGCAAGTTGGACAAATTTTTTTAACGGAAGCGCGTATCTTCATTATTTAGTGATTAGAATAAGTGAGCTAAAAAATCTATTGACTATGCCATATTAAAACAAAAATAGAGCTAATTTATTATCGCTAGCCCTGTACTCTTCGAGAAACTTCTAAAATCTTCTGACAATTCTTCCTTTACCCCCATAAGGATCAAGCTCCAACTCAACCGAATCGCCCACCAAAACTCTAATCCTATGAAGGCGCATTTTACCTCCGAGATAGGCTAGTATTATTTCACCATTCTCTAATGAAACCCTAAAAAGGGTATTCGGGAGGGCTTCTGTAACAGTCCCGCTTACCCGTTCTATTTTTTTAGAATTATCCATTTATAAGAGCGAATTTCGACATACTATCAGAAAAGCTAAATGAAGTCAAACAAAAGAAGCTTCCACAGGAAGACCTCAAATTTTCTAATATCATAACTACCTAATCAGTTTATAAAATAGCACAAATTTGTCAATGATTTTCTTCATTTAGTAGACGACATCAGAACCTACTTTATGAGCGCAGATAGCTATTTTATATTCCGAATTTTGTAAAATGAAAACCCCACACCATGCGATGCGGGGTTCAGTTAAAGACAACTAGAGATGTGGCGGATATAGGAATGATGTGCGCGCTACTTTGAGCATGTACATCGCATATGCCAAATGAATCTCAAATGTAGTCTGGTCCATCTCATATGCATTAGCCTTATCTAAGCGATCAGCTAATTCATCGAGATTAATTTTTTCACCGAAGCTCTTTCGGTCTAAATTGTCCCTGTCATAGCAAGCATTACGGCGACCTGCGTCAAAATCAGCCTTCGCCTTTTTGTATTCACCCAGAAAGCACCAAGAGTCCACTTCCACACCATTAGAGCCATTAACGAGCCGAAAAAGAATATGGTCATCCTTTTTGGGCTTTCGCTTCAACGACTCACAAATAAGGATAACAATCTCTCTGCTTCCAGAGACGACCGGATGGCCGTTTTTGAAATGAAAGGAATACTCACGCTTCCACGGCTTCATGGTGGTCTGATAAATGTAATCACCTGTCACAGACTTATAGGTCATGTCGAAGCCGATAGCTTCACCTAAAACGGATCCAAACCCATTGCCTTTATTGTTATTGAAACGAAGGACAGTACCAAGATACCAGCTATTTTGTTCAAGAGTGGACCGCTCTTCCTTATTCATGAGTTTCTCCCCATACACTGTTGCTAGCGAGCTCCTTCGAATAAAGGTTTGCCATAGCAGAAAATTTCCCAAAAATTATGAGATGCTTTCTGCTATGGCAAGGTCAAATCAAAGAACAGTATGGCGTAACCATACACCAAAGACCAAGAGTTTGACAAGGTTTGTGATTTTTATAGCCCAACTTCTATTTGATTTTCTCAATTTTTATAAAAATGTCCGAAAAATCATCCGGCAATGTCTTCCGCCAAAACGGCCAGACTACCACTTTAGCGTCGCCAATGCCTGGATATGCTTGAAGAATAGTCTTTACGCGTTCCTGATTTTTTGGTTGCCCAACCAAATCTTCCTTAAGTTTTTCCGAATCAAAAAGCCATGTCAGAGTTGTCTTGCCATTCAAAGAAAATGAAACGACACCGGTTTGCCATGGTTTTGCGTCTAGAGGTATCGGTTTAAAGGTAATACTATCAAAATTTTCAGTATAAATATCCTCACCTTCATAATCAGAATCAGACAAAGTAGCCGAAGCTATATTTTTTGAAAGTTTTTTACTGTCAAACAAAATTGCATAAGCGGAAGCTTTTTCCTTAAGCTCGTTTGATTTGGGCGGAGAAAGGGTCTCAAACTCAAAATAGACGGCGTCTTTAAAAAGAGTAAAACCTTCAGGCACTTGGGTCTCTATTTTTTTCGTCAGTTCGGCTTCAAGAAAATCACGAAGTTCTTGTCTTCCTTTATTTAAATCTTCCGCGGAAGCAGTTTTAACTTTTCCAATAAAACCTCCTGTCATTGTTGTTTTTGAACGGGCAAAAAATTTAGAGTAACGCGGGTCACCCTTGAAACCCGGAATGGTAAAATCGGAAAGGCCGATGTTATAGGCCTCTCCGGCCGTATCAGCGTAAACAACCGCTTCCACGCTTCCAGGAAGCTCCGTTGATTTATTTTTCCCCGGAACAACAACCGAATTATCTATACGATAAACACGACCATCGGCAGTTTCAAATCGTGTATTTTTTATAAGTTTTTGCGGAGCGCTTGAGTAGTCATTGTAAATAATGATCGTTCCTTTTGCTCTGGTTTCTACCTGTTCTTCTCCTGTTACCGGAACGGTCTTTGATGACTCCCCTGAAGAAGAAACCGTTTCAAAAGGCAACTCCCCGTCTTTAAAATCTTTCTTTGCAATGAAGGTGTTATCAATTGAGACTTCCTGTCTTTTTTCAGTCACGGTAACGGTAGCTTCCACTTTGAAAATTTCTCTCCCGATGAAAGCTAAAAGTGCAATGGCAAAAAAACCAAGAATAATAAAAACACGACCCCTCCTTGGCATGGCAGGCGGGCGTTTCATCTCTTCAACAGGCTCTCTTGGCGGAAGTGGAACAAAAGCGGCAGAAGTCGATTCCTTTGGACGACGGTGAGCCGGCACGGGAATATCTAAAATAGTCCTCTTTGAAGATTTGGGCGGTGTGATATCTGAGATTGATTGTTTCAGCATAAAATAATTATACTTTATAATTTTACCACAGAATCAATCAAACATATTAACAGGCAACTTTGTGGACACCGCGAACAATCCCTCAAGACACAAAATGGTATCGCAAGAAGCGCCCCTTCCAAACTTCATCAAATTTTTTGCAAGTTCCGTGTCAACTGATTTTACTGAAAAACCGCTCGGGGTTATTGTCTGACCGCTCCAACTGTCTGTTTCCAAAAAACCTTGAAACAAAGGACGGGATTCGGAATCGGCCACCAAATAAAGAGCGCTCGGCACCGTAGAAACATCAGAAAATGAGGCAAGCGCCCTTTCAAAAAAGGGGGACCACTTTTTCCCTCCTGTTGAGATAACACTCTCTATTTCTTTTTTTCTAGATTCAAGAATCTCACCTCTAATGTAAATTGATATTTCGCTTAAAACTATTTCCTCCGGAGTGGAAAGTTCTCGAGAGATATGACGAACCAAAGAATGCTTGCCGAAAGGAAAAGATGCTGTTTCAAGGAGCGTAAAGTTTCTAACGATTGAAACTTCCGTCACTTCCGCCCCGACAACCACAAAAATAAAATCTTTATCAAAGTGGACATTGTCCCGAAGGGCTACATAAACGGCAAGCGACAGCGGTTCAAAAAAAACAGGAGCGTTGGAGTGTCTCTCAATTTGGCGAGAGACGGCTGAACAGACCTCAGAAGAAGTTTCCGTTCTAAAAATGCTGAGATCAAGAGTACTGGCCTTTTTTCCATAAGGGGCGGAAGTATGATAACCGTTCAAAGATACTGCAACTACACGCTCGCTCAAAATTTTATTTTTTTCTCCAATCTTCACAGCTTCACGGTCTTGAGATAGAGAACCGACACTTTTACGATAATCCTTTAGTAAACTAGCGACAAGCTCCGTTGTAACGACAAAGGGATTATTTTCCTTATATTTTACGTTAGCGGTATGAGAAAGATAATAAGGAGCGGCAAGAATGACATAAATTTTTTCAACGCTAATCAAATACTTTTCCGCATCTTTTGAAGATTCTATAAATTTGAAAACATGGTCAAGCACGTCTTTGAGCGAAGAGAGGGTAATCTGAAGATTTTTCCTGTAAGGTCCCAGGTTTATTTTTTCAGTGCCAAGATAAGTACAAACCATCTCTTTGTGATGGTCGTCTGAAATAAGAGCTGCCCGACAATTTCCCCTGCCGACATCAAGATGGATGACAAGAACAAACGGGCGTTTTGATTTAAAAATAGAGTTAAAAAACAATCCCATGTCTTGTATTATACACAAATATCAATTATGTGGCATGAATTGCCAATCCCTATCCACAAAATCTTTGTTGCTATTTCAACCTTATTCTAAAACCGCCTTTATCCTTCTAACGCCGGAAGATATAGCTTCTTCTTTTATAATTCTAAAAGCGCCTGAAATTTCCGAAGTGTTGGAAACATGAGGACCTCCGCAAAATTCCATGCTAAATTTGTTATCATCAGTTCCTATTCTGTAAATTGAAACGACATCTCC
>CAYGDB010000014.1:0-14351 GCA_964348535.1 uncultured Candidatus Saccharibacteria bacterium
TTCAAGAAATACTTGGGGGAGAAAGGTAGCCTCCCAAAAAGGGTATTAGACCTATAAGTGCTTTGTGACCCTACCGGGAGTCGACCGCTACTCGGTCAGTACACCTTTCCGATTTGTTCGAAGCAAACTCCTCACAAATAACGGAGAAGGTCTTCGATTCCCGGACGTAAGCAAAATTGTTTGCTTACTTAGGGTCATGGAACGAAAACGGCGCCTTTAGGGCGCTAGTGTTTCGTAATCCATGACCCTACCGGGAATCGAACCCGGCTTTGAAGCTTGAGAAGCTTCCGTCCTAACCGATAGACGATAGGGCCTTAAGATATTGAAAACAAAAAGACTATAGCACTTTTTTAAGAGTTTAAAAAGAAACGCCGTCCATTTTATAGGACGGCGTCTTGTCTTTAGGCGACAAGTGAAAGAGTTTCAGATCTTTTCTTCTTACGGTCAATGGATGACCTCCCTCTTTTACGAGGCTCGTGGATTTTAGTTTCTCTAGGTTTGAAGAATTTACGGAAACATCTTTGCAACCGCGCAACTTTTTCATCGTTGTTTTGTGAATGGTTGCAGTAGTCAATGGTGAGCTGTATTAGTCCATCTTCAGGCCAAGAGTGAATAGCGACGTGCGATTCCCCTATAATTGCGACATAACTGATACCCTCTCCACCATCGCCGAATTTATGAAAAAGCGATCCGACCAAATCAAGACCCGCAAGAAGGATCAGCCGATCGAAATAGGTCTTGAGGTGGGGAGATCTAAGATTTTTGAGATTTTTACAGCCACTAAAGTCCCACGCACAGTCGAGACTCTTTGGTTTATCTTGCCACAGAGACATTCCACTCATCTTTTACCCCTCCAGAAGTTATTGAACAATTCCAGCCAAGATGATAGCAACTATAGCAAAAATGTAAATAGGTGGAAAACTTTTTATCTTCTCTGCCATTCTTTTTCTTGGCGGACAAGAAGTTTTTCTTTTATTTCCGGATGAAGCATTATTTCTTCCACCACCGCCTCCATCCGAATACTTTGAGAACCTTTTACCAAAACGATATCACCTTCTTCGAGTATTCCTTCCACGAATTTTCCGGCTTCTTTTGATTCTTTAAATTCAAATATTTTTGATTTATCCATTCCGCTTTCTCGTGCCCCGTCTGATATCCCTTTGGCGCCCACGCCCACGGCTACCAAAATATCGGCGGAGTTTTTAACTGTGGCGCCGATTCTCTGATGTTCAGATTCAGAAAATTTACCGAGTTCAAGCATATCGCCCAAAATGGCTATTTTTCTGCCGGCCCCTTCTATTGATTTAAGGGTCAAAAGCCCTTCTTCAAGGGCCACCGGAGATGAATTGTAAGTATCATCAATTATGGTGGTGTTAAAAAGCCCCTGTATGATTTTCATTCGTCCGGGCGGAGTGGTATGGGTTTTAAAGGCTTGAGAGAGGTTTACCAGATTGATGCCTTCTTTTATGCCAACGGCAAAGGCGGCAAGCGTATGGTATACGTTTTGAATACCCAGAGTCCCCTTAATTTCAACCGGCACACTGCTTCCATTGCTATCAATGCGAAAATTAATACCGACAGGACGTCTTCCTTTCAGCCCATCATCGTACAGAATAATAATATTTCCGCCTGAAATATCGGAAAGTTTATCAAGGCCAAAAGTAATAACTTCTCCTCGAGCATCCTTCGTCAAAGCCATAACATTTTCATCATCACGATTTAAAACAAGCAACCCTCCCCTTTTTATTTTGAAAGCTGGAATACTTTCTTCTTTTATTAATTGCTCCGGAGAATTATAAAACTCCACATGGACAGGTATCTTAGGAAGCCTGGTTACCACCACAACATCCGGAGTAAGCCACAAAAAAATCTCTTTTAAATCCCCCGGCTTATCCGCCCCCACTTCAAGGATAAGATGCGTTGGATAAATCCCGGGTTTTAGCAATTCCCAAAAGCCCTTAAATATATTCAATAACCAAAAAATAGGACTGTCCCAAGCATTTCTTAAATTTAAAATTGTAAGCGGTACGCCAATCTCGCTATTGTAGCTTTTTTCACTCTTTCTGACGTTGAATGATGTCGATAACGCCCTCGATACAGCGTCTTTTGTTGAAGTTTTGCCAACACTGCCCGTAACGACAAAAACTTTCGGCCTTCTCCGCAAAATGACCATTTTAGCTTCAAAAGTCAGTATACCCACAATAATCTGCCTCAATAATTTTCTCATTATTTTTTATGTCTAACGGTCAGGCGGGATATTATAATAGCTTATTAAAAATTTGCTCGTTTCAAGAAACGGTTGGGTAAGAGTTTCAGAAGCGTATTTTACACCACGCGGATTTATAATATAAAAGAAGACAAGAAATTTCGGTTTGTAAGCCGGAAAATAACCAAAAAAAGAATGTAAAAATCTATCTTCATAATATCCGCCACCGCCTTCTTTGGCAATTTGAGCGGTGCCGGTTTTGGCGGCCACGCTGTAATTTTGATTTTTAGCTTTACCCTGAGAAAGGGCCGTGTCCACCACTTCAACCAGCATTCTGGTTATTTCATCCGATGTTTCTTTTTTTAGAATCTGCTTTCCTTCACCATAGGAAAGTTTTTTAGCCACTCCATATTTATAGCGAACCTCTTTAACCACATGAGGAGTAATGAGTTTCCCGCCATTTGCCAAAGAAGAAAGCGCCCTCACTGTCGACATGGATGTGAAAGCCACCCCTTGACCGTACGAGGCCGTGGCGTATTCAATATCGCGAGTGCTTTTTAAATTTTCTGTAAGCCCCACAACTTCCCCAGGTAAATCTATCCCCGTCTCCTCTCCCAATCCGTAATTAAACATATACTTAGCAAACTTTTCTTTGCCCATTTTGGTTACGACAAAAGCGACTCCCGTATTAAGAGACTGTTTTAAGACTTCCTGCATATTGACCACTCCACGCCCCTTGCCGTCAAAATTCTGAATGCGGGAGTTATTTAAAATAAGATAACCTTTATCGTTATAAGTGGTTTCAGCTGTTACCACGCCACTATCAATGCCTGAAGCCATTGTCAGAGGTTTTATTATAGAACCCATTTCAAAAACATCTTCTATTAGAGGATTGCCAAAAACCCTGGTTCCTTTTTCTTTTTCAAAGCTGTTCGGATTAAAATCAGGGAGTACCGCCATTGCGTATATTTCACCATTCGTCGGATTTATGATAATACCGCCGACACTTTCACTTTGATAATCAGTCATTACTTTCTTAAGTTCATCGGCAAGAAAACTTTGAACAGTCGGCTCAATCGTCAAAACCAGATTGCCCTCCTCTCCAAAATCTTTTTGTTTAAGACCTTTTCCTATATTAGAAAATATTTGAGAGAAAAAATTCTTATAGACGGCTGAATCATCTCTCGAAAGAACATCATTATAATAACGCTCCAATCCGTAACGACCGGATTTTTTGTCTCCTTGATATCCCACAAACCCCAACACATGAGAAGCCAATCTTTCTCCGGGATAGAAACGCCAGCGGGTTTTTTCAAGAATAACCCCGGGTATTTTTAAATTCTCTATTTTTTCACCAACAGGAAGAAGAACCTCTGACGCCAAAACTTCATACGGGTCATTTTCTTTTTCAGCCTTACTCATAAAATCTTCTCTTTTGATAGAATACACGCTATTTATGGCCTGATAAGCTTCTTCCTTGTCTTTGAGAAGCCTTGGACTAATAGCCAATATGAAGCCTTCTTTCAATGTGGCGGCGTTTACAAGGTTCAAAGATTTGTCTTCAAAACTTATTGAACCACGACTAAAAACGGAAGCTCCCGGTCTCACGTGCTGTCTATCAGCTCGCTCCCTAAAAAATTCAGCTTGAATAATTTGAACGAGATACAGTTTAGAAAGTAAAATCACCGCCACAAAGACGATGAAAAATCCAACAAACCTGATGCGATTTTTTGCGCTATTTTTCATTTACTGTTATTTTTCTAAATTCATTTTTATTGAGACTCATTTTTAAATGACAAAGTCTGAGTTTCTTTTTTTCTTGAAATATAAAGTTGCGAACCCGCGTCGGCAAAACCCAAATCTTTGGCAAGAGACAGAGTTATATTGTTTTTTACTTTAAAATATTCCGTCTCAAGCTCTCCCACTGTGACATTTAAGTCTGAAAGTTGCTTTTCGGTTCTTTCTATATAGATGCCATTTATTATAGTTTGATTCAAAAAATAAGCGTACAAAACTATCCCAAGGATAATTAACCCAAATAATATAATGAATACCAATCTTTTTTTTAAGTCAATATTTTCTATTCTTGTCATATTTTTTCTAAAATTCTAAGCTTGGCGCTTCTTGAGCGAGGGTTTTTTATTTTTTCCTCTTCTCCGGCCGTTAATGGTTTTTTGAACAAAGAAAGCGCCGCCCCTTCTTTTGCTTTATCTCGAATAAAATTTTTGACAATCCTGTCTTCAATACTATGAAATGAAATCACCGCAATCCTTCCTCCGGTATTAAGAACCTCAAATCCATCTTTAATAGCGTCTTTCAAGCTCGTAATTTCATCGTTTACCGCCATTCTAAAAGCTTGAAAAGTTTTTGTGGCCGGGTGAATTTTCCCTTTCCTGCCCACCACCCTTTCGATTATCTCCGCCAGTTGCTTCGAGGTTTTTATCAAACCTTTTTTTCTGGCTTCAACAATTACTCTCGATATTTTTCTTGCCTGTTTTTCCTCCCCGTAAAACCTCAAAATAGTCTCTATGTTTTCGGCCTCCCATAAATTAGCTATGTCAAACGCCGTAAGAGCATTTTTTCCCGGACTAGAGCAAAATGTCATCAGAAGAGGTTCGTCTTTCAGAAAGCTGAATCCCCTTCCTGAAGATTCAAGCTGGTTTGAGCTTAAACCCAGATCAAAAATAATCCTGTCTACTTTTTTTACACCAACAGACTCTAAAAGGGTTTTTATGTCTCTAAAATTTCCGCAAACAAAACTTGTAGCATTATTGGAAACTTTTCCAAGATTTGCCTCGGCCACCTTAAGAGCCTCTTTATCCGCGTCTATACACACGAGCTTCACCTTATTTGGAAATCGCTTTAAAACCTCTTTGCTCATCCCTCCGCCATTTACGGTGGCGTCGACCACGATGGATTTCGGCTTGATATCAAGCCCATCAAACAATTCTTCTAAAAGAACACTTATGTGGATGTCACTAGAACTTTTCATTAGAGCGCTCCTACTTCTCCCAATTTTTCAGCCAAAACATTTATATTTTGTTCAACTGATTTCTTGTAAGAATTCCACGTCTTCTCATTCCATATTTCGGCCCTTGAATGAATTCCGGCAATGACTATTTTTTCCTTTAATCCGGCAAAATCTTTAAGAAAGTCCGGAATCAATATTCGTCCTGCCCCATCCACCTCCGCCTCGGTTGCGCCACCGAGCATAAAGCGACTGAACTTTCTTTTATCTCCTTGAACCAAAGAAAGTTCAGAGAGCTTTTCCGAGAATTTTTTCCATTTATCTTCACTGAAGACAAATAAACATGTATCAAGGCCGTGAGTAATTATTACTTTCTTGCCAAGCTCTTTTCGAAATTTGGCCGGAAGCGATACTCTGTTTTTTTCGTCAAATGTATGGGTGTATTCTCCTATCAACATGAAATTTTATTTAGCACGGGAAAAACAGGAAGGATGCGCGCTCCGAATTCGCCTAATCCCACTTTTTCCCACTTCAATAGGATTATATACCACTTTGCCCCACAAAAGCAAAAACGGAGTTATCCACAGTTAAAAATACTAAGCTCCGCCCTTTGACAAAGGGCGGAGCTATTAGAGCTTTGTTGCTTTTTTATACGGTCTCCAAGTCTTTGATATGTTGCAGATGATTTATGATTTCTTTTACCCTTTGGGGAGAAGGCATATTATCCATCGATAGCACCGCTTTTTCGGCCCCTGCCGTGTGAATTATAATTTTGCCAAAATTAAGCAAAGTTCTTATTACTCCGTCCACTCTAATTTCCACATCTTGGATTTTTGAAATAAAACAACTGGTCGCCGTTCTGTTAAAAAGTCCTACTTGTTCTATGTTTACCACCCGCTTGTTTGTGATAATCCAGATATCAAGATAGTAATCGGTAAATAAGATAAAAAAAGCCACCCAGATAAATAGGAGCCAGAGAGAATATCCGAAAACAAGGAGGGAATCACTAAGGCGGATTATAATTTCTTTCGGCAAAATAGGTATCAGCGCCAGAGGAATAATTGCCGCAAAAACTAGAGTAAGGGTCTCTAAAAGAAAAACAAACCAGTGACGCTGAACTCTCTCTATTACCACTTCCCTTTCTTCAAGCGCGAAATTAGTTTTCATTTGGCGTTATTAAATGGATAAAGTTGCGAACCATGCGGTTCCGAGAAAAATAAAAGCCCCTCCGAAGTAAGCAACAATTATTAAGAACCTGTTTATACTGCCTTTTCCGTATCTTAACCAGTGATAAAGAAGGACTACGCTTATCGTGAAGAAAGCAAAAAGCGAAACAAGAAAAATTAAAAGAGGAATGTCTACGGAGGAGTCCGTCAGATTTTTAAAATGTTGGAAATCAAAATTAAAAGTGGGATATTGAATTGAGACCGTCGGCCAAGATTGCTCTGTGTTTTCCATTATTTTAGTATTTTATTACTTCTTCAAGTCTCTCGGCAAGCAGTTTTTTATCAATAACACTTAAAAACCAACCGGCTTTTGGACCGCTCTCTTTTCCTAAAAATGAAACATAAATGGCGCTAAAAAAATCTTTCGGTTCAATGTTAAGTTCTTTGCGAATTTCGTGAAGGGCGGTGTGCAGATTCTGGCCGTCTATGGTTTTATTTTCTTTGACGAATTTTAATACTTGAGCGAGAGCTTTTTTCTGAATATCGCTGAAATTTTTTGTTTCTTTCGGAAGATCTTTTTTTATTTCATATTTGTATTCTTCAGAAGCATAAGAATCAAGCCATCTATTGGCATACAAAACTCTCTCCTCAAGCTCTCTTATGTCAGATTCTGTCAGAGCTTCGCCTTTTATTTTTGAAACTTCTTCTCTTATATCAAGATGTTTCATTTGAACCAGAAAACTAATCTGGGAAAAACGAGGTAAAAAACGTTTGTCTAAAAGATTGAGAAGATTTTCAGAATGTGAAAGTAAAAAAACTCTTGTGTCGTCATCATTCACCCCTTCCCAATATTTTTGAGCATAAGAGTCGTAAGCGTCATAAAGAATTGGAATAGTATCGCCGTCAGGAATAAAATCTATGGCGCGCTTGATATCTTTATGGATAAGAAGAGTTCTAAAAATTTGAGCGGGTAAAAGATCGGAAACTTCTTTTGCCGAGGAGCCCTGGCCTTTTGATGAAGACATTTTTTTACCGCCGACTAAAATAAACTCGTGTGGCACATCAAAAGGCGAAGGATGTTTGAAAACTTCCCGACATATCGTATTTGCTACATCTCTCGCTCCACCCTTGGTGTAGTGGTCTTTGCCCGCCCCCTCCACGTCAACATTAAAAACGACAAATTTGGCCGCCCACTCCACTTTCCATGTCATCTTGGCGTTTCCGTCAAATGGTGAAATCTTTCCCTGATGCCCGCACCCTTTGGCCCACGGGACGTAATTTTCTCCGCAAGTGTAAGAAACCAGAGAGCCGTCAAAAGAAGTGGCTTTGGTTGTCCCTATTTTTCGACATTTTTCACAGATAACCGAAAGTGGCAGCCAGTCTTCAGATTTTTCCGAGCCGGAAAGTTTTTTGTAAATTTCACGAATTTTATCAGCTTTTAAAAGAGCTGTTTTTATAACATCATTATATTTTCCACTTTTATAAATATCGCTCGAGCGATAAAGCTCCGGGTGGTACCCCGCCTCTTCAATAACTTTTATGAATTCTCCACCAAAGTATTCGGCAAAATTAGAGGTGGTATCATCTGGAGACGGCACTTCATAAAGAAACCGACCCATGTATGGCCTGTATTTTTCTTGGTCAAGATAGACGGGAAGGCCATCCATCACATCAAAGTCGTTTATTTCATAGAGAAAGCGGTGCTTAACTTTTCTTTCTTTTAGAATTTGAGAAAGAGTGCCGTGAAGAGCGACGCTTCGCATAGAGCCGACATGAACCCGACCGGACATGGTTTTTTCATCCCGCATAATAAGCGGCTCCCCGGAGTTTATTTTCTCTTTGTAAGCCTCTTCAATATTAGAAACTATTTTATCTCCCCAGAACATTATCAAAGAGTAACCTCTTTCGGCGTATTATTCAACTGAAATGATTTTATAATTTACTTTACCTTTAGGAGTGATGAAAGAAAATTCCTCTCCTTTCTTTCTGCCCATAATAGCTTCCCCAAGCGGTGAGCGATTTGATATTTTGCCAAGCGAAGTATCCGCTTCTTCTGAACCGACAATTTTATACTTCTGAATTTCTCCATTTTCTTTTTTAACCGCAACGAGAGAACCAACCCCGGCAGTATCGGCGTGTCTGTCGGATACAATAACAGCGGACTTCAAAATTGTTTCAAGTTTTGCCACCCTCTCTTCTATGGTGGACTGCATTTCTCTGGCCTCTTGATATTCGGCATTTTCAGATAAGTCTCCAAGAGATTTGGCATACTCAAGATTTTCAGCAATTTCTTTTCTGCGATTTTTCTTGAGGTCATTCAGCTCCAAAGTCAGCTCGTTATGCTTTTCTTTTGTCAGATACTCTTTTCTTTCTTCAGTCATATAAATATTTGTTAACGATAATACATAGTTTCAAGTATGTTGTATTCTACAGATTTTAAGCGATGAGTCAATTTTTTACTAAGTTTAATAATCAATTAGAACGCCTAATGTGGAATATTAGGCATTACTGGTTAGTTGTCAGTATCTTTTTATCATACGATATATCGTATGATAAGAACGTAAAATAGTAAGAATTTTTGCAAAGGACGAAACTTCGCTAAACGAAGCAACGCGGGAAGTGTTTAAATTATAGAAAAAGACCCGCGTGGGTCTTTTGGAAATACTCACGCGGGTCGGGCGGCCATTTTGATACGCCGTTGAGATTGGTAGCAAGCATAACAGAGTCCGAGTGCTTGGATAACTTTTATTTCCTTGCACTCGGCACAATTTCCGACCCTGCTCCGTTGATAACACGCAGGGCAGATGGCTTTGCCGGTCTCGCCGCGCATTGCCACCGGTTTGAACTCGCCACACTCAGAACATTTTTCGTGCATGGAAGGGTCTTTGAGATAGCAATTATGACAGATGGCTTTGCTGGTCTTACGATTTTTGTGAACGGTTTTGAGTTGTTTGCATATATCATTGGAAAAGAGCAAATTCAGATCATCTAGTCTGAAATCGTATCCTACATTACTATTGGCTTTGAATCAAATCCTGACTTTTAAGATACTCCGGAGTATAAATGCTCATCCAATCAAGAAGCTCTCGCATTACAAGTGTGGCACCAAAGAGGTTTGACCTCGGCCCCTTTTCCATCTGGACTATAAAAGCATAACGCGGACTCTCATAAGGGAAAAAACCAGTAACCCATGAGTTAACTCTTTGCTTGGTAGTGCCAAGCTCGGCTGTGCCTGTTTTAGCTGCCACTTTTACCGCTTCAATATTTAGAGCTTTAGCTGTTCCTTCCACCACTCCCAAACGCATTCCCTCTCTGACCACTTGAAAATTCCTCTCATCTATCGGAATTCTTTCTGTTTTTTGACTAGACTTTTCTTTCTCATCTTTGGCGAGAATGGTAGGCTTAAGCAAAACTCCGCCGTTTGCTATCGCCGCCATAGCTCTGACCATTTGTATTGGCGTAATCTGCATGCCGTATTGACCTATGGCAGTATTGTAAGTGTCACCTATTCTCCAAACCTCGCCTTCAAAATTTTCTTCCTTCCATTTCGGATTTGGAATTGTGCCGACTTCCTCTATCCCTATATCAATACCCGTCTCACCCCCAAAACCAAAAAGACGAAGGTACTTCTCTATGTTATTTATCCCAAGACCTTTTTGATTTTGAAAGCCTCCGCCAATTTCAAAAAAATAAACATTGGACGACACGGCGATAGCTTGTCTCATATTTACATAACCGTGCACCTTCCAATCATTGAAAATCGTCTTTTTGGTTTTGTCGTACGGATTAGGAATAGAAATTGAGCCGGTAGAAAGAATTTCCTTTTCGGGATTTATAACACCCTCTGTCAAAGCGCCAATAGCCATAAAAGGTTTGACTATCGAACCCGGAGTATAGACTCCTGAAATCGGACGGTTTAAATAAGGCTGGAATTTGCTTTTTGAATACCCCCCTATCATTTCCGTATCTTTACCGTCAGTCAAAATTTGAGAACTATATTCTGGGTAACTTGTCAAAGCAAGGATTTCTCCCGTTTTGATATCCATAATAATTCCCGATCCGCCACTGAAATCAACCCTACTGGCAAGCTCTTTTATATATCCATAAAGAGCGCCCTCGACTCTGCTGTCTATTGAGAGTTTCACTTTACTCCCGCTTTTCGGCGGTTCAAGAACGCTCTCAGACTCTATTTTTCCAGTAGCGTTAGTCTCCGTAATTTTTAATCCATTTTGACCGGAAAGCTCTCGATCAAAAAATCCTTCAACGCCGTCTTTGCCCACGAAATATGGCTGATAATAGAAACCGGCGGAATCTTTTAGAGGATATGACAAATAACCGAGCAGAAGTCCGAAGCCGGGCTTTTCAATATATTTGCGAAGAGAAAAATCGCCTTTCAGATTTGGGTCGTTCCAGGCCACAAGCTCGTCATTCCTATCCGAAATCACGCCACGTTCGGCTATTACCACCGTTTTTTTTAAACTGTTATTTTCGCTCCTTTTTTCATATATCCCGCCGTCCCTCACCTGAAGAGTCCAAGCTTTTCCTAAAAACAAAATCACAATTAAGAAAAAAAACACACCAAGCCCATAAAGGGCTTGTTTTGAAATCGGCCTCTCAATCTTGCCCTCAAGCCTGTCCAGGTCATAAGCCGGTAGGTTTTTGGCGTCTATAAAAATTTCATCCGGCCCTATCTCGCCTTTTATGTATTTTTGAGACAAGGTTCTTTGTCTGTTATTTTTTTTAAATAGACGATTCACATTCTGATTGTATATCTTTTCTTAAGTAGAAACAAAACCCTCTAAAATTTTTTATTTTACGCTCTGTTAAATACTTGTCTTGCGAGCATCTGACGAATTAAAATAAAAAATAAAGAAATCCCAGAAAGAAGAAGGGTAAAATCATAAAATTGAGAAAGCGGTGTTGCAAAAGTCAGATCAATAATAATGGCGCCAAAAAGAAGTTCCCAAAAATTTTGATAGATAATCAGAAAAAATATTCCAAACAAAAATGAAAACCACCAATGAGTAAAAAAGACTAAAACAAAGAAAATAATACTGAAAATAAATCTTTGCATTATTCTTCCATGATAAAAACTTTAGAGAGCTTATAGATATTGGAGTTGCTTTTAAAAAAAATGTGAGAAAAAGTTTCGGTATCGCTTTGGATTATTTTTTCAACATAGCCGATGGTATTAGGACTTATGCCAGGTATGGTTACCTCATTACCTAACGAAATTAAGGTGTCTTTTGGCAAAATCACCCGAAAATTTCCCGCGCCTTGTCCGATAGCGGTTGCCGGTATTTTATTTTCCCCTATTTCAACATATTCATTTTGTTGGGGAGAGGAAAATAACCTGATTAAGGAAGTCTTTTGACGAACTTCCTCCACCCTCCCGATAGGAATTTCCCCATAAGAAAGAACCAAGGCGGATTTTTTGACCCCATCTCTTAAACCAAGGTCAATGAGAATCGTATCATACGGGGAGCGGTTTGGTTTTGCCAAAACTTCAGCCAATAAAAGTTTTTTATCTTTAAATCTTCCCAAGGTTTCTTTCAACTTGGTATTTTCATCAAGTATTTCTTGTTGATTTAAAATTAGAGCCTCTGACTGCCTAAGAGACTCTGCCAACCTTAAATTTTCTTTTTGAAGGTCTTGTTTTGAAAAAGAAAAAGATACCGAAGAAGGCAACTCGGCCAGCACTTTCTGGGCTTTAAAAACAGGCGAAATTATAAAATCAAAAAAACCTCCCATTTGACCTCCCAAACCGGCCCAACCCGCAATTATAAGAAACGCCGATAAGAAAAAAATCGCGACAACATAAAAACTTCTTCGTTTTTTTCCATTTAAACTGCTTGACCTGTTAATTCCTCTCGGGTATATCATCTTCGTTTTTTAAAAGCACGCTTTGGTATTCAGGCAAATTTTCAAGAATCACGCCGGTTCCGCGCACTACGGCCGAAAGAGGGTCTTCAGCCACATGAACTGGAATTTTTAAAATATCCGCCAACACTTCAGGAAGTTTTTTTATGAGAGCTCCGCCACCCACAAGATAGACCCCATGACGCATAACATCAGCCAAAATCTCCGGAGGCATAGTTTCAATAAGCTCTCTTGAGCCTTCCACTATAACATTTACAGACTGGGCAATGGCGTCTCTGACATCAGAATCGGTTATAATCACTTCCCTTGGAAGGCCCGTTAAAAGATCACGGCCCCTGATAGTCTCTTCAGATGAGGACTCACCCGGAATAACGGAGCCGATTGCAATTTTTAAATCTTCGGCCGTCTTCTCACCAATCAAAATTTTAAATTCGCTCCTTATATAAGAAATAATGTCCTGGTTTAATTTGTCGCCGGCAACACGAAGATTTTTTGAACGGACAATGCCTTCAAGTGATATGACGGCAATATCGGTGGTCCCGCCACCTATGTCAATAACCATATTGCCAAGAGGACTTTTGACCGGAATCCTTATGCCAATCGCTGCCGCCATTGGCTCTTCAACTATGTAAACTTCTCGCGCGCCGGCGTTTTTAGCGGCGTCTCTAACCGCGCGCACTTCCACGTTTGTTATTCCTGAAGGAACACCTATGACCACTCTTGGTCCAAATATCTTTTTTTTACCCTCTTCCGCTTTGCCTATAAGATAAGAGAGCATCTCTTCCGTTACTTCAAAATCCGAAATAACACCGTCAACCAAGGGTCTTATCGCTAAGATATGAGCGGGTGTCCTTCCAAGCATTTTTTTTGCTTCAGAACCGATAGCGACTACTCTTCCTGTTTTTTGATTAACGGCAACAACGGACGGTTCGTTTATTATAATCCCCTCGCCCTTAAGGTAGACCAAAGTATTCGCTGTTCCCAAATCGATTCCGATATCATTTGAAAATTTGCTGAAAAATTTTTCACGAATTTTATTGAACATGGGTTTTGTTGAACATAGAGAAAAGTTCTTCTTCGCTACAATGTGAAGATTTCTCTTCAGAGCGTTTTTTAATCTCAAATTTTTGGAGAGCCATAGTTTTTTCGCTCACCACCACTCGGATTGGAATACCGATTAAATCCGCGTCCGCGAATTTTTCTCCGGCTCGAGCCTCTCTGTCGTCAAATAGAACCGAAACCCCAGTTTCTAAAAGAAGCTTGTAGAGACGCTCCGCCTCTTTTAAAGCCGGACTTCCCGCATCCCCGAGCGATATGATGTGAACCTGAAACGGAGAGACACTCTCCGGCCAAATTATGCCCTTTTGGTCTGAAAATTTTTCAACCAACACCCCCATTAATCTGGTCACTCCTATACCGTAAGAACCCATCCAAACAGGGATTTTTTCTCCATTTTCCCCAGAATAATAAAGACCGAGGTCTTCGGATTTTTGGACTCCAAAATTAAATATGTTCCCGACTTCAACCGTTTTAACTTCCTCAAGCTCCTCTCTTGATACACCCAAATCTTTTAAAGTTTCATCATTTAAAACCTCTTTATTTATGGCTATGTTCTTCTTTCTGTTTATGTAAACCACATCCTCACCGGCATCGCAAATTGTTTGAAATTCGTGACTGAATTTTGTAAAAGCCCCGCCGGAGGCAAAGGTTACAAAAGTATCTTCGCCTATCCCAAGTCTCTCATAAACTTTTTTATAGGCCTCTATGGTTTTATCGTAAAAAAGATTATGGTCATATTCCCCGAGAGAAAAAGAATACATGTCTTTCATCACAAATTCCCTTCCTCTCATCACTCCGCTTTTGGCGCGGAGCTCGTTTCTAAGTTTTGTTTGAAATTGATAAACGTAAACAGGCAAGTCGCGGAAACTTGATATGTGGCTTTTCATCATATCGGCAATGGGTTCTTCGTGCGACCATCCAAAACCAACTTCCCCGCCGGATTTCAGTTTTGATTTAAACCAAACATCAACCACCTCATCATCCCATCTTTTGGTTTCTTCCCAGAGTTCTTTTCTCTGAAGAGAGGTCATTATTATCTCTTGGCCTCCGATTGAATCCATCTCTTCCTTTA
>CAYGDB010000015.1:0-641 GCA_964348535.1 uncultured Candidatus Saccharibacteria bacterium
TCAAATCTTCTCGCTGAAGATTTTCTATAATTGCAAGCTCAAGTTTGGTTCTGGCATCATCGGCAGATGACCTTATAAGGACGGGAACCTGACTAAGACCGGCAAGTTTTGAAGCCCGCAAACGACGCTCTCCGGCAATCAATTCATATTCAACGGCAAGACCGCCATCCGGTTTTTCCCTCTCATGACGTGTTACAACAAGAGGCTGAAGCACTCCGTATTGCCTGATTGAATCCGCCAAATCCTTTAGCCGGGCCTCATCAAATTCCCGACGAGGCTGATATGGATTCGGACTTATTTTATCCGAATCAACCCAAAATATTGCGTCTCCGTAAAATTGCGACATGAATAAATATTAACATGATGTTCTCAACAAACAAAACCAGCAAACAAAAACAGCGTGGTTTTTTTCTTAAAAATGTAGTAAATTTTAAGCTAGAATTGAGGAGTGGCGGCAGGTATACTGGGGCAAGACGCTTTTGGGCATTGATTCCGATAATATAGGTGTGGTTTGTTAAAGAGTAAGCCGGAGTGGCGGAATTGGTATACGCGCACGACTCAAAATCGTGTCTCGCAAGGGTTGAGGGTTCGAGTCCCTCCTCCGGCACCGAATGAAATGAGGGGACGGAAGCAGGCAAACT
>CAYGDB010000015.1:741-14171 GCA_964348535.1 uncultured Candidatus Saccharibacteria bacterium
GGACGATACGAAACCTGTACTGAACATGTAATGTTCGAGTCCCTCCTCCGGCACCGAATGAAATGAGGGGACGGAAGCAGGCAAACTGTTTTGCCTGCGTGGAGGGACGAGAAGAGGTTGAGTATATCGTCCGAGGTTTTACGAGGACGATACGAAACCTGTACTGAACATGTAATGTTCGAGTCCCTCCTCCGGCACCAAAATTAAGACCCGATTGATTTCAAATAATCCAACATTGTTTTGGCATCGCTCACTTCAAACGGGTCGGTGGGGCAAGGATGGCGCGAAAAAGCGAAACTCAAGAGTAAATGAATTCTAATCAATCAAAATATTCTTGTTTATAGACCTATAATAACCAAGTTAAAAAGAAAATGGACAAAAATGCTTGACAAGAAAGATAGGCTATGATATACTGTGGGGATAAGGTTGAAATACGATAGAAAGTACATTGCAATTAAATACAAAGGATAATCTTTAGAGGAGAGAGTCCAACCCAAGCCGAAAGGCTTACAAGTTTAATACTTGGGGCGGTTAGAAAATCTCTTCTCTAGAAATTCTGGGAGATATTTTCTAACCGCCCTTTTTCGTTGAAGGAGGCGTGAGAGCGAAAGAATCGCTACCACACTTCTCTCAAAGAGGAGAGAGTATCGGGAAAGTCCCGAACTAAAGTTCTTTACAAGGAGATTGATTCAAGAGTGTACCCCACCTCTGATCCCTCGGTCGCAAGACCTATGGACGTTGCCTACAGCCGGCAAGTGTAGAAAGAGGAGAGAGTGAGGAGAGATACAGTCGTGAGTCCATCTAATTTGCCGATACATCACTCTGATCGCTGTCGCCCCGCAAATGGCTACTAGCGACTCCGGAGTTAGGCCGAAAAAGCAAATGTATCACCCGAAAGTTCGTTAGGACATCGGTTGCCGAGGAGAAACTAAACCAGTCTCATCGGCAAGAATGTCCTCGCTAACAAGTATCCCGAGAGTAATCGAGGGAGAACGAGGAGGGAGGAAGTTCATTGACAATTAAATAGCGAAGTTAAATCAAGAGAGCGCAAACTCTTTTGAGAGAATGACGGAGAACAATAGATCCTGAGAGAAATTGAAGGGCGACTCCAGTTGTTATTCCTCTTCGCCCTACTGAGTGATAGCGTAAAAAACTTCAAGCTCGGTGCGGCAAGAGGGATTGCAATAGTGTGATTCCAAACTGTCCTCCGATGTGTGTCGGAGCTGATGAAGCCGAAAGGCAGAAACAGATGTTTTCAGGCGCATCGCGCCACCCGCGCCTCGGGGATCAGGGGTTTGGAGGTTGGAGGAATGTCAAATCTTAATATTCTAGAGTTTGGCCTCATCGCGGCCGCCGCGCAATCCGTAGTCGTGGCCCGTGGGTCGCAGTACTACGGGTGGGTGAACGCGCCGGAGGCTTCGGCCGACGGCAAGCTCACTCACAAAAGCGGGTGGGGCGACAGCGCCACCACCCGCGAGATCTCCGGCGCCGAGGCGCTGGAGATTTACAAGTATAAACTCGACGGAGCCTATGGGGAGCGATTTGTCTGCTCCCTTGGCACCATCGCCGCCCTCATCGCGAACGGCTATGCCGTTCGCTTCGTGCAATTCGCGGCGGAGAAGGGCGTGCCCTTCAACGCTGCTGGATGGACGGTAATGGTTATAGAGACCATGCCGATCTTCCATGTTTCACCTTATGACATCCGAGCGGCGGACGTGCAAGACCTCGTCGAGGTCTTGCCGGATAATTCCGCGCCGGACGTGGCGTGGAAAAACACGAATAAGGTGGGAGAGTTTGCCGCGCTCTTGCGCGGCGCTTGTGAGCCCGGACTAAACCTAGTCGCCATCGCGAAGGAGGCGTCGGCGAGCTGATGATTCTTTGTAGCCCGAAGCGAAAGCGAAGGGCTATACAAATCCTAGTTGGTTCTAGGTAAGGTTTTCGTGGAGAGTACCTTGGTACAAACTCTCCACTTTTTCTTGGCGCAGAACATTGTTGTGCTTCAAGAAAAGACTTCGGTCTTTCGAGTTTGCGCTGTGCTCGATATCACAGCGAAGTCGGCTACGGGTCGGCGACATGGTAGCCCTACACCGCACTGCGGTCGGACAAGGAGAAACACCATGGAGTTCAATGGACTACGGGCCGAGATTACTCTTGGCTTGCGGGTGGGTCCGCAAGACTCGCTTGTAAAGAAAGCGGATGTTAACCGTTTTCTCCGCGACGAAGTTACCCGAGCGAAAGCTGCAGGTGAGCGCTTTCTACCCGTAAGGGTAGCGAGCGCGATGCTCGTCTATCCCGCGCCAAGCGAGCACGGGCAGAGCGAGCCCGCGCTCGTCCTTTCGTCGGACAGGAACCCGCGTTACAACGCGGACTTGTCGGACGTCGAGTGGGTGGCGCTGGTAGAGGCGCTTGCCCAAAAACTGGCCGATCGTTTTGGCCAGGCGCGGGTGTACGTCACGTACCAGCCCGCGCAAGTAACCATCATTGAACAAGGAGACGGCAAATGAAGATTCGCCCTGCGAATCCGTTCGTTGCCGTCAAAGCAACGGGTGGAGCGACTTTCGAGCCGGGTCTCGGTTGGTGGTCGCAAGCCGGTGATGAGTCTCACCTCCGGCACGGCAGCGTGTTTGCGTCACACCGTGACGCGCTATATATTCCGACCATTCAAAAATCTGGAGAGCCCGTTGATGAGGGAATCGTTCAGTACCTCAAGCAACGGGCGCGCGAGCTTGGTCTCGACCGCCTCACACAGGCGGCCGGGATCTGGGTCTTGTCCACTACGGGCGAGATCCAAGCGGAAACCATCTGGATCGCTTACGGCGACCGGATGGTTGATCGTGAAAAGCTCGCAGAGTTGGCGGCGGTCGTAAAGAACGCCGCCAATCAGGACTCGGTTGCCTGGGAGGAGTACGGTGAGCTCAAATTCACCGACTTCATCCTAGGAACCATTCGGGGCGATCTTACAATTGCCCCGAAGAAAAATCCTCAACGGATCTGGGTCGTGCCACAAGCCGATCTGGAGACCATCGAAGTCCGCGAACTCCTCGCCCAAAGTGGTGAGCACGTCATTGCGACGTGCCAGAAATGGGGAGCACGGTGGGACAATCTCTCGGCCGAGGAGCTTGCTGCGGTTGAAATATACCGCAAAGAGAATCCGGCCATCGAAGTCGTCGGCGTGAAGCTTGAGGGGGAAACTCCAAAGAGCTGGAACGCACGGACGATCTCGCGTTACAACGGCCAAGAGCTATGCCCGCTCGAAGCCGTTGCAAAAGAAATCGGGGTTGAGCTCTGCGAGTATAAGAAGCTCGTCGTGGTCAATCTCAAAAACCGGATGGCTGGCCTGATTGCGGCCAATCTTCCGCAGGGCATGATCGATGCGATCCGCCTCACCGACCGCTGTTCGCAGGGTTCAACCCCTGATCACGAAGCGGATGCGGTGCGGGCGTGGAACAAGCGCGTGGTTGTGGGCGACATAACTGTCGTCCGTATGCGGGAGTGCAAGTGCGCTCCCGTGACTGACCGATTCTATGGCCAGTACCAAAACATCCTCATCCTCGGCGAGGATGGCGAGGTCAACTTCTACGGCGATGCTGAAATATGCGTTGCATTGAAGGAAACCTTTGCCAATCTCGGCGGGTGGATGAGGTTGATGGACAGATCTTCTGAATCTTTCTGGGGTGCTTACACCGCTCCGGAGGATCAGGAGAAGATAGAAAGATTTCTCCGCTTGTCCTAAAGGGTTTTCCGGCGGGTCTTCACCGACCCGCCGGAGAGAGGTTCTTTATGGTTTGGTTTAAAGTTTTGCGTATTTCTTTTCAAATAAATACGATCGTTCACCGCGTAGCGGTGCTGATGATTCTTCCGATAATGACTTCGCCAAAAGCGGACGAGTCGGCAAGATGAAACGGACGACGGAACGCGCTCAACCGTCGAAAAAGAAAAGTGCGCATGAGGAGGTCCTCGAAATGGACAAACTTCCTATTGATGCTTTCGAGGGACAAATCCTCGAGGCAATCAAAAATAACCCCGTGACGATTCTCGTTGCGGAAACTGGCGCGGGCAAGTCGACTCGCGTGCCGCAGATGCTTCGCCGGGCTGGGTATATTTCTACAATCACCCAGCCTCGGCGCGTCGCGGCTCGCGCGGTTGCCGCTCGTGTGCAGAAAGAAGTCGGCGGCCATATTGGCAGTTTCGTCGGCTGGCGACACGGCGGGGACGAAGGACAGTACTCGAAAGAGACTGAAATTCTTTTCGTAACCGACGGGCTGGCATTCGTGCGCGGAGAGCCGCATATGATCTACCAGCGCCCACACGTACTCGTCTTGGATGAACTCCACGAGTGGAACATCCATCTGGAGGCACTGATCGCGCTCGTGCGCGACCGGGTGCGGCGTGATCCGGCCTTCAAGGTTGTCCTGATGTCCGCCACAATCGAGGCGGAAAAGGTGGCGGCCTACCTTGGTGAGTACGGGATGTATGTCCCGATCATCAAGGTGCCGGGGCGGACGTTTCCCATCACGGAACGCGAGCCGAAGGAGAGCATGGAGGAGGACATTTTGACACTCATCAACGAGGGTCGGAATGTTCTCGCCTTTCTCCCCGGCAAGGGCGAGATTGCTCAGATGGAGCAGTCGCTCCTCTGGGCTGGTTTGTCGGAAGCTCAGATTCTCGAACTCCATGGACAAATGGAGAGCGAGGATCAGGACGCGGTTTTGACGAATCGGGTCCGTCCGTGCGTCGTTCTCGCAACGAACGTCGCACAGACATCAATCACCGTGCCGTATATCGACGCGGTGGTGTCCTCCGGCCTTGAGCGGCGTATCGAGATTAACAACGGGGTGGAAGGACTTTTTATCCGCCCGATTTCGAAAGCCGACGAAAACCAACAGGTTGGTCGTGCAGGACGTACCAAACCTGGCATCGCGGTGCGTCGCTGTTCTGCGGCAAACCGCGAAGAGTATCCGATTCCCGAGGTCATGAGGACGCCGCTTGATGCGGTTGTTCTCAAGTTCGAAGGGTTCGGGTTCGATCTACGCACTTCCCCCTTATTCCATCAGCCGAGGGAGGAGTTGATCGGAGGCGCATATCGTGGGCTCGCCGCCCTCGGATGTCTAGGCCTCAATGGCCGTATCACCGGTCTCGGGCGCGAAGTGCTTCAAATCCCCACGCGTCCGGCATACGGTAGAATGATCCTCGAAGCACGAAAGAAAAAAGTGCTTGAGTATGTCATTCCCGCCGCCGCCCTCATCGAGACGCGGGGGTTTGCCGGTGTTTACAAAAAAGGCGTCCGCCCGACAAATGATTGGCGGACGCTCACGAAAAGCGAAACGGAATCGGACCCGATCGCCCAACTTCACGTCCTGTGCTCCATTGATGGATGGGATAAGGAAGACCTGTGGGATCATGGCTTGAGCTCCACAAGGTTGAAGAAAGTCCGAGCTACGTTGAAAGCCCTCTGGCGTGCTATCGGGGAAGATCCAATTGATCCATCCCCAGTACCGCCAGCGCAACGGCAGGCAGTACTCGAGTGCATCGCGCTTGGCATGGCGGTGCAGTTTGAGGAGTACTCTCGAACCAACATTGACCGGAGACCTTCGAGGAATTCGGTTGTCGCCGCTACGGGAGCGCGCGACGAGTGGTTCGTCGGTATACCCTTCGACATCGAGACGAAACGCGGGATTCTCCCGCTGCTCGAAATGATTTCCCGCGTCCGGACCACCTGGCTGATAGACGGCATGCCGTCCTTGGTCAGCTTCCGAGACGACGAGATTCTTTTTGGTGCGATTCGACTGGCAGATGTACGCAACCTGTCAGAAGAAGATCTCCGAGAGGTTCTCGGTCGGCACTTTCCCGAAGTGTTGGAGAGGGAGTTACAGCGTCGTATCCTTGCCGCTCGACAAGTGGAAGAACATGCGATACGGCGTCGTGCCAAAGATGCAGAACGCATGTGGCGCGAGGAAGAAGCATCACGAGTTCGGCGCGAAGAAGAAATTCAACGCGCACAGCTCGTCGAAGCCGTACGTCTTGCGGCCGAGGAGAATGCCCGACTTGATGCGGAAGGCGCGGCGCTCGGTCTCCCGTCTAACGTGGAGATTTGGCGTCGCCGGGGAGGCGCAACAAACGCCGGTGACGGTTGGGTGATCAAATCTGACGGTACCGTGCGTGCGCCTGATGAAATGCATTGTCCACGCCCTCGGTATTCCAATGAGGGATATCAGTTGTGGAAGCAAATTCGTCAGGATGAAATCGTGATCCAGTGGTCCAAGTCTAATACGCCAGCGGATCATCGGTTTACGGTCATTCACCTTCCTGAAAATGTGACCAACGCCCAGCTCAAGGTCGTTGGCGCATTCGAAGATGAGTTTGAGCAAGAGTGGGAGGGGTGTCTCGGCTTGGCAAGTCTTGTCGAAAGCCCTCCTGTTGGAAAAGGGTGGAATATCCCAACAACACCGCGTGCTTACAAGCGGACTGTTGCCAAAATTCCCAATAAAAGTGAACCAATCAATGTTGTAACTCCTGAGATGCTCAAGGTGTTGCAGTCTAGGTTCAAATAAGAAGTTCTTTAATTAAGTTTACTCGAGGTGAGACGCATGTGGTTATGTCGTCTCACCTCCTTTCTTGAGAGCACGAATACAATTCGCGCCCTCAAATAGAGGAGAGTAACGTATAATTAAAAAAAAGTCCCCGCAGGTCTATAAGTCGTAGGACGGAATCGGGTCCGGATATAGTGTGAGTTAGACACTTCAGACTGATGGCGTAAATGCCGGTAAGAGAAGTGAAAATCTCTCTCCTCTTAAACACTATCTCTTGATCTGTATAATTTCTGGCGCTCCGGCTTATAGTCCCGTGGGGATTTTTGTATTTGGGAGCCATCTTATCGCTTGCTTCCAGCTTGTGAGGCGCGCGCAAACTGCCGCCTCGTTAAAAAATTATTCTAAAGAAGAACCGCCAAAATTAGGACCCGATTGATTTCAAATAATCCAACATTGTTTTGGCATCGCTCACTTCAAACGGGTCGGTGGGACAATCATTCATAAATCCGGGTTCAACAAAGATTTTTTTAATAACCACGTCTTCAACATACATACTGTAGCGCCATGAACGCTCGCCAAAACCCAAATCATCTTTTTTAACAAGCATTCCCATCTCCTTTGTAAACAACCCTGAACCGTCTGGAATCATTTTGACCTTTGAAATGTTTTGATGCTTCATCCATTGGTTCATTACAAAAGCATCGTTCACACTCAAGCAGTAAACTTCGTCAATTCCAAAATTTTTGAATTCATCGTAAGATTGTTCATAGCCGGGCAGGTGGGTGGAGGAACATGTCGGAGTAAAAGCTCCGGGAAGAGAAAAAACTACAACCTTTTTGCCTTTAAAAATTTCATCGGATGATATGTCCTGCCAACGGTAAGGATTGTCGCCCCCCACGCTTTCGTCTCTCATCCTTGTTTTAAAAACCACACTAGGCACACTCTTACCTTCCATTTCTGTTTTTTCCATAAATTTGTTTTGATTTAGTAAACTGCTATTAAACTGATAGTATCTCCACTATACAAAATTCAACTATAAAATACCAATGGAAAATAAACCGCAAAAAATAATTGTAATAGTGGGACAGACCTCATCAGGCAAAAGCGATTTAGCCGTAAGACTGGCTAAAAAGTTTTCCGGCGAAGTTATCTCGGCTGACTCAAGACAGGTCTATAAAGGACTTGATATCGGCACGGGGAAAATTACCAAGGCTGAAATGAAAGGAGTGCCACACCACCTATTAGATGTTGCCAATCCAATCCGCCCTTACAGCGTCGCCCTGTATAAAAAACACGCAACCCAGTCATTGCGACATATCGCAAAAAACGGAAAGCTGCCAATAATCTGCGGCGGAACCGGTTTTTATATTGACACTCTTCTTGGCGCGGTTTCACTGCCAAATGTTCCCGCCAACAAAAATTTAAGAAAGATATTATCGGAAAAATCAAAAGATGAGCTTTTGGCCATACTTGCAATAATGGACGGAGAAAGGGCGAGAACGATAGACGGAAGAAATCCGGCTCGCCTTATAAGAGCAATAGAGATAGCCTCGGCAATAGGCAAAGTGCCAAAACTAAATAAACAAGAATTAAAATACGACGCGCTGAAAATCGGCATCAAAGTTGAGTCAGACGACCTAAAACAAAAAATTGTCACTCGTTTACTTTCACGAATAAAAAAAGGAATGATTGAAGAAGCAAAATCGCTTCACAAGAAAGGTCTTTCTTTCAAGCGAATGGACGAGCTCGGTCTTGAATATCGATATTTGGCAAAATATTTAAAAGGTGAAATGGCCGAGCAAGAAATGATTGAAAAAATAAAAATAGAAAATTGGCGATATGCCAAACGCCAGATGACATGGTTTAAAAGAGACAAAGAAATCCATTGGTTCACATCGGATAATTTGAAAAACACCGACAAAATCGTCATGGATTTTCTAAAAGCATAAGAGAAAAAACCACCCGACGCGGGTGGTTTTCAGTTAGAAAGAAATCAGGGTGTCCTGTTATGATTCATCAATTCCGACAGATTATAGAGGGAGAGAAAACCAAAACAAGTCTGAATGAAACCCAAGTGTCTCCCCACCTTGCCATGAAGTTGGAGAGATTCATCATAAATTTCTTTCAACCTGCTCTTATCTCCGCCCTGAATAACCTCTTCAAACTCGTAGCGCAGAATCTTCATACGATCGCAAATCTCCATAACGCCATCGCACAAAAAATGAACATGGGCTAAAAGTTCTTTAGTGGAAAGAGAACCGTAAGCACTTTTCTCGTCCATTCTCTCTTTAGGAATGCCGAGCCTTACCAAGACCAGCTTATATCTTTCAATAACCTCTATAATTTTTTCAGGAGTCATCTTCCATACCCTCTCAAAAGTTCAAACTGAACGCAAATTAGCACACAGACGGCTAAATATCAATGTTGGCATATTTGGCGTTTGACTGGATGAAACTTTTTCTGTTCGGCACATCCGTTCCCATTAGAATATCAAATATCTTATCGGCGTCTTGAGCGTCATCAACGGTAACTTTTTTTAATATCCGCTTTGCTGGGTCCATAGTGGTTTCCCAAAGCTCCTCCGGATTCATCTCACCAAGTCCTTTATAACGTTGAACGGATACTTTGGGTTGTTTTTTAGTCTTGACCACTTCTTCTTTCTCTTCAGATTCTTGAGCCTGCAGAACTTCTTCAGATTCCTCAATTTCTTCAACTTCAGAAATCAATCCGGCATCTTTTCCTAAAATCTGGTCTCGTTCTTTGTCCGAGTAAGCATAAGAGATTTCTTTGCCGCGTTTTATTTTGAAAAGAGGCGGCTGGGCTATGTAAATCATCCCGCCTTCAATAAGGGCTCTAAAGTGCCTGTAAAAAAGAGTCAGCAAGAGAGTTCTGATATGAGCTCCATCCACGTCAGCGTCTGTGGCTATGATTATTTTGTGATAACGAAGCCTTTCAATGTCAAAAGTGTCTCCTATCAAAGTCCCGAGCGCCAAAACTAAGGCCTTAATTTCAGTTGAAGCCAACATTTTATCAAGCCGGGCCCTTTCAACATTTAAAATTTTTCCGCGAAGAGGTAGGATAGCTTGAGTTCTTCGGTCGCGACCTTGTTTGGATGAACCGCCGGCGGAATCTCCTTCCACTATAAAAAGCTCTGATTCAGAAGCGTCTTTACTTTGGCAGTCAGCGAGCTTTCCGGGCAAAGTCAGTCCTTCAAGAGCCCCTTTTCTAAGAACGCTGTCCTTGGCGGCTTTGGCGGCTTTTCTGGCCTTAAGAGCCAAAAGAACCTTCCCTATTATAGAACGGGCCTCGTCCGGACTTTCTTCAAGAAAAGAATTGAAGGCCTCCGCAAAAACAGAATCAACCGCCCCTCGAGCTTCAACGCTTCCAAGCTTTGATTTGGTCTGACCTTCAAACTGAATTTCAGGAAGCTTTACCGATATCACCGCTGACAGTCCCTCAAGCACGTCTTCTCCCGTAAAAGAATCCTCACTTTCTTTAACTATATTATTTTTCTTGGCGTATGAATTTAAAGTGCGAGTCAAAGCAGTCCTGAAACCCGTAACGTGAGTTCCACCTTCGGCATTGTAAGTATTGTTGGCGTAGGCCGCCACTCTGGAATTTATGTCATCAACATACTGGAGAGAAACTTCCACTTGAACATTATCAATTTCCTTTTCAACATAAAAAACGCTTTTATGTATGGGCTTCTGCAGTTCATTATAAAAACGAACAAGCGAACGCAAACCGCCCTCAAAACAGAAAGTCATAGACGGCGCTTCAACTTCAAGCTCCCGAACATAAAATACTCCCTCGGGTTCAAAACGTTCATTAAAATCGCGCAAATCAAAAACGCTTATCCGGAGACTTTTGACCAAGTATGCCTGACCGCGAAAATGAGAAATGATTTTATTCCAGTCAAATTTTACTTCCGGAAAAATTTCTTTATCCGCTTCAAAAGTTATTATAGTGCCATGAAGTTTTGAGGAACCGGTTTTTTTAACGGGGGCTTTCTTTTTGCCACGAGCGTATTCTTGAACATAAACACCACCATCTCGGTGAACTTCCGCTTTAAGGTAAACAGACAAAGCGTTGACCACCGAGGCGCCCACTCCGTGAAGACCCCCTGAAACTTTATATCCCTCACCGCCGAATTTGCCACCAGCGTGCAAAGTGGTCATTATAGTTTCAAGCGCCGAAACTTTAGTTTTTGGATGGACATCAACGGGAATACCTCTGCCGTTATCCGCCACCCGAATTTTATTTCCCGGCAAAAGAGTAATCTCAACATCATCGGCAAAATTACCCATGGCCTCATCCCTTGAGTTGTCAAAAATTTCCCAAATAAGATGGTGCAATCCGTCAGGGCCGGTGGTGCCTATATACATTCCCGGGCGCTTTCTGACCGGCTCAAGCCCTTCAAGAATTGTAATATCGGCGGCGCTATAACTGCCGTTCTTGGCCTCTTTTTTTTCTTCTTTTTTGGCTTTTTCTTTGGCCATTTTTAGTATGAATTCCAGTCTAATACAAAATAATCGCCCCTTTTGGGACGACTTCATTATAGCAAAAAACCTTTTAAATTAAAAGCAAAAAAAATACCTCGCTCTGATTTCAGAGCGAGGTAAGTATTTTAAGGTCAAGAATTAAGATCGACTTCAGAAACAGCAAAGGCGAACCCGTCGCCACGAAGCCACCTGCGGTCAGGCCTGTCGCCGTACGCGTTGAGCCAGCGACCATCGCCGTAACGGTTCGCGTACAGCAAGTGCGGATCGCCGCCGGAGTCGTTGCGGTCTTTGTTTGAATCGCTTTCACCATGTCGCACAAAGTAAAACTTTTTCATATTGTTACCTAACTACCCACCCATCATTGCTATTAAGTAAAGTTGTAACTTTATCCATAATTTTATTTACTTCATCGTCAGAGAGAGTTTTTTCAAAAGATTGAAAAACAAGGTGGAAAGCGTAAGAAACTTTTCCCTCTTTTTTTCCGCCAGAGGCGGATCCGCCTTTGGCGGAAAATTGGTCAAAAAGATTCAAAACAGCAAGTAAATCTCCCGCCTTAGCCCGAATCAGATTTTCAACTTTTTCGGCCATAACATCTTCCGGAGTCCAAACAGCTATATCACGGGCAATAAAAGGGTACTTGGAAAAAGGGGCGTAGCGAGTCGGCGTTTTAAATTCCAATTTATCATATTTGGATATCCCCGAAACAGAAAAAGCAGATTTCTCTAGATTTTCTATTTCAAGAATAAGATTATTTCCTTCTACAGTTATTTTTTCTTCAAGTCCGCCGACGAATTGAGAGAGTTGCTCCTTAAGCCCGTCAATTATTTTCTTTGAATTTTTACCGGAGACTCCGATAGCGATATTGGTAAACTCTCCATAGCTTCCAAAAACTTTTCCTATTTCAAAAATCCGAATTTCATCAAGAGACAGTAACGGAGTATTTCGCTCGTTCATCAAGAGAGATTCCATTACGCCATCACCAAGCCGTGGACGGAGATTCGGCCTTTCACCTCCGACTTTATTCGAAACCGCTCTACCACTTTCCTCCGACCTAAACACCGAAGTGTAGGTTTGAGAAAAACCTAAAGATAAAAGAATAGAGGAAAGTTTCTCAGTCAAATAAAAACTTTTGTTAATATCCGCTATTTTATTTGACACTGATAGCTCGGCAGGAATAACCTTTTCATATCCGACCATGCGTGCCACCTCCTCCGCCAAATCTTCAGGAATTAAAATATCTAAACGCTCAAATGGAACGGAAACCTCGTACTCTTCATTGTTTAAAGAAAAATTAAAACCAAGACGAGTAAAAGCCCCTTCAATTTCACCCGATGAAATTGAAGTTCCCAAAATATTATTGATTTGCGAGGCTGAAACCTTAACCTTTTTTTGCTCCGGAAAAACGGAGCGGACATCAACGAATCCAATTGATTTTTCAACTTTCTCTTTTCCACTGAGAGATGCATTTTCCAAAATCATGTCTACTGCCAAGCGCATGCCATAGCCTGAAAGCTCAGGCGAAATTACCTGCTCAAAACGATGGGAAGCGTCAGTCCGAAGTTTCAAAGCTTGGGAAGTTTTTCTCACCGACACCCCATCAAAGTTTGCCGATTCTATAATAATATTATTCGTCTCTTCGGTTATCTCCGCGAGAGTGCCTCCTTTCACTCCGGCAACGGCCAACGCCTTATCAGAATTGCCATCAGCAATAATAAGCATTGAATTTAACAGCTCATACTCTTTGCCATCAAGTGTCATCATTTTTTCTCCATTTTTAGCTCTCCTTACCGCGATTGAATATTTCCCATCTTTCCGTAAAAGTTTATCAGCATCAAAAGCGTGAATAGGCTGCCCGACATTCAACATCACAAAGTTTGTAATATCGACGACATTATTGATTGAACGCTGTCCCACCGCTTCAAGCTTTTCTTTAAGCCACTTTGGAGATGGTCCAATTTTTATACCCTCCACATGGCAAGCGATGTATCTCGGAGAAAGTTTTTTATCTTCTACTAAAACAGAAACCTTATCACTTAAAGGCTCAAGTGAAGGTGTCTCGTTTAGCGGATCGCTTGCAACTTTTATATTTAAAATAGCGCCAAGCTCTTTGGCTACTCCGCGATGCGAAAGGCAATCATGCCCGCGATTGGGAGTTATTTTGACATCTATGATGTCATCATCGCCAACCTTCTCCACCCCGTCCACTTCAAAAGCGTGAAGTGTCAGCGATTGAACAAGAGTATCGGTGTCGGGCAACTCCGTATCAAAAAACTTTTCCAACCATAGACGTGAAATTTTCATTGTTTTTTAAATTTTTGAAAAACAAGCTAAAACTGGTTTATGAAACGCAAATCAGCCGAGTGCATCAATCTTATGTCGTCAATTCCGGAGCGAAGCA
>CAYGDB010000016.1:0-12728 GCA_964348535.1 uncultured Candidatus Saccharibacteria bacterium
TAGCAAAGATATTTTATTAACAGCAAGTGTTCGGATTGAGGGGGTTTTGTAGGATGAGCATTCTGTTTTGTATCATACAGCACTATGCTTTATATGTCAAGCATTTTGTATACCTAACATACACTAAAGTCAGAAAAATGACCTAGATAAGCCATTAAATTGTTGTGTCATGAAGGGATGGATGTGTTTTTTGGAAAGTTATAAAAGAGTGGCTTTAAAAGTCAGCTCCAATCTTGAGGTAACGACCCTCTGCGGACAGATGTTCGCTCGGGGCCGTTCTCTTTTTCAATTTTGATTTAATTATTTTTGGAAATGTTATAATTACTCTATGAATATTGATGAAAAAATTGACCGTCTTGCGGAAATGGTTCAGAGAGGGTTTCAGGATGTTTATAAGAGGTTTGATACTCTTGAGCATAGGTTTGATAAAAAAATTGATGGACTAAGAGACGAATTGAAAACAGAAATGGAAAAAGGATTTGATGAGGTTAATCGCAGGATTGATAAAGGGATACAACCGCAACTTGATGAGCACGCTCATAGAATTAAGGAAATTGAGCATCATATTAGTTTGTGAAATTTAAACCCCTTGATATAAAATCTTCTTTGCGACATTTGAAAGCCGACAAAAGGCTGGTAAATGTTATTAAGAAACACGGACCAATAAAACCGGAGTTTAATAAAACCAAAGACCCATTTCAGTCGCTTTTAAAATCAATTATTTATCAGCAGATATCTGGCAAGGCGGCGGAGTCAATTTTGAAAAAATTTCTGGGGTTATTTCCAAAAAAGAAGTTTCCGACTCCTGAAGATGTTTTAAAAATAAAGTTTGAAAAACTTCGTGGGGCGGGTCTTTCAAGTCAAAAAGCCGCTTACATAATAGACCTCGCCAGAAAGTTTAAAGATGGCAGTGTTTCATCAAAAAATTTCCATAAAATGTCCGATGGAGAAATTATAGAACATCTAACTCTGGTGAAAGGCATCGGGGTTTGGACGGTTCAAATGTTTCTTATGTTCACCCTCAATCGACCGGATATTTTGCCGACGGGGGATTTGGGAATTCAAAAGGGATTTCAAAAACTATTCGGATTAAAGCGACTACCCTCTTCCGTTCAGATGGAAAAACTTTCTATAAATTGGCGAGGCCACCGCACGGTGGCCTCGCTTTACCTCTGGAAAATGGTTGACGAACGAAGGTGAGGAAATACTGAGCCGAGTACGGCGAATGTGTTGACGATAAGTGACTTCTCCGCTATTTCGTATGAAGATGAACATATATATCTTCAAGAGCCTTAACGGCATCTCCTGACGCAATGTTATTTTGATGATAAAGTCCGTCGGTGGCGTCCCCAGCGGCCCAAATGCCTGGAACCGATGTGGCTTGTGTTTTTGGGTCAACCTTAATCTGGCCGATTTCATTCATTTCCACCAACCCTTTCACGATGTCAGTTGACGGAATAAGACCAATTTCAACGAAAATTCCGGATACGGGCAAATTTATTTCTTCTCCGACCTCTTTATTTTTGTAGGTCAGACTTGTCACAAAATTCTCACCATCTATTTTTACAAGCTCGGCCCCTTTAATGGCTTTCATTTTAGGATTTGAAAGAACTTTTTCCACGGTTACCGGGTCGGCTCTGAATTCTTGGCTTCTGTTTAAAAGTGTAACGCTTTTAGCGTAAGCCAAAAGTTGGGCCGCTGTTTCAAAGGCGGCGTTTCCTCCGCCTATAACAACCGTGTCCATACCGGAAAAAAGCGGACCATCGCATGAGGCGCAGTAGGTGATGCCTTTGTGTTCAAGTCTCTCCGCTCCGGGCGCGGTGATTTTTCTTCTGGTGCTTCCTATTGCGAGAAAAAGCGCTTTTGATTGAAATTTTTTATCATCAATCGTTGTAACCTCAAAGCCGTTATCTTTTTTTTCAACTTTGACCGCTTTGGACGGTACTTGTATCTCAACAACATCGGAAGCGTATGCTTTTAAGTGGGTTTCAAAGGCTTTTGCCATATCCGGTCCGGAGATGGAAATGGTTCCAATCCAATTTTCAACACCCGCTGATTCAGTACTTTGTCCACCAAAAGATTCTGAAATAAAAACAGTTTTTAAACGTTTGCGAGCGGCGTATATTCCCGCTGAAACTCCGGCTGGACCACCACCGATGATTATAAGGTCGTGCATAAGTAAAGTGTCTATTATGAATAAAGAAATACAAAAACAATGATTATATTATATCATTTCTTAGTTTGATTTAGAAATAAAAAAACCGCCCTAGGGCGGTTTTTTTATTTAATTTTGTTTCTTCGCAAAAATGCCGGCACAGCACCCCAATCGCTATCATCTTCATTTGGAGGAAGCGGTTTATTTTCCACCTTGTTTTCTTTCATTGTCGGTATCACCGGGGAAATGGTTTTTATTATTGGAGTTTCCGTTCTTTTTTCCTCTCTGTCTTCTTGCTTCATTTCTTGTTTTTTGAGCTGGAAGATAGGTTCCTGTTTTGAAATTTCAGATTCCGGAAAACCTGTTGCTATTACCGTTACTCGGATTTCATTTTTCTTGAGTTTCTCATCTTTTATCGCGCCGAAAATAACTTTGGCATTCGGATCTATTGATTCTGTTATAATTTTTGCCGCTTCTTGGATTTCGTGCATTGTTATATCGTCTCCTCCTGCAATAGCGAACAGGACTCCTTTCGCGCCATTTATTGAGATATCTAAAAGAGGGGAGTTTATGGCGGATTTTGCCGCTTCTTCCGCTCTTTTCTCACCTGACGCCAATCCGATTCCCATAAGGGCCGAGCCCGCGTTTTCCATAATGGCCCTAACGTCGGCAAAATCCACGTTTATGATTCCAGGCGTAACTATAATGTCTGATATGCCTTCAACAGCTTGGCGAAGGATATCATCGCACATGGCAAAAGCCGAACGGGCGGTGGTTTGTTTATCAACAACGCTTAAAAGCCTGTCGTTCGGAATAACAATGAGGGCGTCCACTTCTTTTCGAAGTTCATCAAGCCCCTGTTCGGCAAGGCGTCCGCGCTGAGCGCCTTCAAATGAAAAAGGTCTGGTAGTAACGGCAATGGTGAGAGCGCCGAGTTCTTTGGCTGTTCTTGCCACAATTGGCGCCGCCCCTGTCCCTGTCCCTCCGCCCATGCCACAGGCGATAAAAACCATATCGGCTCCCTTAAGTGACTCTTGAACTTCTTCTTTCGTTTCTTCCGCCGCTTGTTTACCTGTTGCCGGATTCATACCAGTGCCCAGCCCGCGAGTAAGATTTTTACCAATGTGAACTTTGTGCTTTGCGAGCGAGTGATGGAGGTCTTGAGCGTCAGTATTGATAGCGACAAAATCCACCCCTTTAACATGGGAATTAATCATGTGGTTTATGGCATTTCTGCCGGAACCTCCGACTCCTACCACTTTTATTCGGGCAAATGTTTCAACCTCTGGAATTATTTTAGTTGCCATAGTTTTTATTTTTTAGCCGGTGAAATAAGCACTTGTAAATCCTTTTTTGAATAATATCAAACAAGCTTAAAAATGCACCTTTACATTTAATCTTTATATGTCTGAATGGGTTCAAAAGTCTATGGAAGAAGGGGTTTTAGCAAGTTGCCGATAGCTTTTATCAGTTTTTTTGAAATACCGGTAATTTCTCCATATGCCGAACCGGATGAATCATCACCTGAAAATCCCCAAATGCAAAGACCATAAGCCACCGCCCAAGAAGCATCTCTTATCTGATTTCTGACTGGATGGGGGACATTTACGAGTGAGATTTTTGATGGAAGCTTCAAGTATGCTTTAGCGAGGTCTTCAACGCTTGAAAGACCTGAACCACCCCCTGTGATGATTATGCCCGCTGGTAGGAGGCCACTTCGGCCGATTTTTTTTAGGTGGGCTTCTATCAGTTCAAAAATATCGGAAAGTCTGGCGGTTACGATGTCATCAAATTTCTTTTTTGAATAAGATGTTCCTATCACCGCGCCAAGTTTTACTCTCTCGGCTTCTTCAAGAGAAACTCGAAGCCCTAGTGCTATGTCGTTTGTTATGTCACTTGAACCTACGGGGAATATTTCAAGAGAAACAGGTAGGCCATTTTCAAAAACTATAATAGAAACTGTCTCGGCGCCTATGTTTGCTAGCACCGAACCTGCCATCTTTTGAGTTTTGGTAAGAGATACCAAGCTTCCAGACAACGGCGCCGCCATAGCATCTTCCACTTGAACCCCCGCATCTTCGATGGCTTCAACTAAAGATTCAAAGTGCTGTTCAAGCGTCGTTACGAATAGTACCTTACCTTCAAGTTTTACTCCCCTTAGTCCAACAGGTCTATTACCAAGCACTTCTTTGCCATCAATTTTATATGATAGTGGAACATTGTGGATTATTTTTCTGTTAAGCGTCAGTGATTGAGGAAGAGAATTTTTTGCTGATTCAATTATTTTTTCAAGGTCAAGGGCTGTTACTTCGCTGTCTCCCCTTGAAATGAGAACACTTCCTGAACCTATAACGGCTTCAAGCCCAACCCCTCCAACAGATATAAAAGCTCGCTTTATTTTAACACCGGAAGATGCTTCAGCTTTAAGAATGGCGTTTTTGATGCTCTCGGTTGTGTCAGAGCCGTTTATTATATAGCCATGGCGAAGTCCGCGTGATTCAGCAGAACCTGTTCCTATAATTTTTGGAAACTCTCTATCTTTGTCGGCGTTTTCCCGCAGCCATTCAGCCACCACCACTTTCACTTGGTGTGTACCGACATCAATACCGACTGCAATTTGTCGAGCCATAAATAATAATTGACAGATTGGCCGAAGCGCTGATGTTTAAATATCTATAAAATCATACATTAAACAAGGCGCGTACGGCTTTCTCTTTATCCTCCATTCTACTCCCATGTTGCTCTCCTTTCAAATGGAACATTCCGTGGATAAGAAGGAAAATCAGAAGATTGTCAAAATCTCGGTTAAAAATTTTCGTCTCCCTTTTTACTTGCTTGCTGTTGATATAAATTTCTCCGACATTTTTTTCTATGAGGAATGAAAGAATATTTGTGGGATTATTTTTTTTTCTATAAATTTGATTGAGTTTTTTTGACCGTGAATCTCCTATAAAGATAATATTAAGCGTATAATTTTTGCCTAATATTTTCTCTTTTATTTTTATCGCTTTCTTAAAAAGAGAAAAAGGCAAGTCTGAGGGCTTGCCTTTGATTTCGTTTGCTACTATCAGTTTTTCTCTTGTCATTAGCGACGACCAAAACCTTTTTTCTTAACAATCGCCTTTCCAAGCTTTTCAAGAACCTCCCTTTTTTCCCTCATGCTTATCCTTTTTAGGGCTGATTTTTTGCGTGTGAATTTTGTGGACGGTCTTTTGGCAAAACGTCTTCCTCTGACGCGAGTTAAAACGCCAGCCCCCTGGGTTCTTTTTGTGAATCGGCGAACTAGGCTTGCCGTGGTTTCATTTGCGTTTCGTACGACTTCAATGTTTATCATTGTCATTGGGTTGACTATAACACAGCGGTTTTTCCTTCGCAAATAAATTAGCTCAATACCTTAATAAGGTAGACGGCTTTATGTCAGGAGTTTGAACTCTCGTACACAGTTATATATAGACCAACGGTGTATTTAATAAGTAAAAGAACCCCGGATTTCTCCAAGGTTCTGAGTTCTTCATTTCCCGCTCGTCTTAATTGACCTCCGGCTGTTCGCAATGGAATGACCAGGACTTACCATTTGCCTCTCCATAGAAAGTTAGGGTGCCGAGGCCATCATGCACGTGGGTCTTGCTTGCCCCGCCCCGCGCAATATCAATCTCATCATTCAACACATGTCCTTCAACCCGGACCAAGCGAAACCGACCACTATCCGAGCCATCAGCCGGTTCGTCATAGTAGACGAAGAAGCTATTGCCAGGAGTCGGTATAGCTCCCAAATAGGCGTACTCGCCAGGGCCACTTCTGGCCTGGAAGCCAAGATCGAGTAGAGTAAGGCTGTCCCACCCGTCTTTCCCGTACCCAACCTGCTTAACTTTGAACTTTTTTCTCATGTTACCCTCCTAAGGTATGCGCTAAAGCGCTTGATTGGAACGAACTATCCTCAGTCTAGCATATTAAATTATATTTGTCAAGTTTTTTGACCGAATTCTAGCTCCAAGCGCAATATTTAACCAAAAATAGTCTTATTTTCAGGCCTAAAATGACAAACATTCGTAGGGTAAAATAGTTGAGTAATTAGCTGTTACCAAAACACCTATGTAACACGCCTGCTATGGCAGGCGTGTTACATAGGTCAATCTGAAGTAAAGCATGATATTGTGCAGAACTTATTTAACAATGAGCTTTTTTTAGGTGGCTTGCCAATAATGGCAATAGAATTGTTTGTTGCGAGCGGTTTAACATATTTCGCACTATAACTGTGCCGTCTATGACTTCTTTCTGGCCGATAATTATGGTGTAAGGAACTTTTAGATTTTCAGCAGAGGCAACTTGGTCTCCAATTTGGTCCCTTGAAAGTGATTGGTAAACAGGGATATGGGCTTGGCGCAATATTTCCATTACCGAAAGGCTCTGTTGTTTGGCGCTCATTCCTATGTGGATTAAGTATACGGATGTTTTTTTTACATTTTTTCTTTCCACTCTTTTTTTGGGTAGAACCATACCAAGCCCTCCCATTGAAATACTGATACCAACGGCTGGAATTTCTTTTTTTAAACCAAGTTTTTTTGAAAGGTCATCAAAACGTCCGCCTCTTGCAAGCGCCATTTCTATTTTAATTTTCGGGTAAAATTTATTAGTGGGATTTTCCGTTCTGATTTCAAAAATAGTCCTTGTGTAATAATCTTTTCCACCAACCAGACAGTGGTTTATGTTGTAAGGAATGCCCATGCTCTCTAAAAACTCCAGCACTTCGCCAAAGTATGACCGACTTTCCTCCGATAACGAGGCGATGGGTTTGGGCGCGCTCTCTTTTACTAGCATGCACTTGTCCTCCGCGCATTCAAGCACTTTGAATACGTCTTTTTTTAGAAGGCTGCGGCAGTGGACGGGAACTTCTTCAATATGTTTTTTGTAATAAGCCGTAAACTCACGAGTGAATTTTGCTATTGAGTCTCTGTCTCCAAGACTGTTTATGGACACTGAAAAATCTTCAAATCCCACTTCTCTTAAAATGGTGAAAGCTGTTTTTAAAAGAGTCGCTTCGGTTATGCTTTTTGCCGCTCCTATTATTTCCAGTGAAAACTGAACGGCATTTTTACCCCCGTAAATATTTCTGTCCATATTTTTTGACAGAGGTTCGGAGTGATAAAGCATTATGGGCTGGGGGAGCGAAGATAAATTATTATCAATATAAGCTCGCATAATGGAAAGACGGTCTGCTTCTCCATGCAGGTCGCTTTTGATTGTTTTGGTTGCGTTATATTTTTTGCCGCCAACTTGGCGCGCCTTTCCTTGTTGAATTATTTTTGAAAGCGGAGAAAAACCATAATGCTCGGCGATTTCTTGAGCTTTTTCAAAAAGTCCACCAACGCTTTTTATTTTTTGTTTTTCCATTTTCGTTGTCTTTAGTTCCTTTTCTTTAAAAAACTGATATTTCTCCAATTGGAAGAAGGCGTAGCCACGCCTTTCCGACAATCAGTTCTTTTGAAAGAGGTCCCCACACGCGTGAATCAGAACTGGCCGTTCTGTTGTCTCCCATAACAAAGTAGTGGTCTTTGTCCAAAGTGTAAGTGGCGTTGTCACTTGAAAAATTTCTTATATAAGATTGGTCAATGGCGAACCCTTCTTTATTGTCGGCATTTTTTATTATTATATCTTTGTCTTTAAGTTCGACGGTCTCTCCCGGCAATCCTATTATTCTTTTTATAAAGTATTTGCTTGGATTTTTGGGATATTTGAAAATTATTACGTCGTAACGTTTTGGTTCTCCTATTGCTTTATAGGAAATTCTATCAATTATTAAGTAATTCCCGTTTTCAAAAGTGGGTTCCATTGAAGCGCCGCTGACGATAAATGGCTCGGCTATAAAAAATCTTACGGGAATTACAATGACGAGAGTGATCAATCCGAATCTGACCATTTCAGAAAAAAAAGATTGATTGTGTTTTTCCATTTCGTATAAATTCTACTACCGAGATTCATTTGACACAAGGTTTTTTATTATGTCGAACTTATTTTTAATTTTTCTTTTATCGTTGTAAGATTGTTCTTATGAATTATTTGATTGTCGGCTTAGGAAACCCGGGAGAAGAGTATCAAAATACCAGACATAATGTCGGGCGAACTCTTGTTGAGAAGTTTTCCAAACAGAATGCTTTTTCAGGCTGGGAAAAAAGCAAAAAAACAAAAGCCCTTGAGGGAAGTGGCCTGATAGGCAAGCAAAAAGTGACGGCTATTTTGCCCGATACATTTATGAATAAGTCGGGTTTGGCGGTTGGTAATTATATAAAGAGTAAAAAAGAAATTGAGAGACTTGTGGTTTTGTATGATGATATGGACTTGCCATTGGGCAAATTTAAGATTTCATTCGGAAGAAGCTCGGGCGGACATCGTGGCCTTGAATCCATTATTAAATCCTTAAAGACCAAAGATTTTATCCGTCTTCGTATCGGCGTTTCTCCTTCAACTTCATCGGGGAAATTAAAAAAACCATCCGGCGAAAAAGCGGTCATTGATTTCATTCTTGGTAAATTTAAACCAACCGAAAATGAAATTCTTAAAAAAGAATCAAAGAAAATCTGCGAAGCTATTGAGATGATTATTGCCGAAGGCCGTGAAAAAGCGATGGGGGAGTTTAACTGATAACTTACAGTTGACGAGAGAGCTGTAAGTGATAGCATTGAGAAAGATTTATCGGGAGTGACAGGTCACTCTCTCAGTCAAGGGAGACATCAAGATGAAAAAGTACAAACCACGTTCGCCAGGACATCGCCTCGCGAAAAACGTAGATATTGCGAATCTGACACGCAAGTTCGCGGAACGTCTTGAATCAGTTTCGAGCGAAGATGTCATTGAGACGTTGCGTCGGTATGATGATGATTACGAGCGACGCTATCCAAAAAATGTTCCGCCGATACGTGAGTACTAAGTGCGAGGTTCCAACAAAGTTAGCGTACCGTCGGGGTAATTATCCCGACGGTTTTTTGTTACAAACCGAAAATGTTGGAAGCTCGGTTTCCAACATTTTAGGTCCGTTTAAAATCCCCTGCTTAGAAACTCGGTTTCTAAGCGGGGGATTTTTTGAATTTTTATATTGTCGCCACACACTTTGTAGTTTATTCAGTTTATTCTTTGCCCTCCGTAAAAGACAAAGCCATCTTTTGTTCTTTTTGGTCAAACAAGGTGATTTTGAATTTGTAGTTTTTGCCGAGCTCGAGAGCTTGGTGCAGTTTTTCTTCAGAACCAAATTCAGAAAGGTGGACAAGTCCGGCCACACCTTCTTCTATTGAAGCCAAAGCTCCGTGTTTGTTGAATTTGATTATTACCCCTTCCACGATATCGTCTTTTTTATATTTTTTCTCGGCATCTTTCCAAGGGTTGTCTTTAAGAGCTTTCAAGGAAAGAGATATTTTTCCGTCTTTTATTTCAATTATTTTAACTTTCATTTTTTCACCGACTTTGAAGAAGCTACGAGGGTTATCAACCAACCCCCAGTCTATCTCTGATATATGTATGAGACCTTCAAGGTTGTCTTCAATTTTGACAAAAGCTCCAAAATCGACAATGCCGGTAATAACCCCTTCAAGCACATCTCCGACCTGATACTTTTCAACAATCTCCCTTTTTTCTTTTTGTTCGGAGCTTTTTTCGGAGAAGATAAGTTTTCCTTCTTTCGGCGTCGCTCCTATGATAGTTACGGGAATGCTTGTGCCGATCAGTTTTTTCAGCTCCTCGTAAATTTTATCTTTGTCCCCATCATCAACTCTTGGATAGTGTTCAGTTTTTAGTTGGGAAGCGGGAAGAAAACCTTGAATGCCTTGCCACTCAAGAATCAGCCCGCCTTTGTTGGCGTCTTTTACAGGCAGTTCCAAAATTCTTTTTTCGCGGATTATTTCTTCGGCATCGCTCCATATTAGAGCTTGGCGAGCTTCTTTAAGGGAAAGTTCTATATAACCGTCTTTGTTTTCAGGGTCGACGATTTTAGCGGCGACGCTGTCGCCTATATTGACTCTTCTCAGTATGTCGCGGGCGTTTAAATATTCTCGGCCGTAGATTATGCCTGTGCCAAAAGGAGGCAGGTCAATGTAGACTGAAGACTTTTCAATGGCAATTACCGAACCTTCAACCAAATCACCCATAGCCGGCGGGTTTTTGATGCCATGAAGAAACGAAGACATCATTCCTTCTTTTTTAATTTTATCCGCTTCTTCTCTTTCTTCCGCTTCTTCTACGTTTTCTTTAGAAATTATATCTGCCTTATCTTCTTTTATTTCATCCATAAATTTAGTGAAGTTCCCGCGAGCTCTTCCTTTGGTTACGCAGGGGGTTACTTTATTTCTAATAAATACCTCTGATACCGAATACCAGAGGCAAAAGAAAGTATACTTAATTTTAGAATAAAAGCAATCAAAAAATCTCGCCCGCTTTATTATATAGAGCGCGGACGAGATTTGTGTTACCAAATTATTCTAAGATAATTTGGCAGATTTTTGGATCACCCCCTTCAGTTGGAGATTGAAACGAGATTGCCGTATAAAAAATGAAAGTGCGAAAATTGGCGGGTCCCGTTTAGGCATTTTCCTTCTCCTTCTGTTGGATTAAACCTTGTTCATTATAACTACTATAAAGATTCGCGCAATTATGCTATATTGGTCGCCTATGATTATAACCGGTTACGGACACGAATTTTTCAAGATTCAGCTTGGCGATTTGGTCATCGCTTTCAACCCCATTTCAAAAGAATCAAAGCTTAATGGTTCTCGTTTCGGGGCCGATATCGCTCTCATATCAATCAACACTCCTGAAACAAACGGCATTGAGCAAGTTACTTTTGGCGAAAAGAAACCTTTTGTTATTAGTGGCCCGGGCGAGTATGAAATAAAAGATGTTTTTATAAAAGGTTTTCCGGGTGGCAAGAATAAAGACGGCAAGTTCAATACCATTTATTTTATTTCACTTGAAGGAATGAGCATATGTTTTCTCGGCGCTCTTTCATCCAAAGATGATATTTCCATTGACGCAAAGAGCGCCCTTGAATCGGTTGATATTCTTTTTGCGCCAATCGGAGGCGATGAAGTTCTTACACCATCCGAGGCTTCCAAACTTGCCGTTTCTATAGAGCCGAAAATTATGATACCGATGCACTATGGAGACGATTCACTTGGCAAAGCGGCCCTTAAAGCTTTTATTAAAGAGGGGGAGGGCGGAGAGGAATTGGAAAAATTAACTCTCAAGAAAAAAGACCTTGATGGAAAAGACGGCGATATCGTGGTTTTGACATCAAACGCTTGATAATTAGACATTAGATATTTAGACACCAGAATGTTTGATTTTTTAGAAAAACTTAAAGGAAAACCGGACCATCACAAACAATTTGTGGCTTTTAGTTTTTCTTTCGGCATTACTGTGGTGATATTTTTTATTTGGGTCTCAATGTTTTTTGCCAAAATCGGCGCCACCAGCGTGGTAGTTACCAAAGAAGACATCGTCAAAGAATCCCAAATGGCTAAAGCACCTCCCCAGTCGCCTTTTCAACTTCTTAAAGAAAGCGTCGCCGGCGTGGCCTCTTCGGTAAAAGACCTCCGCTCTTTGTTTGATACGGCAAATTCAGTTGAATACAGGAGGGAATAGTAAGGCGTGAATTATGAATCACGAATTATGAATTAAGGTAAGAATAAAGAATTATCATATAGGCATATTCGTGAGAATAAGACAATAAGGTGGCGAGCTACTCTGACAAGTATCTGTATAGTGTAGTATAATTAGGAGTAGAAGCACTTTTATAAGGCATTTGCCATAGCGAAAAGTAGCTCTCAACAGAGCGATAATGAAAGGACGGTCCTTTTTTGACAAAATGTGGCAATTTTGCTTGACAATTTTGTATTAAGTAATATAATAAATGGCAGAAGAACCTTGCTATGGCAAACCGAGATTTCCTTGGAGTCCTCTAGCGTATTTAGAAAGGAACATCCCATGTCAAAAGAGGAGGTCTTGCAAAATATTATCAAGATAAACCGTGCATGTTTTAATCCTGTTAAGTTCATTGGTTCAGGCTGGAGCATCATCGCGGAGGAAACAGACACTCGCTCCGTCGCACTCACCCAACTTGACATCAGCAAGATTCAATTCGTCACGATGCTCTCGGACGATGATTTCTCGGTTAATGGCGAGGAGAATCTCAAGCGTCTGAAGTCATCGGATTATATCCGACTGGACGCCAACATCTTCCTCACGCTTTGGGAGAACCAGCACCTCATTCCCGAGTGGTTGAAGGAGAAGGTGAACGGCAACACGGTATTCATCTACTTTGACGGTATGGTTCTTCGGGACTCGGGCGGTCGCCGTTGCGTTCTGCTTCTGTACTGGGGCGGTCTTGCGTGGGACTGGGATGTGCGTTTGCTAGTCAGCGACTGGGGCGACAGCGACCTATCTGCCGTTCTTAAAGCTTAAGACATTCTCAGCCCCTCCTTGCTAACAAGGAGGGGCTTTTTTTTGCTTCACCCTGTTAGAAAAAATGTTTCTATCTAGATTCTAAATTGAAGTGCAATGAAATGTCTCAAAAGGTGTTAAATAGCCG
>CAYGDB010000017.1:0-10991 GCA_964348535.1 uncultured Candidatus Saccharibacteria bacterium
ATGCCTTAGGAGCATGTCTCGCAAGGGATGGAGGTTCAAGTCCTCTCCCGCCCACATAAAATAAAATGCCGGCTTCTGCCGGTTATTTTATTTTAGGGCGGAGCGAGTGAACTGCTTCACTCGCGGGAGAGGACTTGAAAACCTTGAGTATATTTTCAGGAAGCTCTGCTTTCTGAAAATACGAAAGGTATACAGATTCTGTAGGAATCAAGTCACCTGCCTACAGAAGGCAGGTCTCCCGCCCACAAACAAGTAAAGTGAAGGTTGGGGGTGGGAAGAAAGTCATGGGTATGACTTTCGTGAGGACTTGAAGACCTTTGATAGTTTTTTACAAACTTTGTGAAGTAAAAAACAGAAAAGGTATACTGAAACTGTAAGTTTTAAGTCCCCTGCCGGCAGGCGGGTCTCCCGCCCACAAACAAGCAAAGTAAGTAATTATTCACCCCTCATTTTCTTACTATTCTACAAATTTACTATCTCACTATCATACGATATATCGTATGATAGTGAGATAGTAATATGACAATATGTAGCAGGTTTAAAAAATAAATTAGTGAAAAATATTATGGTTGCGGACGAGATAAAATTTCATATATGATTTTCATGTAGACACCAATAATCGCTAATGAAATAATAATGGACACCGAGTGTCCATTATTATTATCTACTATTAAGTATTCCATCGGGCACTTGTTACGAAGTCCGACCTTGTAAAATTTTGATGGAGTTTGTGAAATTGTTTCGGGTGGTGTTTCGGGCGGATGTGGATCTTCTCTTTCTAATCTTTCGGACAAAAAAGTTCTATCTTAACAGATTGAATGTAACCCAAAATTTGATTGACTTTTTGGTAATATCATGATATTGTCCACCTAGATAGTCAGCGGGTAACAATGCCCGCTTTCACAACGAAACACAGGAGAGTGTCAATGGAAATCTTTATTGTACTTGCTTCTTTGGTGGTAATTATTATTTTAATAATTGCCATTATGCTACTTCTGGCGAACCTTGGGGCCTATTTCACGAAAATAGCCCAGGGAACCACAGCTTTCATTAATGTCGGCGACAGCTTAAAAGCAATACTGCCCAATATCGGCGGTTATAAAATGTCAGAAGCTGATGACATTGATGGGAGAAGCTGGCTTATCCCAGAAAAAAATGAAGAAAAAAGACTTGAGGCATTTTTCCACAATTCTACGAATGGGACAGTGCGGTTCCAAAAATGGTTGTGGAAAACATTCGGCATAAAGTTCATTAGCTGGATTTGGCCCCACACTAATGTCCACAAATTTGACATAAGAAAGGGTGGACGCCGAAGAATTGAAGCCAGTAATGAACTAAAAGAGGACGCCCCTCTTCGGTCTCGAGTGGTTGATTCGGATGAATCAACTATAGTCAATTCTCTTCTATTTCTTGTGCCCAGACCGGTGTATTTGGAGGGTGTAGAACTTGCGGGAGATAATTCAAGAATTAATCTCTTGCTTCTGCCAATATATCGGCAAGTGATACCATCTTTGCCAGTATATTATCTAAAAGGGGACTTCTTTACCCTACTTGACGCCGCCATAGAATCAATAGTGGTTGATTTCTTCGCTAAATATCGTGATGAAGATAAACCCCTGGATTATAATGGATGGCTTAAACTTCCAAAAGCTGGCGGAGACTCGCCACTTGAAAAACACATCCGAAATCTCAATGTAAGCAAGTCTTATCTTGAGAAGATGAAAGAAGATGTGGGAAAAAAGGAGCTTACAGACTACATAGAAAGCGACTTGATTCCCGGAGAGGCTTTAGATATATCTAAAGATATATCTAGCGATAAAATTTCTGGAATGATTCCAAGCGGGATAGTTCCCCGTTTCGGATTCGCTTTGGTAAGCTTCAGAATAGTTAAGTGGGAGCCTCATAAAAGCACAGTTGCTTTGGCTGAAGCCCTTCTGGCAAAAGAAACGCAACTCCGTGTGGCAGAAGGTGTTCGTGAGGAATCATATGGTGTTAGAGATTCCTTAAAAGCAAAAGCGGAGGGTGAGTCAAGTCGCTACAATCAACTTATGGATGCTCTTGTTGGAAAGGGAGTAAACCCTAATGGTGCAGCCGAGGTTCTACGGACACAAATCCGAACGGAAAATATCGGAGGAAGTGGTATAACAACCTATGTTGAAGGTGGAGCTTCAGCTTCAGTAATGGTTACCCCGCCACCGGAATCTCCAAAATCTAATAAGGAGGTATAGTCATGAAAATACTCCTTATTGCGATTCTTGTGCTTATTGTGATTGCCCTAGTCCTCGGAATAGTGGTGTTCACAAAAAAATCTGGAAAAAAGAGCAACGGGACACCAACCCCTGCCGAAACTTGGTTCAAAAGATTGGTAGCTGGAAACCATGATGAAATGTGGTTCCCAGTTGGTGTGGCTCTTGTTAGCTACGTGGTGGTCTTGATTTTTTCCAAAATTTTGCTTCCGGAAAAAATTTGGGACTTCTGGAGTGGCACAACACTATGTTGGACACTCCTAGCTATCATTCCACTTTTCGTTCTTGGTATGACGAGAGGCGGGCTGGCGGGCAAGATAGGAGCAATTATCCTGGTAGTAATCAGCCTAGTTTCTCTTACAAACACCGAGGGCTTCCAGTCAGCTTTCGCTGAAATGGAAGTTGAGAGGCAAGCGAGAGATGCCGAGAAGCAAATGGCGCGCCGGAAAGAATTTCTGGCGCGCCAGCCGAAGGTTGTGACACTTGAACTTCCTTTTGGTGAATGGGTATCGTACCGAAAGGATAAAAATGTTGAGATAGACGTAGTTTTTGGTGGTGAGGGTTGTGTAGCGGCTGCTGTTGATAATAGCAACATAAAGCTCGTCTGCATGTATCCTGAACAAAAACCGGGGATGTGGCCGTTTGACCAAAAAATGCCCAGACCAATCATGTACTTTGAGAAATGGGGTGACTCATATCGCTTCATGGCTCTTGATGAAGATGGTGAGGCCACAATCAAGGTTTCGTTACAATGAAATCTTGAAAAAAATCAAAACGCGCGGACTTAAAAATCCGCGCGTTTTTTCTTTTTTAAGTTCAATATTTTAGTTACCAAAAAGCCGTCCGGCAGTCGCCCCGATTATTTCCATAATAGCATAAGCAACGGCCATAATAGTCATACCTATAATGCCGTAAAGCAGATGGCGTTTGCCATCTTCCCTATCCTTCGATTCTCCGCCGGCATAAACAAACTGAAAGACTCCCCACAAAAAAACCAAAAGAGCGCCGGCAAAGAGAAGAATAACCAAAGGATTAAAAACAGCGTCAGAAACTTTGGTTATAAATTCATCTATGGTCATTTTTAGCTTAAAACTCTAAATTTACTTAAGTTGTTAAGTAAATTAGTTAACTCTTGGAGTAGGAAAACTTCCCTGTCCAGAGCTTACACCAAGAGTACTCTGGGCTAATTGAATGATACCGAAAACCGAAGCCATCACAAAAATAGCAACCAGCGACCAAAGCATTATACCCTTGCCTTCTTTCTTGCTGTCACTGCTTTGGGAAAAAATATAAAGAAAGATTCCGTAAAAGAATGCCAGTATCGCCATACCGAAGACAATAGGTATGAGTATGCTTATAATCTGTCCAAACTGCTGTGTGAGGCTATAAACTATGCTAAGAAAACTCTGGGCCGAAGCTAAAAATGGAACTAAAGCAACCCCAACGACACCAAGCTTAATAATATGTTTCTTCATGAAGATTTGCCCTAGGGCAAAAAATAATTGATAAAATAACACAAAAACCTTTTTCGACTTCATTCACTCTTTAAGGATAATTGAAATAAAATTAGAACACAAGACCGACCTGTGGATTAACTAGTGGATTAACTATTAGTCGGAAAAGGAACTGATGGATTAGGGTCTCCAAAGTCGTTGCCCGGAGCGGGACGGTTGCTTCCAGCCCCTCCGCCTCCTCCGCCGCCTCCAGTATTGACTCTAGGCGCGCTAAAATTGCCTGTTTGGTTAACCCCGAATGTACTTTGAGCTAAAGCAATAATACCATAAAGAGAGACCATTACAAAAACAGCGATAAGAGAGTAGAGCATCACTTTTTTAGCCTCTATTTTACCATCGGAACCCTGTGACCAAATATAACGAACGAGACCCCAAAAAAAAGCTAAAATCGCAAGACCCACCAAGATGGGGATAGAAATATTAATAATTCTCTGAAGACCGCCAAGGAGCCTTACGCTTATATCAATAGCATCTTCAGCGTAACTAATAGCCGGCAAAAATATAAGAGAAATAAAAAATGTTTTAAACAAAATTTTCATAATATATTATAGTCTAATGTCTAATTTCTAATTATCTGGTATCTAATCTCTAATGTCTAGTGTCTTATGTCTAGTGTCTGCTATCTAATGTCTGGTGTCTATCTAATAATGGTATTCTCTAAAACAGCAACCAGTCCCCATATTGAAAATGCCACAAAAAGGGCGACCAGTCCCCAAACAATGACTTCTTTTGCTTGACCTTTTTCGGTTGAGTCGGCGCTTGAAAATACATACTTGAAAACTCCCCAAAAGAAAGCCAAAAGTACGAGACCGGAAACAACGGGTATTGCCGTGTTTATAACTCCGACAAGCTCGCCAACTATATCAGCGAATGTTTTAGCAAGAACGACTGAAGGAAAAAAGGCAATAAAGAAAACACTTAATCCAATCATTCTTGATCTAGAAAAAATCAACTGCATGTTGTTTGATTGCTTATGGTATCAATAGTGCCGCAAATAACACTTGAAAGACCTTGAGCGCCAAGAAGTATCAGACCGCCTATGAATGTCCAAAGAAGAGCGTTCTTGGCTGTCTTGAGAGTTTCCGTATTGCCACGAGCTGTAACAAAAAGAAAACCGACATATATAAGGAAAAACACCACTATGGGGGCGCCGATTTTGACAACTATGTTAATAATCTGGGACGCAAGTTCTTGGATTGACTCTGCTTGAATTGGGTTGCCTAGTGTATTGCCTGACCCGGAAGATAATCCGTGAGAACTAGCAAGAACAAAAATGGGAGCGGTCAGAGTGAAGAAAATGATTAATAGTATGGGTTTTTTAAAGATTTTCATATAATTTAAAACTTAGTTTCATAAAAAATTCCCACCTCCTCCCATCCCATTAGGGTCAAGAGTATCAACAATAATCTTAACAATAAGCCAGGCCGAAGCCATAAAGACCAAACCCCAAAAAACACTCAAAAATATATCATGGGCTTTTTTAATTTTACCCGTATCCCCCGCCGCGAAAATATACTGAAATCCGGCATAAGCAAAGAGAACGGTTGCAACAGGCACAGCAAGTATCAAAAGAAAATTGGTAATGTTCTTAATGAGAGTAATCAGGTCATTGAAACCACAACTATCATTAGCGCATTCAGGTACCAGAGGTTGAGCCAAAGCCGGATTCACAAACAAAAATAGAAACAAAAAAGCAAAGAGTTCAAACTGAATAAAAAATAATCTTAAGTAAGGCATGGTTATTGTTCAAGCTCTCTTAAAAGCGAGTTAAGCTCTTTGTCAGCTCTAATGACCGCCTCGCTCAAACGGGCTTTTCCAGAAGTAAAAGACTCAACCATATCTTTAAAGACAGTATAGGTTTCAACGGGAGAAGGGTCTGACCAAACTTTTGTCATAATGGCTGATTGGTAAAAAACAGATTGATAAGAGTTTTCGGGTAAAATGGAAAGTAAATCTCTTCTTGCGGGTGGCAAATTAAGCAATTCGGAAAGGTTTTTAAGAGACTCTGCTGAAGTCATTTCGGTTCCAACCGTAAAAGCGGCCGAAATTTTTTGACTGGATTTGGGTATAACCAGTCCGTACATTTTACCATAAGTTATTTTAGTCTTTCCATCTCTAGTTTGGGGAATGGCCGCCACATCAAAATTAAGATTTGGATTCCTGGACCGAAGAGTGTTAAGTTCGCTTGAAAAACCGAAATAAGTTCCAAGCTCTTCAGCTAAAAATGCGTCTCTTGAATTTAGCAAGGACTTATTCCAGGAAAAAACCGGTTTAACGGGGTTTGAAAATTCGGTATAAAAACGGAGGGCCGCTTCAGCCGGTGTATTATCAAAATCATTATTCCTGGCTAAAGTAGAATAAATTTTTCCATCCTCTCCAAAAGCAGTAATCGGACTGCCCGCCTGAAGAATCAAAGTGGAAAAAATATCTTTAAAATTTGTAATATTTGAAGTCTCGCCCAAAGCGACAATCGTTTTATTTAAGTTTCCCGCCTTATTTTTTTCATTGAATTTTGGAGCGATTGTAAAAAATTCGTCCCAATGTTTTGGAGGGGTCGCGATTCCTTTGGCTGAAAGCATATTCCTGTTGAAGTACATGACCAAAGGGTCCGTCAAAATGGGAATACCCAGCGCTCCTTTAGGAGTAAGAAATATTTCCCCGCCCTCAATAAAAGAATCTTTAAATTGGCGTTCCGATAAATTTTTTAAAGGAATAACGGCTAATTTATTTTGATGTTTAAGTAATAAATCATGCGGAAAAATAACAAGGTCCGGACTATTGCCACTCGCCAGAGCTTCTACAAAATCATTTTCAAAAGAAGCCGGGTCTTTTTGAACATATTCAAATTTAATGGAAGCGCTTTGAAGACTCTTGTCTTGAGAAAAGGCACCCATTGCGGACTGGGGAAAAGTTCCCCAAATAACAACAGTCGGCAAAGAATTGGCGCCACTGCCCCGAAACAAAGCGAAAGCGGCAACGCCAGCCAATAGAAAAAATACAAAGATTCCTAATACTATTGTTTGAAAGGTGTTCATTTAAATATTATAAATATTTAGAAACAAGATTGCCAGATATCAGACCTTATTTTTCACAAAAATAAAACCATAGTGGTGAGCTCCGGCGTCAAATTCTTTCAAAAATGACAGACCTGCTTCCGTAAGAAGACTCCTGGCTTCTTCTTTAGAAAAAACATCATTCGGCATAGGCCCCAATCCTCCAAAAGAATCAGTCCAATCAATAACCAAAATCTTGCCGGTCGGCTTTAACAAACGCGCCGCTTCAAAAATCATACCTCTTTTATCCTCAACTTGAAATAAAACGTTTGAAACTATGGCAACATCAACAGTGGCATCTTTTATTTTTAGTCCAGCTTTTTCTTCGGCATCGCCCCAAACAAAATCTATGTTATGGATATTTTGTCTTTTGCTTTCCGTCCTTAACTTTGAAAGAAGCTCGTGCTGGATATCAACGGCATAAACTTTTCCATTTTCGCCCACTAATTTCGAAGCTAGAAAAGCATAGACGCCACTACCCGTTCCTATATCGGCAACCTTCATTCCGTGATTTAAATTTAAATGCTCTATATTGGATTGCGGATTGGCAAATGACATAGGTTAGATATTAGACAAGTAGACACTAGATTAATAATTATCAACCGCTCGCTTAATTATAACTAATAAACCGCGACTGACAAATTTCTCTTGTCTATAAGTCTGCTATCTGGTGTCTGGTGTCTATTCTCAAAAACAAATAATAGAAGCGATGGAATCACCATCGTGAAGTTTCATAACTCTCACTCCTTGAGTAGCTCTTGAAAGGGTGGGGATTTCCTTTAGATCCACCCTTATGACCTGGCTTTTCTTTGAAATGGCCACGACTTCAGATTCCGGATCAAAAACAACTTTGCCTGTGATGATCAAACCTGTTTTTGAAGTAACTTTAGCGGTTTTGATGCCTGAACCTCCGCGTTTTTGAATTTTGTATTCTTTTAGGGATGTTCTCTTACCATAGCCATTGGCGCTTATCACAAGAAGCTCCGGTGCGGCGTATTCTTTTTTAGCCACTTCAGCAGCTACTATAGAATCATTTTTCTTTATTTTAATCACGCGCACTCCGCCCGCTGTCCTTCCCATTTCTCTGACATCAGACTCTTTGAAACGAATAGACTGACCCGCGGAACTCCCAACAACCACACTGTCCCCTTTCCCGACAAAAAAAGCCGAAATGAGAATGTCGTCTTTATCAAGTTTGATGGCGATAATGCCACTCCTTCTGACATCGTGAAAATTCTTAGCCGCCATTTTTTTACCGATACCGTTTCGGGTAACCATCATCAAAGCGGACTCTCCTTGCTTTACGCTTTTGGGCATAGGAAGAATGGAGCTTATTTTTTCATCCGGCGAAAGCGAAAGATAATTCATAATGGATTTGCCGCGAGTAGTCCGCCTGCCTTCCGGAAGCTCGTACATCTTCATCTGATAAACTTTTCCTTTGTCGGTAAAAAACAAAAGATCGCTATGGCTTGAAGTAGTCAAAAACTGGGTGATGAAATCTTCTTCTTTGGTATCAAGATCCATCACTCCCACACCACCGCGGCGTTGTTTCCTATATTCGTCCGGATTGGTGCGCTTAACATAACCGCCCTGGGTATAAACAAGCATTGATTCGGTGTCTGGAACCATATCTTCGTCAGAGAGAGCTTTAACAGCATACTTGACTATCTTCGTCCTTCTGTCGTCTCCGTATTTATCAGCAATGTCTTTAAGCTCGTCTTTTATAACCCCCAGAATTTTCTTGGGACTTCCGAGCAAATCTTTTAATATTTTTATAAGAGCTTGTATAGCTTTGAGTTCGTCTTCTATTTTCTTTCTTTCAAGGCCGGCCAGTTTTTGAAGACGCATATCCAAAATGGCATTCGCCTGAAGTTCCGAAAATCGGAATTCTTTCATCAGACCCAAACGCGCGCCCTCAACATCTTTTGATTTCTTTATAAGCTTGATGACTTCATCAATATGGTCAAGGGCTTTTGAAAGCCCGAGTAAAATATGCTCGCGAGCTTCCGCCTGTTTCAAATCAAATTCCGTTCTGCGGCGAACTATCAGCTTCCTGTGCTTGATAAATTCCTCAAGCATTGCCTTCAAAGACAAAGTCTCCGGCACGCCGTCAACCAGTGCCACGCAATTAAAATGAAAAGTGTCCTCAAGCTGGGTATGCTTGTAAATATAATTTAGAACTTTTTGTGGCTGGACTCCCTGCTTCAGATCAATAACAACCCGAATATCTCTGGTTGACTCGTCTCTAAGTCCCTTTATACCCTCCAGTTTTTTATCGCGCACCAAGTCCGCGATTGCCACAATCAGGTTTGATTTATTGACCCTGAACGGAATGGAGGTGATTATTATCTGCGATTGTCCGCCTTTGGTTTCGGCTATTTCGGCCTCACCTCTTACCACCACTCCGCCTCTGCCATAGCTGTAAGCGTGATGAATATCTTTTTCGTTGTAAGCGATTCCTCCCATGGGAAAATCCGGCCCTTTGACGAATTGAAGGAGGTCTTCGGTTGTGGCCTCCGAGTTATCAATCAAATAAACAGTGGCCTCCACCACCTCTCTTAAATTGTGAGGAGGAATATCAGAAGCCATTCCAACGGCGATACCGAGCGTGCCGTTTAAAAGAAGATTCGGAACAGCAGAAGGCAAAACCGTCGGCTCTTTTCTTGTTGAATCATAGTTCGGACGAAAACTGACGGTTTCTTTATCAAGGTCGCGCAGAAGCTCGGAAGAAAGCTTTGACATTTTTGCTTCGGTATACCTCATAGCCGCCGCGGAATCTCCATCAATTGAACCAAAATTTCCCTGACCGATGACAAGCGGATAGCGGTAAGTAAATTGTTGGGCCATTTTGACCATCGCGTCGTAGACGGCAGTGTCGCCATGAGGATGATACTTTCCGAGAACATCTCCGACAATAGCGGCAGATTTTCTTTGACGAGCCGAGGAAAAAAGCCCCATCTCATTCATGGCAAAAAGAATCCGGCGATGAACGGGCTTGAAGCCGTCCCTGACATCAGGCAAAGCGCGACCTGTAATAACAGACATAGCATAGTCCAAGTAGCTATCCCTCATTTCGGTGGCGACATTCCTGTCTATAATGCCACGCTCAATTATTTTTTCCGGTTCTTCTTCTTTAGCTTTAGCCATTTTAATTCCTATTTACCCCGTTAGAGAATGCCCCGCAGCTTGCCGCGGGGTGCATTTTCTCCCATACGAGGGCGGGGGTCTAATGCCACGCGTGAGTTCTCTAACGGGGTTTACCCTAAATTCTATCACAAAAAATTATTAAAGTGAACCCCGTTAGAAACATTTTTTCTAACAGGGTGAAGCAAAAAAAACAGCCCCGCGTTAAAAACACGAGACTGAAGATGTTAGGGCTAACTTTTTAAGACGGCAGATAAGCAGTTGTTAGACCTACAACTATCCAGATTTTCTACTCCCCAGCACCGAAGGTTATTTTTAGAGTACATACACAGAACATAAAAACCGTCAGAGTGTCGAAAAACCGTGCCGTCAAAGTATATTATACTGCCACCATCCATTACCTCGCTCCATCCTTCAGGTAAATTAATCTGATGAAGGAGGGTTAAAAAAATGATGGCGTCCAAGGGTATGTAATTCTCTTCATTCAAACGAGTGATCACACCCTTACCATCAAGATAATCCTCATCACCCTGACAAAGGGGGGCAACAAGTTGAATCTTATCCGAGTTAATCTCGGTAAATGAGAGAGAAGTTTTATCTTCCTCACAAATACTCCAACCTTCTCCAATAAAACCTTCGGGATTGAAAAAAGAAGAGCGGCTTATGATTAGCTTTTTTGACAATTCTGCTTCAGGAGTACAAAGCGCTTGGCGAAGAGCTTCCGTAAGACCTTTTCCATTCTTCTCCCAACCCAAAGCGATATTGGATGAAATATCACGAGGCAGAGCTTTAAGCACTGCCGCGTGCCAGTTTGGTATTTGGTCCTTTGAAAGAGTGTTTCCACGTTTAGGCATGGAGTGTTCCTTTCTAATACGCTAGAGGGCTCCGAGAAAATCTCGATTTACCATAGCAGGGTTCTTCTACTTCTAATTATATTACTTAATACAAAATTGTCAAGCAAAATTGCCCGAATTCTACACCCAAGCGCAATGTCTTGTAGAAATAGTCTTGCAAGACAAGGCTAAAACGACAAA
>CAYGDB010000018.1:0-10354 GCA_964348535.1 uncultured Candidatus Saccharibacteria bacterium
AATTTTCCATACAATTCTCATTTTAGAGTGTTCGGATTCAAAGGTAAATTTCCCCTTTAACATCTAACTTGCGGTCGCCGTAGCTGAAAGAGCCCTAAAAATAGGGCTTTCCCAGCTGTGGCGACAGTAGTCATCCTCTAGCACACGAACAAGGAGAGAGAAATGGAAAAAACTATCACTATCGGTCAGTCCCTGAAAGCTATCATGGGAGCTCTGATAAAAGCTACCGCAAATAACGGCGGAAAGGTTTCAGTCAACCAGTCAAATGTCATCGCCATTAAGCGTGGTCGTTTCAATCCAGCCGAGTTTATTGGAAAGAACTCTAGCATCAACGCTAACGAGATGGATACCCGCTCAACAACTCTCACCGAATTAGACATCACCAAGGTTAAATTAGTGACGATGCTCAGGTGCGGGGAAACATACATAAATAGTGCAGATAGACTCAAGCGTTTGAAGAAGAAGCCGGGCAAGATCCGACTGAACGCTGATATCTTCCTCACGCTCTGGGAAAACCAGCATCTCATCCCCGAAAGCTGGAAAGAGAAGGTCAATGGGAAGACTCATCACATCTTCTTTGATGGTTCTTCGCTTAAGCACTCGGGCTTGGACCGTTTCCATGGCTTCCTGTGCCTGTACTGGAATGGCAGTAAGTGGGACCATGGCGTGGATTGGCAGGTCAGCGGCTGGACCGGCATCAGCTCGTCTGCCATTCTCGCAAGTTAGCATTCGGGCTTTGGTCACTGGGATATTCTTGGACCCTTTGACCTTTGTCTTCGGACCCCGCATCTCTCAGAGAGATGCGGGGTCTTTTCGTATATAAAAATATTTTGCACTACCAAACACTACCAAAAGGACCGCCCTTTTTAAACTACTACCAAACACTACCAAAAGGACCGCCCTTTTTAAACTAATTTTTATATTTTTTAAAAAATCTTAACGGGTTTGTAATCTTTAGGGGCGCTCGCCAGGAGTTCCTCCAGTTTTTTAAGAGACAGAAGTGATCCGAACAAGGTTTAACCTTGTCCTATTCCATAACCTTTTACACTACCAAAAGGGCGGTCCTTTTGGTAAATTATATTTTTTAAAATTCTTTACTTTTTTTGTAATCGCATTATGATTGCGATAGAAACTGAACATGAAGGAGTGCGATGATGATTTTTACCAGTCGGCAAATTGTGTGGACACCCATACTTGCAGGAGATGGTCTTGCTGTAGCTCTCGATCAAACTTTTGCTGAGGTCTGTATGACTCATGAGATGAATGACATGCCAATGTTTATCGAGGCAGTGTGGAAACTTATGGGCAATAAGCCGTCTATCAAACCGAGCAACTTTCTTGATATACACAAGGGCATTCTCCCGAAAGGTTTTTATGCCGGACGCGATGGACTTTGGCTCACTTTGGATAGTGGGACAGTTTCTAGTTCCAAACGTCCACTGATATACCACGGCCATAATGAGGATCAGTATGCCTCAGATAGACTCTGGCTCCTTCGGGCGTTCGGAGCATGGGCTGAAATTGCCGTAATTGTACTAAATTTTGAGTGAGAGAGGCGACCGCTTATTTGCGGTCGCTTTTTTGCAAACGGTCATTTCCGAGGAGTGTTGAAATGGTAAACCTAAAACCAGGAGAAAAATCTTGTGGAGCTTGATGGGGAATTATTCGGGACCGGGGAGGCAAGCAGAATGGGAAAGGTCGCAGATATTGAGATGTGCGCTTCGCACTTCGCGCGTGGCGCCCCTCGCCTTTTTCTCCTCTCCATTATTTTTTCCAAGTTTTCCCAATGGGAGTCCTTGGATACCACCCCCTAGACTCCAATTCTATCACTACCAAAAGGACCGCCATTTTGGTAACGCCCTTTTGGTAATTCTAAACTAAAAGGGCGGTCCTTTTAAACTAAAGGGCGGTCCTTTTAAACTAAAAAATTTGTTGCAATTCAAGGTTGAATGTACCTTACGGGCATTTGCCAAGAATCATATAAAGGTGTATATTTTATTCGTAAGTTCTTTGATATCTAACTTGGAAGTCGCCATAGCTGAAAGTGTCTTATTTATAAGGCTTTTCCAGCTACGGCGACATAGGGTTGTCTATTGGCATACAGCATATGGAGATACAGATAATGGGAGTTGTTACTACCATCCAGGAAATTATCAGCTTGGACAGACCCAAACCGAAAGTCTTTTCGGTGAAGCGCAAGCCCTTCAACTCGAATGAGTTTGAAATGGTGGGCGTTTGGTCCATCTTGAACGCTGAGACGGACATACGCTCAACCGCCATGACCGAACTGGACATCATCAAGGTTCAATTAGTGACGATATTCTCGGACGGGGAAAAATGCGTCAATGGCGAGGAGAGACTCAAGCGTCTGAAGACCTCGGATTACATCCGTTTGGATTCCTACATTTTCCTCACGCTTTGGGAGAACAAACATTTAATTCCCAAAAGCTGGGAGAAGAAGGTCGAAAGTCAAAACGGTCGCATCTTCTTTGATGGCCATGTTTTTTTATGTTGCGATGGTTATTGTTATGTTCTGTATTTGCATCGCTTTAACTATGAGTGGCTCTGGGGCTCATGTAGAATAGACCGCGCCTTTCGTGCTAACGACTTTTCTGCCGTTCTCGCAGGTTAGCATTTGGGGCTTTGGCCACTGGGACTTTTGGAACCTTTGACCTTTGTCTTCGGACCCCGCATCTCTCAGAGAGATGCGGGGTCTTTTCGTATATAAAAATATTTTGCACTACCAAACACTACCAAAAGGACCGCCCTTTTTAAACTAATTTTTATATTTTTTAAAAAATCTTAACGGGTTTGTAATCTTTAGGGGCGCTCGCCAGGAGTTCCTCCAGTTTTTTAAGAGACAGAAGACCTTTTTGGGCGCCGACATGCTGGATCACAGAGCCGGAATTTATTGGTCCCAACTTTAGGGATTCTTCTAATGTTTTGCCGAGGGCGAGAGATGAGGTCACGGTTGAAGCGAAAGCGTCTCCCGCTCCAGTGCGTTCGTAGGCTTCTTTCAGAGGGTCAAAAGGAGGCATAAACCACATACTTTCCCCGTCAAAGACGTAGGCGCCATTCGGGCCGTCTGTCAGACAAACTATTTTCGGCCCGAGTAAGTGAATTCCTTTGAGAAGCTCTCCTATATTTTTTTCTTTCCTGTTTAAAATATTTGTTAGAATTTTTCGAGATTCTTCTACGTTTGAGAAAAATATTTCCGTCCGTTTATAAATTTCTTTCAATTTTAGGGCGCCAAGTTTCATCTGAAATGTTCCCGGTTGAAAGGCTAATTTTATGCTTGGGTTTTTTTTGAGGTATTCGGCAATTTGTCCATGATATTTTTCTGAATTTTCAGAGAGGGAACTTAGGTAAAGCCATCTCGGAGGTTCAATGTTCGGAAATTGGTATGGATAATCCTGATGTTTGACTAAAATAGTGCGGTCAACATCATACCAAAGAACATAATGATAATTGCTTCTTTTTCCTTTGTGCAATTTTATAAAAGAAGTTTCTATATTTTGGCTTTTTAAATATCTTATTGAATCTTGGGCGATGATGTCGTCTCCCATATCTGAAACTAGGGCTACTTTAAGTCCAAGGCGAGCGGCCGAAACGGCCGCGTTCGGAGAATTTCCAACCGCTGAAATTACTTCTACCGATTCGTATGGAACTTTGTCGCCAAACCTGAAACATAACTCGCACTTTTCTTTGTCTATGGAGCAGGTCAGATGGGCGTCTTTTATTTTTATGAAAGCGTCGGTGGCTATGTCGCCGACCGCCAAGAAATCTATTTGTGACATATTCAAATTATATCATAGTGGTTATTATGTTATACTTCAGTATATGAAAACTCTTAGAGAATGCCTGCAGGAAGCGGAAGAGAAAAAAACGGCCATAGGTCATTTTAACATTTCAAATATGGAAATTCTTTGGGCTGTTGTAAGCGCCGCCAGAAAGTTGAATGTTCCGGTTATTGTAGGTCTTTCTGAAGGTGAGGGTAAATTTTTTGGCTTAAAGCAAGCCAAGGCGGTTGTGGATAGTATTCGCCAAGAATTCAATCATCCGATTTTTATAAATGCCGACCATAGTTATTCTTTTGACAGACTTAAAGAAGCTGTTGACGCCAGATTCGACGAGGTTATTTATGATGGCGCGCAGTCTCCGGTAGAAAAAAACATTGAAGAGACAAAAAAATGCCTGACCTACGCAAAGAGTGTTGACCCTGAAATTATGGTTGAAGGGGAGTTGGGTTACATCGGCTCGGCTTCAATTATTTTGAATGATATTCCGGATGGTGTTAGCCCCGAAATGATGACCAAGCCGGAAGAGGCCAAGCGTTATGTTGATGAAACGGGAGTTGATTTGTTTGCCCCGTCTGTCGGCAATATTCACGGAATGTTAAAAAACGTTTCAAATCCGAGACTTGATATTGAAAGGATTAAATCAATAAGGGACGCCGTAGGCGTCCCTCTAGTTCTTCATGGCGGTTCCGGTATTTCCGATTATGATTTCAAAGCCGCCATAGCCTCCGGTATATCTATAATTCACATAAGCACTGAAATTAGGGTCGGTTTCAAAAAAGCGGTTTCGGAATCTTTTCAAAAAGATGTTGATAATTTTGCTCCATATAAACTTATGGGGCCAGCCATTGAAGCGGTGGAAAAAATCGTTTGGAACAAATTAAAAATTTTTAATAATTTATAAACATAAAAATGCAAAAAGTATACGTAACTCGGCGGATTCCAGAGGGAGGAATAAAAATGCTGAAAGAAAAAGGTTATGAAGTTTCCATAAGCGATAAAGACGGAGTTCTCACTAAAGAAGAGCTGATTTCGGCCCTCAAAGAGAAAGAATACGACGCCGTGATATCTCTTTTGACCGATACGATAGATTCTGAAGTTTTTGAGGCGGCGCCTTCCGTTAAAATTTTTGCCAACTACGCCGTTGGTTTCAATAATATTGATTTGAACAAGGCTAAAGAAAAAGGCGTGATTGTTTCAAATACTCCGGACGTGCTTACGCATACTGTTGCCGAGCATGCTTTCGCTTTGATGCTGTCGCTCGCTTCAAGGATTACAGAAGGGGATAGATATATGCGCTCGGGAAAGTATGTTGGCTGGGACCCTCTTCTTTTGCTTGGCACCGATTTGAGAGAAAAGACTATCGGAATTTTGGGCGCCGGGCGCATCGGGAGGGACCTTGCACAGCAATCTTCAATGGGTTTTTCGATGAAAGTTATTTACTATGATGTAAGCAGGAATGAAAGCATAGAAAAAAATTACGGAGCAGAGTTTAAAGAAACGGTTCAAGAAGTTCTTAAAGAAGCTGATTTTGTTTCAATCCATGTACCGCTTTTGCCGAGCACCAAACATCTTATAAACGCCGAGCGATTAAAGATGATGAAAAAAACGGCCTATTTGATAAACACATCGCGCGGTCCGGTGGTGGACGAGTCGGCTCTTGTGGAGGCTTTAAAAAACGGAGTGATTGCCGGAGCGGGTCTTGATGTGTTTGAAAATGAACCGGCGCTTGCTCCCGGACTTGCAGAGCTTGAAAATGTTATCATCACTCCCCACATCGCCTCGGCCACGGTTGAAACCCGAGAAAAAATGTCCGAAGTGGCGGCTCTCAATATTATAGAAGTTCTAGAAGGCCGTCCTGCTTTGAATGGGGTTAAGATTTAAAACCTAAAAAACAAATTATTAAAGAATTAATTTATCTGTTTCTTTAAATAGATTTTTGTTGTAAGTTATAGGTTGGCTGTTTTTACATTGGAGGGTTCGCATAGCGGTCTAGTGCGCACGCTTGGAAAGCGTGTAAGGTGAAAGCCTTCACGAGTTCGAATCTCGTACCCTCCGCCAAAATTCGGAATTTAAATTTCCGCCTAAACCTAAATATGATTGGCGCCATTATATTTTCCGGTTATTTTGCTATAATACGATGATGGCGCAAGCTAAGAATCAATTTCAATTTGGGAAAAACATTTTGGCCGTTTTGGCGAGTATTTTAGTCGCTTTTTTATTAAATGAGGGCGGAGCTTTTGATATTATTATAAAAGGCGCTCAATCCACAAAACTTCTCGCTTCTTTTCTTGCCGGTATTTTTTTTACTTCTTTCCTCACCACCGCTCCCGCTATTCTTGTTTTTGGCAAAATAGCCGCTGAAAGTTCATCAATAATACCGGTGGCTCTTGTTGGCGGGGCAGGGGCTCTGATTGGAGACCTTTTGATTTTTTCTTTCGTCAAAGACACCATTGTCACGGATGCCAGAAAAATAGTTTGCAATTCAAAAACAAAAAGAATTGCCGGTATTTGCACAGGAAGAATTTTTCGTTTTGTTACTCCTGTTATAGGGGCTCTTATTATCGCTTCTCCTTTTCCGGATGAGATAGGGCTTTCTTTGATCGGATTTTCTCGAATGAAACTTTCCTTTTTTATCCCCATATCATATATTATGAACACTCTCGGAATAGTAGGCATCGCTTTTATAGCTCAATCAATATAATAGAACATTAATAAAATTAAAAAATTATGCGAATAATTTGTATTTTTGGTGACAGTATCGCTGTAGGTCACAGCGCGCAGAATGAAGAAGGTTGGACACATCATCTTAAAAAGTTTCTGGAAGAAAGAGATACCGATGTAGTCATTGTAAACTTGGCGGTTGATGGCACCACAAGCGCTGATGTTCTTAAAAAAATAGAAGGAGATTGCGAGAAGCATAAACCGAGCGAAATAGTATTGGCTGTTGGTTTGAATGACAGCCTTTATTCTTTTCAAGAACATCGTTCGGTCACACCGCGAGACCAATTTGAAAAAAATATTACTGATATTTTGGACATTGCCAAAAAATACGCTAACAAAATTATAGTTGTCGGACTTACGAGAGTTGATGAAAGAGGTTCCACTATTTCAGGTGATGGCGCCACTGTTTTTCAATACCAAAATATCCTCATACAAAAGTATAATGATTCTTTGAAAGGCATTGCCCTTTCCGGAAATGATGTTTTTGTTTCGGTTTATGACATTTTATCGGACGATGACCTTGATGACGGGTATCATCCTAACGATACCGGGCAAAAGAAGCTTTTTTCGGAAATATTGAAGGCGCTTTGAGTGTTTTTCCTCGATTTCTGACTTTTTATAGTCATTTGTTTTGCCAAAATGATTGAAGGCGATTTTTGATGCCTAAAATAAACAGATATTTATCTATTTTTTGAGATGTTCAAACTATTCCATTTACTACGGTTATATTTTGTTTTGAAATATGTCATTTAAAGTTATCCACTCCCTTTAAAGGGGCGTGTTTGGGGTAGAATAGTAATATTATTTTATTAGCGATCAAAAATTTTCTCTTATGAGCACCACCAAAAGAGCGGTCAATGACCAAATTAAAAAAATAGAACAAAAGGTTTTAAAGGTTGAACAGAAGACTAATGATTTTGTCAAAAAAATTCAGAAGCGTGACGGATCGCTCGCCACTTTTGATTTAAATAAAATAATAAATGCTATTCACAAGGCCATGCTCGCTTCTTCTGAAGGTTCATACCCTGAAGCTGAAATGGTGGCAAACAAAGTTCTTTCTGATTTGGTTCGTATTTCCAAAAAATATAAGAATTTTGTGCCAACAGTGGAAGGAATTCAAGATACGGTTGAAAAAGAGCTTATACTTTCTGAATATGTTGCCACTGTTAAATCTTACATCTTATACCGCGAGAAGCGCACCCATCTCCGTGATCAAGGTATTGAAGTGCCGGAGCATGTTAAAAAATTTGTAACCGAAAGCAAGAAATATTTTAAGAACGCTCTTTCCGAATTTATTTTTTTTAGAAGCTATTCTCGTTGGATTGAAAATGAGGGACGCCGTGAGACATGGATTGAGACAGTTGATCGCTACATGTCTTTTATGCGTGAAAATTTAGGAAACAAATTAAAAGAAAGCGAATATTTAGAAATTAAAGAAGCCATTTTAAAACAAGAAGTGATGCCTTCGATGCGTTTGATGTGGGCGGCAGGAAAGGCGGCGCGCGAATCAAACGCCACAGCCTATAATTGTTCTTTCATCGCGCCCACCAAACCTCAAGACTTGGGTGAAATAATGTATCTCTCAATGTCAGGATGCGGTGTTGGTTTTTCTGTTGAAACTCAAACTGCCCAAGAATTTCCGATAATCAAACGCCAGAGCGGAAAGACTAGAAAAACTCATGTTGTTGAAGACAGCAAGCCCGGGTGGGCCGACGCTTTTGTTTCCGGCCTTGAGTCTTGGTTTTCGGGAGAGGATATCGACTTTGACTATTCAAAGGTCCGTCCTCAAGGAGCTCGTCTTAAAACTATGGGAGGTTATGCCTCAGGCCCGGGCCCTTTGATTGAGCTTATGCAATACGCGAGAGCTAAAATTCTTTCTAAGCAGGGAAAGCGCTTATCTAACCTGGATTTGCACGATATTATCTGCAAAATCGGCGAAATTGTGGTTGCTGGTGGTGTGAGGAGAACGGCTCTGATATCTCTTTCCGATCTTGATGATGAGCAGATGAGAAATGCTAAAAATGGCCAGTTTTATACGACAGAGCCTCAACGCTCTATGTCAAATAATTCAGCCATATACAATGAGAAGCCCTCAACCGTTGAATTTTTGGATGAATGGATATCGCTTGCAAAAAGCGGTTCGGGCGAGAGGGGAATTTTTAACAGGGGATCTGTTATAAAACAAATGCCGGAGAGGCGTTTTAAAGAGTGGGGTGAAACCGGTTACATAGATGATGGAAGGGTGACCGGACCATGCGGCACAAACCCATGCGGAGAAATAATCTTGAAGTCAAAGCAGTTTTGTAATTTGACTGAAGTTGTTTGTCGGGCGAAAGATACCAAAAAAGACTTGTTTAGAAAAATTCGCTTGGCCACCATCCTTGGCACTTATCAGTCAACTCTTACTGACTTCAAGTATCTTTCTTCTGAATGGAAGAAGAATTGCGAAGATGAACGTTTGCTCGGAGTGTCTTTGACCGGACAGTGGGATTCTTCTGTTGTCAGAGATGGAGTTGTGCTGAAGGAACTTAAAAACGAATCTTTCAAAATAAATAGAGAGTACGCCAAGCGTTTCAAAGTAAATGTTTCCACTTCAATAACTTGCGTAAAGCCATCCGGCACCGTCTCCCAGCTTGTTGATTCTTCTTCCGGTATGCACCCTCGTCATGCAAAATATTATATTCGTCGCGTGAGAATTTCCGCTACCGATCCATTGTTTAAAATGTTGCGAGATCAGGGAGTGCCTATTCAGCCAGAGGTGGGGCAGAATAGCGAAACCGCAAATACTTACGTTCTTGAGTTTCCGGTTAAAGCTCCAGCCGGTTCCATTTTTAAAAACGATTTGTCGGCGACGGAACAACTTGAACATTGGAGGATGGTGAAAGAAAATTATACCGAGCATAATCCTTCGGTTACTGTTTCTGTCGGGCAAGATGAATGGCTTAAAACAGGAAACTGGGTTTATGAAAATTGGGATTTGGTTGGCGGTTTGTCATTTTTACCGCGTTCAAATCATGTTTACAAACTTGCTCCGTACGAGGAGATTGACGAAAAAACTTATCACGAAATGATTGAACGTTTTGGAGATATTGATTTCTCAAAGATTGTTACCTATGAAAAAATTGATGAAACGGAAGGCGCCAAGGAACTCGCTTGCGTGGGGGGGGTTTGCGAAATTTAGAAATCATTCGTTTTTGCTTTTCAAAAAATAGAAAACAACCCGCTTTTAAGCGGGTTGTTTTCATACGTTCTTTACCTGTAAGCCGAATTCTGTCTAGAATAATCATTTATCTGGGCCAAAGATTACTCTTTGGCTCGAGCGGCACCCTCTCAACGCTCCGCATTGAGCGCAGATTTACGCAGACTTGACGCAGACAGTCGCAGAAATAAATTCTGCGTTATTCCGCGTTAGTTCTGCGACTTTCTGCGTTCGATGCGAAGCATCGAAAGTACGGCCTTGCACAGGGGTAAGAATTTTGCCGTTTCATTTCTCAGGTTTCCCTAAAAATTCATCCTCGCTCTAAAATTTACAACAAGGATGTCCGTCACTTTCGATCGGGACGTCACTGTTCGCATCTCGCGCCTCACGGCGGACGGGCGTTACCCGCTACCTGTCTGCGCGCTTTTAGCGCGCCTGTGTTCGGACTTTCCTCCCTCTCCCCGGTTTTGTGTTATAGGAATTCTAAAACTTTAAAACACAAAACCGGGGAGAGGGCGATTATTTAGCAAAGAACTCCTCAATTATAGCATAAGATGATATTATATGCAATAGTGAAAGGGGTACATTCAACTTTGAATTGCAACACTTTGGTTAAAGACTTCTAATGGGGTTC
>CAYGDB010000019.1:0-10163 GCA_964348535.1 uncultured Candidatus Saccharibacteria bacterium
GATTTCAATCTTTGTCGGATCTGTTTTAGAGAGCTTGCAAACGAGGGAAGGATTCCAGGCATTAAAAAATCATCATGGTAACAGACCCTATCGCAGATTTTATAAACAGGATTAAGACCGCTCAAATGGCCGGCCTTCCTTCTATTTTAGTTCCTTTTTCAAAATTAAAATTTGAGATTGCCGAACTTCTTGTTCGCGAGAATTACGCGCTAAAAGTTGAAAAGAAGGGAAAGAAAACCAAAAAATATTTAAATGTTTTTCTAAAGTATAATGACGGAAAACCGGAAGTTGAGGGGGTTCTGCGCCTTTCGAAACCTTCGAGGAGAACATATTTAAAAGTTTCAGATATCAGAGCGGTAAAAAATGGTCATGGTCTTTTGGTCCTCTCGACTCCAAAAGGTTTGATGACTGGTAAAGAAGCCAAAAAGGGAAAAATGGGCGGGGAAGCTCTTTTTTCTATTTGGTAGAGAAAAAATAAATATAAAAGTATGTCAAGAATTGCTAAAAATCCGATAGAAATACCACAAAAAACTGAAGTAAACATTTCAGGTGGTTTGGTGACTATAAGCGGTCCGGAGGGCAACCTCTCGCGTATTTTCAAGGATGATATATCAATTTTGGTTGAAGGCAGGCAAGTTTCGCTTGCTCTAAAGAAAGGAAAGTCGGCTTTGTGGGGTACTTATGCTTCTCATATAAAGAACATGATTGCGGGAGTAAATAAGCCTTTTTCAAAAGAATTAATTCTAGACGGCATAGGCTTCAAGTCTGAAGTGTCAGGAGGAAATCTGGTTCTTGCTCTTGGTTTTTCCCATCCTGTTAAAATTGAAATCCCAAAAAATTTGAAAGTAACGGCTGAAAAAAATATCATCATCGTTTCCGGTTTGGATATCGAAGAAGTGGGACGTTTCGCCGCCTATGTCCGAAGCCAGAAGAAACCGGAGCCTTATAAAGGAAAAGGTTTTCGTTATAGAAATGAAGTTATTCGCCGCAAGGAAGGTAAGAAAACGGTCTAAATTTATAGATATTATTATGAAATCTTCTCAAGTAAAAAAAGAAAAAAGAGCCCGTCGTCAGGCCAGAGTACGCGCCAAAATATTCGGCACGGCAGAGCGTCCGCGTCTCTCTGTATTCAAATCAAATCGTTATATTTATGCTCAAATTATTGACGATAACGCGGGAAAAACTTTAGTTTCTGTTTCTTCTATTCTAGATAAAAAAGGCACTATGCTTGAACGTTCTGTTAAAGTTGGGGAATCTGTAGGCAAAGCCGCTCTTGAAAAGAAAATTAAAAAGGTTGTCTTTGACAGGGGAGGTTTTCTTTACGGGGGGAATATTAAAGTTTTGGCTGATTCTGCCAGGAAAGCGGGACTTTTGTTTTAAATAAAATATATGGATGAAAATGATAATTTAAAAGAAGATTTGGTTGAATTGCCATTGGTTGAAGATATTGCTCCTGCTCTTGCTCCTGCTGAAGCCGCCCTTGAAGCGGTTTCTCCAAGGAAGCATATGGATAGAAACTCCCGCAGTAAAAATGTTCGTCGCGGGCCTAGACGTCCTGAAAGAGCTCGTCCAGAGTTTGAACAAAAAATACTCTCAATGCGCAGGGTTACGCGTGTTGTCGCAGGAGGACGCAGGTTTAGTTTTTCGGTCGCTCTTGTTGCCGGCAATAAAAAAGGAATGGTTGGAGTTGGCACAGGAAAGGCCGGAGATACCGCTCTTGCCATAGAAAAAGCTTATCGAGACGCCAGGAAGAATATGCGTACTTTTGCCCTTACAAAAGAAATGTCTCTGCCTCACGATGTTGAAGCCAAATACGCAAGCTCCGTAATCAAAATAATGCCGGCTCCGGGGCGCGGAATGGCGGCAGGCGGGGCGGTTAGAAGCGTTCTTGAATATGCCGGCATTAAAGATGTGGCGGGTAAAATTCTTTCAAGAAGCAAGAATGCTTTGAACAACGCCCGGGCTTCCATAAAGGCTCTTGAGAGCATTAAGAATCGAAAAAACAAGTAAATTTTATGCAGCTTCATCAAATAAAAAGGAAGACAAAAAATAAAAAGAGAGCGTCCGTTGGACGTGGGGGCAAACGCGGGAAAACCTCCGGTCGCGGAACCAAAGGTCAGAAGGCGCGCTCCGGGCACAAGCTTCGTCCGGAGTTGCGCGATATTATAAAACGTCTTCCAAAAAGACGTGGGTTTGGCAAGAATCGTAATCTTGGAATCAAGTTTGAATACGAAGTTATCAATTTAGACTTGCTGGGAAAAATTTTCCAAAACGGAGAGACGGTTAGTCCGGAGTCTCTCGTTCAGAAAGGAACTTTTCGCAAGGTTAGAGGCAATATGCCGAAAATAAAAATTCTCGGCAATGGGGAGCTCGACAAGGCTTTGAAGGTGGAGAAATGTTTGGTTTCCTCTTCGGCTAAAACCAAAATTGAAAAAGCCGGAGGGTCTGTTGTCGATTTTGATCTTTCAAAGAAGATTTCCCCCAAGGTTAAGTAATAAACTATGGATTACGAAACTCTAGTCGCCGAGAAAAGATTTTCGTAACTCAAAGCAACAAAAGATGAATAATTTTTTCTCAAAACTCTCACTCGTTATAAAGGACAGAAGTCTTCGTAACAAGCTTTTCTTTTTGCTTGCCATGCTTGCCGTTTTCCGGGTTCTTGCGACTATCCCTATCCCCGGAATAGACATAGCCAGGCTTGAACAGTTTTTCTCCAGCAATCAACTTCTTGGACTTTTGAATATTTTTTCCGGCGGAGGTCTTTCAAATCTTTCTATCATTATGCTTGGTGTCGGGCCCTATATTACCGGCTCTATCATCATGCAACTTTTGACCGTTCTTTCACCAAAGCTTAAGCAGATGTATATGGAGGAAGGTGAGGCGGGACGCAAGCGTTTTGGACAATATTCGAGAATTTTAACAGTTCCACTCGCCATCATTCAGGGATTTGGTTTTTTGGTTCTCCTTGAAAGACAGGGCATTATAAGTCATCTTGGGTCATTTGATTTTGCCATTAATCTCATTGTAATTGTGGCTGGTTCGATTCTTTTGATGTGGCTTGGAGAGCTTATTACCGAATTTGGCATCGGTAATGGAGTCTCAATAATTATTTTTTCCGGTATCGTGGCAGGACTACCCACCACCATTTCTCGTTTGATATTTACTTTTGACCCTTCGCAAATTCCTCTATACGTATCTTTTCTTGCGGTCGCGGCTGTTATTATCGCGGCTGTCGTTACTGTTACTGAAGCCGAACGTCCTATACCCGTGACTTATTCAAAACGGGTTCGGGGTTCCAAGATGTATGGCGGAATTTCCACTTATCTTCCTCTTCGGGTAAATCAGGCCGGTGTTATTCCTATTATTTTCGCTCTTTCACTTCTACTTTTCCCTCAAATGATTTTCAGTTTTCTTTCTCAAACCGGTGTTTCTGTTCTTAATAGTATAGGAAGTTTTGTCACCGAAGCCCTTGCCAATCAGTGGGTTTACGGAAGTTTATATTTCATTCTGGTCTTCGTGTTTACTTATTTTTACACCGCTGTAACATTTGACCCTGATTCAATTTCAAGCAATCTTCAAAAAAATGGAGCTTTTATTCCAGGTGTTCGCCCCGGCCAATCCACCTCTCTCCATATCAGCAAAGTCCTAGTCAGAATTACCTTTGTTGGCGCTCTCTTTTTAGCTTTTATCGCCATTCTGCCTTTGATAATGCAGGGGATTACGGGCATCCAGGCCCTTGCTTTGGGCGGCACCGCCCTCCTAATTGTGGTTTCGGTGGTGCTTGACCTCATCAGAAAAATTGACGCTCAAGTATCAATGCGCGAATATTAATCGCAAAACGTGTAACGTGTAGCGCCAAACGTCAGAATATTTTTTTCCAACGTTACAAGTTGCAAGTTTTAGGTTACACTCTCTTTATGAATCGTCGCACATTTGTTTTCATAGGCCAGTCCGGTTCCGGAAAGGGAACTCAAGCCAAGCTTCTTATTGATTACATAAAATCAAAGGATAATAGTCGCCCCGTTTTTTATCTTGAATCCGGGGCGGCCTTTAGAAAGCTTGTTTCCGAGGAAAAATACACGGCCAAGCTCGCTAAAAGGATTTACGAAGCGGGCGGTCTTCAACCGGAGTTTTTGGCGATTTTCGTCTGGTCAAATTTGCTCATTGAAAACTTGACTGGGGAAGAACATTTGGTTCTTGACGGCACCCCGCGAAAATTGCGCGAGGCTCATGTTCTTGACTCGGCCTTTAAGTTTTACAGACAGGAGAGACCAACAGTTGTTTTTCTTAATGTTTCAAAAGAGTGGTCTGTGGTGAGGCTTACGGACAGGAATCGATCGGATGATAATCCTGGGGATATTGAAGCCCGTTTAAACTGGTTTGAAAGCGACGTAGAACCAGCGATTAATTTCTTTAAAAATGACCAGTACTACAATTTTCTTGATATAAACGGTGAGCAATCTGTTGATAAAGTTCACGCCGATATAGTGGCGGCAATAGAGTGGCAAAAATAAAAACAAAAAAAGAAATTGATATTATGCGGGAGGGAGGCAAACATCTCGCTTCCGTTTTGAATACTGTTGTGGCGATTGTAAAGCCCGGGGTCAGAGCTTCAGAACTTAATCAGCTTGCCGAAAAAAAGATTCGCGATTTTGGAGACGAGCCGGCATTTTTAAATTACACTCCTTGGGGGGCAAACAGACCCTACCCGGCCACCCTTTGTGTTTCTATAAATGATGAAGTGGTTCATGGAATTCCAAATGAAAAAGAAAAGATTTTAAAAGAGGGAGACATCGTCGGGCTTGATATAGGACTAAAACACAAGGGTCTATATGTGGATATGGCTGTTACCGTTCCTGTCGGTGATGTTGATAATGAGGCTCAAAAGCTTATAGATACGACCAAGGAGGCTCTTAAACGCGCTATAGATGTTTGCCGTGAAGGGGCCGATTTAAGCGAGATTGGATGCGCCATAGAGTCTTATGTAAAACCATTCGGATATGGAATTGTGGAAGATTTGGGCGGACACGGGGTGGGGCATAAGATTCACGAATTGCCTTACATTCGCAATTATTGTCTCAAAGAGAAAATGGGAATTTTGAAAGTCGGGATGGTTTTGGCTCTTGAGCCGATGTTAAATGAGGGTACTCATGAGGTGATACTTGATAAAGACGGGTATACTTATAGGACAAAAGATGGAAAGCGGAGCGCTCACTTTGAGCACACAATTGTTATTACAAAAGGGGAGCCGGAAATTTTGACAGCATTTTAGTTTGCAATTAGGCGGCGAATGGCTATAATGCGACGACAATTCAATAATTTTTTAAATATGAAACATTTTAAGGAAGAAAGAACTTTGGTTGTCACAAAGCCGGACGCTCTCCAGAGGACCTTGGTTGGTGAAATTATTAAGCGATATGAGAGGTTGGGACTCAAATTAATCGGGATGAAAATGGTTGTAGCCACTTCCGAGTTTATAGAAAAGCACTACACTCTTGACCCAAATTGGAGGCGGGTTACGGGAGAAAAAACCATAAAAGGATACAGAGACAAAGGTATGGAACCACCGTCCGAAGATCCCCTCGCCATAACCGCCATCATTCTTGAAAATCTCAAAAAATATATGACCAGCGGACCTTTAATCGCTATGGTTTGGCAGGGAGCCCACGCCGTAAAAATTATTCGTAAGGTAACGGGAGGTACCGAACCCCTTTCCTCCGACGTCGGCACTATTCGTGGCGATTTTGTTTTTGATTCGTATCAAATGTCTGATAAAGACAATCGGTCCGTCAGAAATCTTATTCACGCTTCCGGCTCGCCCGAGGAGGCCGAAATGGAGATTAAACACTGGTTTGAAGAGAAAGAACTTTTCAAGTATCGTTTGGTTCAGGACGAGATTATCTATGATGTGAATTTGGACGGGATTTTAGAGTAATAATTTTTCTTGACAACATTATTATTGCAATGAGAGAATGGATTAGGATCATTGGCATATTATCCTCTTAAACACATTTTTAGGGATTCTTATATTACGCCTAACCTTGGTTAGTCGTCGCGGAAACCCACCTAATATTTTTTAGGGTAATTATGCAGATGGTCCTATGCAAAATCAGACGCTTTTAGCGTCTGATTTTGCTATAATGCTTATATGCTCCACAAACCTTTTCTCTTATTTTTTCTTATTCTTTCTTTGTTGATTGGTTTTTTACAAACTCTGGCTATAAAATATTCCCTTTATTTTGAACTTCCGTGGCTGGATATTGTGATGCATATTTTGGGCGGGGTATGGATTTCGTCAATTTTTTTTACCTTCTCTCTTTTTAAAAGAAACGGCGTTATGGTTTCACGCTTATTTTTTTTGATTGCTTCCATAGCCTCCGTATTGTTAGTAAGTTTTTTATGGGAAATTTTAGAGTTGTTTTTTAAAAATACATCTCTTTCCGACCCTCTTTATTTGTTTGACACTTTATATGATTTTGGGTCCGCATTTTTAGGAGCAATTTTGGGTTGGTCTGTTTTGGTTTGGTTTTACGAAATTAAAAAATAATGAAAACTAATATAACCTTTGTGAACGGAGTAGGGGAAGTTACCGGTTCAAATTTTCTTCTGGAGAGTGGTGAGGTGAAAATACTTGTTGATTGCGGACTTGTTCAGGGTGTTTCCTTTGCCGAAAAGGAAAACAGGACACCTTTCATCTATGACCCCGCTTCAATAGATTTTTTGCTTGTTACTCACTCTCATATTGACCACATAGGGCGAATTCCAAAGTTGGTTAAAGACGGTTTTAAAGGAAAAATTTATAGCACTTACGCTACGAAAGACATCTCCGAAGAGATGTTTAAAGACGCTTTAAAAATTCTTCAAATGGAATCTAGGAAAAGCGGTTTGCCCGACCTCTATCAAAAAGAAGATGTTGAAGGCGCTTTTTCTCTTTGGCAGGGAGTTTCTTACCACGAAGAGGTGGTTTTAAAAGAAGGATTTTCTTTTTATCTTAAAGATGCCGGACATATATTGGGCTCGGCAATGATAGAGATTAGGCGAGGAGATAAAAAGATTGTTTTTACCGGAGACTTGGGCAATTCTCCCGCTCCGCTTTTAAAAGATACGGAACCTGTAACAGATGCCGATTATCTTGTGATGGAGAGCGTTTACGGAGACAGAAATCATGAGACAAAGACAGAGCGTGACAGAAGGTTCAGCGAGATAATACAAGATACGATTAAAAAGGGAGGGACGGTGGTTATGCCGGTATTTTCTCTTGAGCGCGCCCAAAATATCTTATACTCTTTGAATAATCTGGTTGAAGACGGGCGCATTACATCGGTGCCAGTTTTTTTGGATTCCCCGCTTGCCATCGCTATAACAGAAATTTACAGAAAACAAACTAAAAATTTTAGCTCTAAAGTCCAGCAGGAAATAAAAGAAGGAGATGATATTTTTGATTTTCCGAAGTTGAGTTTCACTATCACCAACGAGGAATCAGAGGCGATTCATCATCTTAAAGGGCCGAAAATCATACTTGCCGGATCCGGAATGTCCTCCGGAGGGCGAGTTAGCAAACATGAAAAAGAATTTTTGCCAGATCCCAAGAATACGGTTTTACTTGTGGGATACCAGTCTCTCGGAACACTAGGGCGCAATATTGAAAATGGAGGGAAGATCGTTAGAATAAACGGAGAAGAAATAGCGGTTAAGGCGAGAGTAGAAAATATTCGCGGGTTTTCTTCACACAAGGATTCTGATGCTTTGATTGATTTCGCGGCTGGTATGAAAGATAAGGTTAAAAAAGTGTTTGTGGTGATGGGGGAGCCTAAGGCCTCGCTTTTTTTAGTTCAACGTCTTAGGGATTATGTTGATTTACCTGCCCTTTATCCAAAGCGCGGAGCGCCGTATGAGATTGAACTTTAATTTTTTGAATTTAAGCAGTCGGATGTGTTAGTATTGAAATATTATGGAGGAACAAATGGCAAAAATAAAATACAAGCTTTGTGTTTCAGGCGCTGCCGAAACCGGACATTGTGGTCTTGATGCTTTTGACAAAGCCAAAGAGCTTGGGCAGGAGATAGTGCGTCAAAACGGTATAATTATTACCGGAGCAACCACCGGTTTTCCGGCATGGTCCACAATGGGAGCAAAAGAAGAAGGTGGGCTTTCAATAGGATTTTCTCCGGCTTCAACTGAAAAAGAACACGCGGCGACTTACCGTCTGCCCCTTGATTATATGGACTTGATTGTTTACACCGGTTTTGGCTATTCTGGCAGAAATTTAATTCTCACTCGTTCATCTGATGCTGTTTTTATCGGTTGCGGGAGGATTGGCACAATAAACGAGTTTACCATCGCTTATGAAGACCAAAAACCGATAGGAATTTTGAAAGGAAGTTGGGAGACCGATGAAGTGATAGCCGACATTATGGCCAAAGGATATAGAGTGAATGAAAATGTTCTTTTTGATGAAGACCCAAAACGCTTGGTGGAGAGAATTATAGCTTTGGTGGTTAAAAGCAAAGAAGTCTCTCAAAAAATTTATAAAAACTATGACAATGCTGGTGGCGTTTCCGGAAATGTTATTATGTAAATATTAAAAACCCTTCGCTTTAAGCGAAGGGTTTTTAATATTTTACTTTGATACTGCGTGGAAAATTCTGTCAAATACTTCCGGATGGTATTCGGCTATGTTGGCGAGAATTTTGCGGTCAAGCTCTATTTCTTTTTTCTTTAACTCCTGTATAAATTTGCTATAAGAAACCCCTTTGCTTTTAAGAATAGCTCCGATTTTTATATTCCAAAGTCTTCGAAAATCATTTTTCTTGTCTTTTCTATGAGCAAAAGCATAAACGCCGGCGTGCGCGAGAGCCTCATTTGCCGCCTTCTCTTTTTTTGAACGGCCAAAGCGGTAACCTTTTGCCTTACGCAATGTATTTCTTCTATTTTTTAGGGCGTTTACCCCTCCTTTAACTCTTGACATATTTTTTGTTTAAAATTATTAACCTTTAAGATCTCGGCTGTAAAAATCCATTATTCTATTCAGCTTTGGCTAAAAAACGACGTCTTGCTTTGTTTGTAAGATAAAGCGTTCCTGTTCTTTTTCCGGCAAGCTGAGAGCTACGACTCTGTTTTGCCCGAAAGTGGTTTTGGCCGCCTTTTCTGGCAACAATTTTATTGTTCTTAGTTAGCCTAAGGCGTTTTGTGAATGATTTATTGGTTTTCATTTTTTTAAAAGCTTTGGTTGATTTTAGAAAAGTTTTACTTCTTTTTCTCTATAACGATAGTCATTCCTTTTGGCCCCTTTTTTGCTTCCTCCGCGATTGTATAGCTAAAGGTAATCAATTTTAGAACCCGCTCCATTCTTTCTTTAAGGAATTTTGGGTCAAGATATTTAGCTCTGCCGGGAAGGAAAAGGGCGACTTTGACCCTATGTCCCTCACCGAGCCACTCTGAGGCTTTTTTGGCTTTTAACTCCAAATCATGCTCTCCTGTGCCTATCTTAACCTGGATGCTTTTTATCTCTACGTTCTTGGTTTTTCCTTTAAGAAGCTTCTCTTTCTTATTCTGTTCATAGAGAAACTTACCATAATCGGCTATTTTTGCAATAGGAGGGACGGCGCCGGCTGAAATTTCTATAAGGTCAAGTCCAAGCGCTCCTGCTCTTGATATAGCCTCTGGTGTGGGCATTATGCCAAGATTCTCGCCTTCAGCCCCTATTAGTCTGACTTCTGGCACTCTAATTCCATGATTGACTCGCGTATTTGTTTTCAACGTAAAAAAGTTAAGTATTTTAATATTCTAAATTCTAAAATTTAAGTCAATTAAACAATGGCAGTATCTCATTAAAAAACCAAATACGCAATGCTTTTTTCAAGCGCCTACTAACCGCCATAAATAACCCCACTTGGAAGCTTAGCTTCCAAGTGGGGTTATAAGTAGTTTTATTTTAGTGTTTAAGACCTTAAGATAAGACGGAAGACATTAGAATAGAAGTCCTTAGACAACAGACATTAGATGAGATGAAGACGTTAGATTTTTATTTATATAATCTAGTGTCTAATTATCTTATGTCTATTTGTCTAATAGCTAATTAAATCTCCTCAAAAGTTGGATTCAATCGGCAGGTGAATATTTTTGAAGTTTCAGAAGCTCCCTTGTTACAGGTAATGGTAAAG
>CAYGDB010000020.1:0-10128 GCA_964348535.1 uncultured Candidatus Saccharibacteria bacterium
GGCTATTTAACACCTTTTGAGACATTTCATTGCACTTCAATTTAGAATCTAGAACACGCTTGACAAATTTATACGGCGGGTGTAGTATTTTATCAGATAAGAAGTTTGAGGCGGTACAAATTGCTCGGAAACCATTCTAAGCAGCTTGTGCCGCCCCAAACGCCAGTTATCTGGATGTCCTTCACGTTTGAAGCTGCGGTTCCGGAAATCCTTCTAGAGGATTTCAAATATAGCGAGTAGCTACCTAGTCTGACAAACTAGGTGCAAACGGAAAATTCTACGCAAGAAGTAAAAATCTTAAAGCGACCACAACACGGTCGCTTTTTCTTTTTATACTCTCAGAATAGCAACTATTGGAGTTCTAAGGACACCAGTCGGCGTCATCATGAATATCTCAGGCCTTGCCTTTTTTAGTTTGCAGTTTTTCAACGGTCACCAAAAGAGGCGAGGCCAGAAAAATTGAAGAATAAGTGCCGGCGATTATACCTATAATCAGAGCTAGAGAAAAATCTTTTGTGGCCACACTTCCCAAAAAATAAAGAGCGGTCAAAGAAAGGACGGTAGTGAGAGAGGTATTTATGGAACGATTAAAAGTCTGGCTGACACTCTTCCCCACCGTATCCTCAAATGTCTCTTTTTTATTAAATTCTTTGTTCACCCGCAAATTCTCCCGAACCCTATCAAAAACCACGATGGTATCGTGAATGGAAAAACCGAGTATCACAAGAAGGGCTGTAACAAAAAGCGAGTCAATTTCGGTGCCAAAAAGATAACCGAAAACCGCGAATGCTCCCGTCGGCACTACCACGTCGTGAAGAAGAGCGATTATGGCTATCAAACCATATTTCCAGGAAGCCACGGGTTCTGAAACTTTGCGAAAAACAAAAGCGATGAAAAGAACGATGGAAATTATGACCAAAGCTATGGCAAGCAAGGCCTTGGTCCTCAATTCTTGGCCTATGGTGGGACCTATGGAATTGAAACGCTCTTCCGTCATGGGGGAGGCGCCGTCTCCGCTAAGAATCTTCAGAGCCTCGCTGTGAGTGATTTCATCCAAATAAGGAGCCCGAAGAATAAATCCATTTTCGCCAGTGGGACGAATGGAATAACCCATAAAATCTTCGCCGGTCATTTTGCTTTTCAAGAGAGCTATGTCCGGACGAGTCTCTTGATATTTTACTTCTATAAGAGAACCTCCCTTAAAATCAATACCAAAGCGCAAACCAAAAACCAAAATGGATACCAAAGACACGCCGGTAATCAAGAGTGAGAGTATATAGAATATTTTTCTGTGCTTAACAACAAACATATTATTTATGGTGAGCTAATCGAATCATTTTTCTAACCCATTACCAAATAAAAAACGGACAATACCGGTGTCTTTGCGCTCGGCAAAACTGATGGTGACCAAAAATGTTCTAGTTACGATAATAGCCGTAAACATTGAAGTGAGGACACCGATTGCAAAAACTAAAGCAAACCCTTTTATGATTGCCGTACCGCCAAGCCAAAATAAAATTATGGCTGTGATGATACTTGATAAATTAGAATCTCTGATAGAAAGCCACGCTCTGCTAAAACCTTCCTTGATAGCAACCTTGAGAACTTTACCTTTGTTTAATTCTTCCTTCATTCTTTCAAAAATAAGAATGTTGGCGTCCACCGCCATACCAACTGAAAGTATGAAAGCGGCCAGTCCGGCGGCAGTAAGAGTTACTCCGACAAATTTAAATATAACCAAGTTTATAACAACATACATAGAAAGAGCCGCCACAGCTAAAACTCCAGGCAAACGATACCAGAATATAATGAATAAGGCTACAAAAATAAATCCCCAAATTCCGGCTTTTATGCTGGCATCTATAGCCTCATCACCGAGGGAAGCGCCTATGGTTTGGGTTGAAAGGAGCTCAACCGGCAAAGGCAAAGCGCCGTAGTTTAAATCCCTGACTAAATTTTTGGCCTCTTCCGGAGTAAAACCTCCTGAAATTTGGGCCCTGCCATCCGGAATCTGTTCGCGAATGACCGGAGCGGAAATAATTCTCCCATCCAAAAAAATCGCCAAATTTCTCCCGACATTCTGCTCTGTGATTTTTCCAAAAAGCGTCTTTCCTTCTGAATTAAACTGGACGGAGACAGCGGGCGCGCCGGATGTTCCATCAAACTCAACAACCGCCCGCTCTAGAAATTTTCCAGTAAGACCAGTTTCTTCAAAAGAAGAGAAAAATGCTTCAAGAGATGTAGAAGCGAGGGATGTCAGATCCGCATCTTCTTTTACTAATTTAAATTCAAGAGTGGGAGTCCTGCCAATAATTCTTACCGCTTCGTTCACGTCAGTCACACCTGGGAGCTCTATAATAAGACGCTCTTCCCGCGCGCCGGTAACAATGCTTGATTCTTCTACCTGAACGATGGGTTCTGAAACTCCAAAAAGGTTTACCCGCCTTTCTATAACATCTCTAAGAGAAGCCATGGCGGAGGAGACTTCACCAGGCGCTACTTTTGAAACATCAGCGCGATAAATAAGATGAGTGCCGCCATTCAAATCAAGTCCGAGCTTGAAAGGGAAATTCTTTCCAAAACCCCCAGTTTCGGAAGAATAAACTAAAAAGCCCAAACCGGAACCGGCAAGAAGAAGGGTAAGAGCTATAATTCTCATTTTCCACATAGTACCTAATAGTGCCTAGTATATTGGTTTTTTCCCTAAAAGCAAGGAGTTATTGAACCCCGAAAATTTTTTTAAGCTCGGAAATTCCGTCTTCAAGTTTGACATCAGGCCTCCAGCCGAGAAGTTTCTTGGCTATTCTATTATCAGCTAATGAATGTTTAGTTTCAATTCTCGGTTTAATATACTTAACTTTTCCACCAAACATGAGAGCAAGCTCTTTTATAGAAACGTCCTTGCCAGCCCCTATATTTATAACCTCCCCTTTTCCAACTTTGGCACTTTCCATAGCAAGAATGTTCGCTCTCACCACGTCGCTTACATGAGTAAAATCTCGAGTTTGTTTACCGTCTCCAGTTATGGTCAGTGGTTTTTCTTCTTTTCGTTGTTTTAAAAACTTTCCTATAACAAGAGCGTAGGGACCTTCAGGGTCAAGTCCCGGACCATAGACGTTAAAATATCTCAGTGAGATCGTCGGTAATGCATAGACTTGACTCCACAATTTTACATACAATTCACCAATATACTTCTGAAGACCATACGGGCTATTAGGATTGGCAGACATTCCTTCCTCGAGTGGAAGTATCGATTGGTTGCCATAAGCCGAGCTCGACGCCGAATACACTAAGCGACGAACTTTAACTCCGGAGGCCACACTAAGAACATTCAGAGTGCCCGTAACATTTACCTCGTGCGTCTCCGTTGGATTATCAATTGAATACTGGACTCGCGGAAGAGCGGCCAAATGAAATACGCAATATATTTTGCCTATAGATTTAAATGTTTTTTCTAGATCACCAAAATTACATATATTAATTTCATAAATGGTGGCGGAAATTGGTACACGCTCTCTTTTTCCACTCTTAAAACAATCTACAACATAAACATCAAAACCTTTATCAACAAGCGCGTGAGACAAATTTGAACCTATAAAACCAGCACCACCGACTACAACAACTTTTTTCTTCATACTCATATAACTAGGCCCCGCTCCTTGAAAGTAGCGTCTGAATAGTGCGCAGGGCTATTTTTAAATCCAAAAAAAATGAGCGGTGTTTCAAATAATAAAGGTCGTAAGATAATTTAATCTTGGTTTCATTTACATCTAAACCATGGTGAGGGTGATTCTCATGATAAATTTGAGCCCAGCCGGAAAGTCCCGGCTTAATGATATGTCTTAAATTATACAAAGGAATATTTCTTTGATAACTTTCTGTCAAATCTGGCAACTCCGGACGCGGACCGATAAGCGAAAGCGCGCCCGTCAAAACATTAAAAAGCTGCGGAATCTCATCTATTCTACTTTTACGGAGAAATGAGCCTGCCATAGTTACTGCCGAACCATCCATCTTCATACTGCGAAACTTTACTATCTGTATTGGAATATTATTTTGTCCAACTCTTTCCTGAAAGAAAAATATGGGACCACCGTCGTCAACTTTTATTAGTATCCAAACAAAAGGATAAAGTAATAACGAAACTAATCCAAAAATAAAAGCTAATGTAAAATCAGCCAACCTTCTGAAAGCGTCGTAAAGAGGTGTGGATGATAAGAAGTCACCACGAAAAACGCTGTTCCTGTTTAAAAGTGATAGAGGGACTCGGTCAAAAACATCCTCATAAACAGATTCAAAATCTAAAAAAATGGCTCCCGGGGCAAAAAGCGATCTGATCTGCCAAGAAGAGGTTTTAATACTAGGGTGGTCAATATCAGAAACGATAACAGAAAAGGGCTCGAATTCGGCTCCAAGAACCTCATTCGAGGTTTTACTTTTTGACAAGTTGCTGGAGAAGTTGGCGGGATTTATTTTTGATTCAAAAATAAACGGGTAACGAGCATTGCCATTTATCTCCCTAAAAAGCTCCTCTGCCTCTCCCCCTTCGCCCAAAAGTAGGGCCTTGCTACGGCGATAATGTCTGAAGAGTTTCAAGCCGTACAAACGCCAGAAAAATACAAGAATTGAGGAAGTGACTAAATATATGAAAAGGGTGGTTTTAGGAGCAGCGCCAAAGAGAGGAATAAAGTAGAAAAAAGAGATTACAATAAAAGCATTGCCAATTTGAGCTTTTAAAAGCAATGACGGTAAACCGCTCTCAAATATAAGAGTATGTTTTTCATACAAGCCTGCCACAAAAAATGATAAGATTGAGGCGCTGAAAATGATACTCCATGTTGTAAGGAGAAAAACAAAAGAAAGTTCCGGCGAATCGCCACCGTATCTTATAAACAAGGAAAGGAATAGACTGGCCAAAAGACAAACGATATCACCTATAAGAAGGACCGCTGTCTCTTTTAGATTAAATTTCATAAATATAGCGATATAATACTCCCCTACAGACAAAACTCAATAAATTAGACAAGGTCACCAAAGCAGCAAAATGAATTCAAAAAAAATCATATATGTCATAACCAAATCAAACTGGGGCGGTGCCCAGCGATACGTATTTGATTTAGCCTCCACGGTCGCTCAAAACCACTCCGTAACAGTGGCTCTTGGCGGTACAGGATTAAGAGGCGCGGACACCGGTCTTTTGTTTGATAAATTGGAAAACCTTAAAATAAGAACAATACTTGTCCGAAATTTTATGCGGGATGTTTCGCTTGGAAAAGAATTTTTAACCGCGCGTGAGCTATGGAAAATATTTAGAAAAGAAAAACCTGATGTCGTTCATCTGAATAGCTCCAAAGCCGGTGGCGAAGGGGCGATAGCGGCGCGACTGGCTGGAGTTAAAAATATCATCTTCACTGTCCACGGCTGGCCTTTTCTAGAGAACCGTTCTTTGCCGGCCAAGATAATTATTTGGATTGCTTCATGGTTCACGGCGCTTTTATGCACCAAAATCATCTGTATCTCTGATTATGACCTTCGCATTGCCAAACATATGCCTTTCATAAGAGGAAAAGCCCTGAGAATTTATAACGGCATATCTCCAATGAATTTTGGTTCTGGAAAAATAATCCGTGACGCCTTCCCTGAGGGGGCAAAAATCATCGGGACAATTGGCGAATTGAATAAAAACAAAAACCAACAAGCGCTCATAGAGCAAGCCAGAAATAATCCGGAAATGTGCGTTGCCATAGTCGGTTCCGGAGAAAACCGCGAAATGCTTGACGCAAATGTAAAAAAATACAATTTAGAAAATAGAGTAAAACTCTTTGGATTTATACCCGCAAGCGAGGTATTAAAAGGTTTTGATATTTTTGCCTTGCCATCGCTTAAAGAAGGCTCGCCATATGTTTTACTCGAAGCCAAACTGGCGGGACTCCCTATTCTCGCCAATCGAGTTGGCGGTATTCCTGAAATATTGGATACCGATATAAAAGAATTTTCGCTTGAGAAGATGGTTGAGAAAACAACCGCTGTCTACCAATCTTAAATGCCCAAAAATTCATTCTTGGCGTCATCGCGGTGGACACTGCGAGCATATCTGCGCATTCCCATAAGAATTCCAAGGGCAGCAAATTCAGTAATCAGGTGAGAACCTCCATAAGACATGAATGGTACGGTGGTACCAGTCACTGGCAAGAGCCCGAGATTAATACCGACATGTAAAGTAAAGTGGCTAATAAATAAAATCGCAACACCCATGCCAAATAACATTTCAAAGTTGGTAGCGCCGTGAACGGCATTTAGAAGTATCCTCCAAATGACAATAGAAAAAAGAATAAACGATAAGAAAACTCCAAGAAAACCCCACTCTTCAGCAAAGGCCGCAAAAATAAAATCGGTTTCGTATTCTGGTAAAAACTGAAGTCTACTTTGGGTTCCATAACCAATTCCTTTGCCCAAAATCTGTCCCGAGCCAACAGCAATAGTTGATTGATAAGCATTGTAGCCCGCGCCTCTGATATCGGAGAGTGGATGCAAAAAAGTCATCACGCGGGTTTTCTGATAATCTTCAAAAACATAAAACCAAGAAAATAATCCCCCAAGGATAGCGATGATAAAAACAAAAGCCAAGTGCTTTTTAGAGATACCAGACACCAACACCATTCCAAGCCAAATAAGAGCAATGATTATTGCCGACCCGAAATCAGGCTGAATCAAAATCAAAACAAAAAAAGTAAAAGCGTAAAACCCAGAAATTAAAATGTGTTTGATGTGAGCAATCTCAACATGTCGTCTGGAAAAATATTTTGCCAAAACCAAAATAAGAACAAGCTTCGCAGGGTCAGATGGCTGGATAGCAAATAACCCCAAGTTAAACCAACTCTGCGCCCCTTTAAAAATGGAACCGATTGAAAATAAAAGAAAGAGTAAAAAGAGAGTCCCAAGATAGATTAGTATGACAACCCCGCTTCTGCGCAAAAACCTGAAATCAATAAAACTAAAAATAAAGAAAGTGCCGAGAGAAAGAGCGCACCAGACTAATTGTTTTTGAAAAAAAGAATTATTAACACCAAAAGAATTCATGGTGAAAAGTCCAAAAGCCAAAAGAGGGACAACGGCTAAAAAAAGAACTAGGTCAAAGGTAAAAAATTTATTCCTAAAGTAGGCATTTTCTTCACCTCTAAAGAAATCAAATATTTTCTCCATTATCGCCCCAAAAATACTTTCGGATAAATCTCAATTCTGCCAACCGCGCTTTTAAATGGCTCCGGCCAAGTAAAAATAACTTCCTTGGAGGAACCTTTTGAAATCTCATCAATAACAGTTTGAGAAGCGGCAATGGCCGTATCTTTCTGGTCATACAAAATGGCAACCAACGAAATATCTTTTACGGAGAAAATACTCTCGTTTACAACACTTGCTGAGAGGCGAGGCCTGCCATCAGATTCTCCCAAAATGCTATTTTTTATACGCAGTTCAGGCTGGGAATCTAAACGCTCAAAATCGGGACCGCCGATAAATTCAAAGAACGCTCTCTTCGGTGTTCTGTTACCGGTAGTTATAACTCCTTCAAAAATTGGAAAATCAGTATTAGGAAGAATGGTGGCAAAGCCGCGTCTTTCTTCTATCAGAATATTTCGGTCGTCGTAAAGTTTAAAAATATAAGGAACATCCTTGGCGCCCAAATTAAAATTTGAGTTGCTTATATAAGAGACGGCGCTGTAAACGCCATCTGAAACTTTGAACGAACGGGTCCAAAGAATTTGAAGAGGTGTGGTTCGTTCAAGACAAACTTTTTGACAACCGCCATCGCAATCAACACCTTTTTCATCTTGATTTTGCTTACCGTCAAAACACGAGGGTTTGGGATATATGCTATAAAAAATTGGAATCGTAATAGCCAAAAAAATAATCAAAAAGATAAAAATATATAAAAATTTTCTTTTACCTGCCCAAGTCATATGAATAGCTTATAGCTTATAGCTGTCAGGAGCAAGCTACAAAAATCAAATTGCCAGCACATAACCCACTATTATCAGGAAGATACTAAGTTCTTTAAGTTGACGACTACCTACCTTATCCTCAAAGTGAAATGATACTAATTTAGATTTATGATACCAAGTATGTAATATGGCCGATACTTCTTTCGAAATACCGGCCATTTTGATACGCACTTAATCCCGTAATACCTGTGGCCCAGATTTTCTTAACGTAATCCAAGACATGACGACGTTAAGTAATAAAAAGCCTATAGGAACAACGCTCCTTAAACACTAGAGTGTAAACTCTATTGCTGCAATGTTAACAAGCTTTTCGTAATGGTTCAATAGCTTGGAATCACCTTATGGCGGAAACTTCTCTGTCCCCAGTCGCAAAATTGGATTAAGTTCTTTAAGTTGGCGACTACCTACTTTCCCCTTACGAGTATCATCGGCACTATAGCGCTTAACTTCTCTGTTCGGAATGGGAAGAGGTGTTTCCACTACGTTAAGTCACCAACTTAAAAAACTTAATTTATTATAGGTAATGTAATTTTGACAGGCAAAAACGAGCAACTTGTTTAGAGGTGACGCATAAGATTCCTAATGAGATCGACGGATTAGTACTCCTCGGCTTAAGCGCTTACGCGCATTACACCTAGAGCCTATCAACGTGGTCATCTTCCACGGGTCTGATCACGATTCCTAATCTTGAAGTTGGCTTCCCTCTTAGATGCTTTCAGAGGTTATCCATTCCCGACATAGCTACTCTGCAATGCCCTTGGCAGGACAGCAGATAGACCAGAGGTCAGTTCGTTTCGGTCCTCTCGTCACGTATCTCCCCTATTTCTAGGAGCGCAGACTATATCTTCACCCTTCTTCCAAAATTTAGAAGCGAGGGGTTGGCGTATTACCTATATAGCTCTGTCCCCGCTATCGCGAGCACTTTCTGAAACTATATAAGTCCGTTCTTCACTATATAGATAATGAAGAATCAAGTCGTTACGGGGTCAAACCCAAAATCGCAAATATTTCTTTTCTTGTTTTCTTTGTCTTGGTTGCATAATTTTCTTTCTGAATAACCAAGATATGATCAACAAGGTCAATAAACTGCTTTTTACTTAACTTTTTAAACTTTGTAGATGAAAGGATTTTGCAAGCACTAATAAGCGCGTTGCTTTGAAGTTTTTTAAATTGGATATATGGTTGCAGACTTTTGAGAATATCTCTCACTTGTATGTATCCATTTATCCTCAGCTCGGTTATTCCATCATTTCTTTTGGAAATATAACCAATATCAAAAATCTCCCTTATCCAATACAAAGTTTTCTCATGCCGAGTATCTTGATAAAAACAGATGGTAGGCATAAATCGTATTCCGACTTTGCTATCCTTACGCTTCTTTATCTGAAGCATCAGGCTTCCATCACCATCAAGAAAACCAGCAATATATGCTAAGTTGATTTTAGATCGACTTCCCACGGTATTATCTTATCATTTTCTGGTCCTCAAGTAAATTCTCATTACACCAACGGACCGTTGAAGTGTATTTGCCATTAAGAAAGAAACTGATTTAAGACTTCACCGTTATTAGCCACATTGTCATCACAAATTTCTTCGTGAAGTAGCAAGGCCCGTTTGGGCTTACTAGAAACAACTCTTCTCAAGAATCAACGCCTGCAGTAGATAGGAGACCAACCTGTCTCACGCAATAGTAGCTGTTAGCTTCTAGCTTCTAGCTTTCAGCTTAACAACACCGCGATTACTCGCGGGATCGGACTGTAACACTACCTTGCGACTTGAAGGGTTTAGCTTAAAGCGCGCAAGAATATCTAACATTCAGTCTCTACGGGTGAGTTTTTCCAAAAACTCATGCTGAGTCTTCGAAGTACTCTTCCCTCGGTATTGCCCTTCAATTTTGTTCAGGGTTTCACCGATATTAGTTAGCTTCTCATCTTACATTTCTGTAAAGTGCCGCCGTGATATTTGTTGGTTTTATCTTTTTTAATAGACGAAAAAACATTTTTATTTGATAACAATACTTCGAAGGGGTTCAAACGGTCCTACTCATGATTAATTTTAAATAATTCATGTTCAGAACGGTTTGAACCCAGCTCACGTACCTTTTTAATTGGCGAACAGCCAAACCCTT
>CAYGDB010000021.1:0-9720 GCA_964348535.1 uncultured Candidatus Saccharibacteria bacterium
TCTTTTTCATACAATGCCATCTTACTGGAATTGCATTTCAAAGGGGAATTTAAGTTTATACTTTCTCCACTAAAACAGTAAAAGGAACTTTTTTGCCGAAGGCCTCGGCTGAAAGAGAGTGCTCCCCTAGCGATTTAATGGGTTTATCTATCTTTAAAAAATCTTCAGGAATATCCAACTTTAGGTGGCTTTTAAGGGCTTCTGAAATTTGTTTATTATGAATACCGGCAAAAAGGTGTCCTTCGTCGTTTGCTTTTTCTTTTAAAGTAATGGTCACTCCCGAAAGCTCCGCCAAATTTTTCAGAGCCAAATTTTCTCCGATTTTGGAATGAACAATAGCGTTCTTTTTTTCAATTTCCATTTTTTCAATCGCCGATGGCGTAGCTACAACTCCGAGCTTTTTTGGTATCAGATAATTTGAAGCAAAACCGGATGACACCTCTTTAACATCGTAACGCCTCCCTGTTCCAGGAACATCTTTAAGTAAAATAATTTTCATATTTATATTTCTAAATTCCAATCACTTTTTTTTAATAAAATTTCCGCCGCTTTTTCAAGTTGGGTATCTATCAATTTCTTCTCATCTTCTGGGCCCATCTTTATTTCCACGTCCGGCTTTATCCCACCTCCCGAAATAGAAGTCCCGTTTGGCGTAAGCCATCTGGCCACAGTAACTTTCAATGAAGTATTGTCCGGAAGATTTATAAGTTCTTGGACCGAACCCTTTCCGAATGATTTCTCCCCCACCAAGATAGCTTTACCATGGTCTCGAAGAGCACCGGCCAAAATTTCGGAAGCCGATGCCGAACCGCCATTTATCAAAACTACCATACCCAGTCCTTCTTTAAAAACATCGTATCCCTTACTGCGGTAATCCTCGGATTTCCGGTCTTCACCGAAATCTTCCTTCACGATTACTTTTCCAGCCGGTAAAAACCAACTGGCCATATCAACAGCGGCCTCAAGGTAGCCGCCCGGGTTGTTACGCAGGTCTAAAATAAGTTTGTCTGAGCCTGATTCTATGAATTCACGAAGCCCTTGACGGAAAAGTGCCGGCGAGAGAGCTGAAAAATTATAAAGCCGAAGAACAAAAACGCCATCTGGTCGAAGTTCCGAATCAACGGTCGGGATTTCTATAGCATCTCTGACTATTGAAACTTTGATAGGCTCTTCCGTGTTTTCCCGAGAAAGAGTTAAAACAACCGTGGTTCCTTTTTCCCCGCGAATAAGCCCAACAGCTTTATCAACCGAAAGACCGGAGGCTTCCATATCATCTATTTTAATGATTTTATCACCGGCTTTCACTCCCGCCTTATAAGCCGGAGTGTTTTTTAGAGGAGCAATTACCAGCAAAATTCCCTCTCTGATGCCGACTTCCATGCCGACGCCACCGAAATTGCCCGATACCGTCTCTTCAAAATTTTTAGCTTCTTCCGGCGGGAAAAAAGATGTGTAGGGGTCTCCGTATGAAGCGGCCAGGCCTTCAATGGCGCCCCAAACTCTTTCATTGCTTGGAGGAGTGGTGGACCCTGCATATTTTTGATTAAGGGTGTTCCAGGCTTCCCAAAAAAGTGAGAAGTCGGTATCTTGAGGCTTTCCGACTTCTTTATTTTTTAGATCAGCAATTTCTGCCAAAGCCGAACGGCTTTTTTCACCGCTGTAATATCCTAAAGTGAAAACCCCACCCAAAGTGGCCAGTACTAAAAGTATCAAAGTCGACTGTTTGCTAAAAAATTGCTTCATATAATTTTATTGGAATGTTCAGCTATTATGGCAAGAGTAGTCCTCGTGGTCAATTGTTGGCAGTTATATTATAATTGGAGCACTTAAAATATAAGGGAAAATAAATGCTAAACAAACAAGAACACAATGGACTGATATGGGTAGACCTTGAAAACCCGACTCGTGAAGAAATTCTGGAGGTAATGAGAACATATGACATCCATCCGCTTGTAGCTGAAGAACTTCTTTCACCAACTTTAAAACCTAAAGTGGACCTTTATTCCGAATATATATATATGGTGCTGCACTTCCCCGCTTTTAAGCATAGTCATGGAATCAAAAACGAACAAGAAGTGGATTTTATAATCAGCAAAAAATTTCTAATTACGGCAAGATACGATACGGTGGACCCTCTCCATAAATTCTCAAAAGTTTTTGAGGTTAATTCAATCCTGGACCGCTCCGACATAGGCAAACACGCCGGCTTTATTTTCTTTTATATGATAAAGAAGCTTTATAAATCAATCGGTCATGAGCTTGATTTCGTTTCTGATGCTCTTTCCGCGGTCGAAAACAGAGTCTTCGCTGGAAACGAAAAAGAAATGGTCTTTGAGATATCAAAATTTTCGAGAGAACTTCTTCATTTTAAACGCTCCTTGTCGTCACACCGCGAAGTCCTTGAATCTTTTTCAGTTGCCTCAAAAAATTTTTTTGGCGAAGATTTTTCTTACCATACAAAAGATATCGTGGGCTCATACTTTAGAGTATCTGAAATGATTGCGGGAAACATAGAATTCTTGCGCGAGCTTAGAGAGACTAATAATTCTCTGCTTTCAACAAAACAAAACGAAACCATGCGGGTCTTAGCCATAGTGTCTTTTGTCACTTTCCCCCTAACCCTTGTGGCCACGACATTCAGTATGAACTCTATACATACTCCGATAGTCGGGAATCCTTATGATTTTTGGATAATCGTGGGCATAATGCTTGCCGTCGCTTTTTCTTTCTTCTTATTTTTTAAATCCAGGAAGTGGCTTTGAGTAAAATATGCTTAAACTTTTTAATACCCTGTCAAACAAAAAAGAGACTTTTGAACCGGTTTCAGATAATGTCAAAATGTACCACTGCGGGCCGACGGTTTACGATTACGCTCATATAGGCAATCTTCGCGCCTATGTCTTCGCAGATGTTTTAAGGCGAACACTTGAATATTTAAACTTTGAAGTAGAGCAGGTTATAAACATCACCGATGTTGGTCATTTGGCGTCAGATGCCGACGATGGTGAAGATAAAATGACAAAAGGTTTGAAGCGGGAAGGACTGCCTCTTACTCTTGAGGGATTGAAAATTCTGGCTGACAAATACGAAATCTCTTTTAAAGAAGATTTAAAACTTTTGAATATAAAAACTCCGTCTCATTTTCCTCGGGCCACATCTTACATTAAAGAGGACATAGAGCTTGTTCAAAAACTGGAGCAAAATGGGTTTGCTTATTCCACTTCAGATGGAGTGTATTTTGATACCGCCAAGTTTAAAGATTACGGAAAACTTGGCGGATTGACTCCCATTGATGAAAGCCTGGAGAGAGTGAGCGCCTCTGGCAAAAAAAATCCCAGAGATTTCGCTCTTTGGAAACTATCAGGAGGCGGTCACATCGGATTTGAAAGTCCGTGGGGCAAGGGTTTCCCCGGCTGGCACATAGAGTGTTCGGTGATGTCGGCAAAATTTTTGGGACAGCCGTTTGATATTCACACCGGCGGGACAGACCACATTCCCGTCCATCACAACAATGAAATTGCTCAATCGGAGGCGGCCTACGGCAAACCATTGGCTCATTTTTGGCTTCATAACGCTTTCTTGAATATAGGAGGAAATAAAATGGCAAAGTCGACCGGCAATTTTAATACATTGGACGACCTTGAGAAAAATAAATTTTCTCCCCTATCTTATCGCTACCTTCTTTTAGGGGCTCATTACAGAAGCCAAATTAATTTCACTCTTGAGGCGCTTGAAGGAAGTCAAAACGCTTTGAGAAACCTGATTGAGAGTTTTTTAAACCTCGGTTCATCCAGTGGTTCGGTAATCCAAGAATATCAGAATAAGTTTAGCGAATTTATGAGCGACGACCTAAACACCCCGAAAGCTCTAGCGCTTGTCTTTGAACTTTTAAAAGACGAGTCACTGTCTTCTGCCGACAAACGGGCAACCATTATTAATTTCGATAAAATTCTTGGTCTCCATATTTTAGAGCAAAGTCTTGAACTCCAAAAAGCGCTCGAAAATATTCCAACTTCGGTAAAAAATTTAGCGGATGAGCGTGAGATTGCAAGAAAAAATAACGATTTCAAAAAAGCTGATGACTTAAGGGCTGAAATCGAATCACTCGGCTTCAGAGTCGAAGACGGAGAAAACGGCCCAAAAATTTTTCCCCTTTAAAAAAGGACCGCCCTTTTTTAAAGAACGGTCCTTTTTGAAACTTGGGAGCTAAGCTTCCAAGTGGGTGGTCTAGACAAATCGACTTAACCATTATAGAATCGTAACAGTAAGCAGGGTTCACCCGCGACTGCACCGGCAGACCTCCGGCGTACATTTACAGAAGAAAGGAAACATCATGAGCGCAAAAAGCGTGTGTGATATGAGCTGTGGAGCGATGCACGAGTTTGCATTGGTCCTCGACAAAGCTGGCTTCGACGCTGACCTGGTTCAGCGAGTGGTCAACTCCCGCGGCAACAAGCAGGCGAAAGCTATGTACGCTACGGTCGCAACTGACACTAAGGTGGATGGTCGGTTTGAACTCATTAAAACCACTGAGATCATCGTCCCTGGAAACTATAAACCTAGGCGGTGTCTTGACTCATTTAGAAGGAGGCACTGGTGGAAATTTCGCTACTACTACAACAATGACATCACTGACGAGCATTTCCGCCTGACCAAAGTCGAACTCTGGCCAGAGCGCAAGCTTAAAGTGAAAATTTTCCGGATCAAAGGAATAGTCACATCATTAGACTGTCTCGTATATCTGCGTTCACAGAAAGCTATTCTTACTGGAGCTCAAGGGGCTGCGCTTCTCTGGAAACAGCAAAAGGAAGCATTGCCAATGAATCAGTTTTCACTTTCCTTTGGTGAAAAAGAAATGCTTTGGCGAGATGCTGACGGCAGTTACTCTATACCTTTTTTAGTTCGACGGCTCCCGGGAGATATCTTCGGGTTCTGTCTCAAGAAATTCGAAGAACCTGTGTCCCAAGCCTACTGCCTCCTCTGCTTCTCCGACGAATAGTCGCCACCAACCCCCCGCCGCCGCGTTTCTTAATGCGGCGGCGGGGATTTTGATTTTCTGACGTTTTGCGTTATACGTTTTACGTTTTGGGAGGATGTCCCCACCTTAGAAACAGCATATCCCAGAATCTCTTTTTGGGACTATTGGGTGGAAGTGATAGAATCCACCTATGGCAAAGAACACTTCCATGGCGGTTCGGATTCCGCCCCAAAATATAGAAACGGAGAAAGCCCTTTTGGGTTCTGTTATGCTTCGTCCGGACGCCATTCATGAAATTTTTGATTCAATAAGACCTGAAAGTTTTTATGCCGAAAAGCACAGAATTATTTTTGAGACAATGCTTGAACTTTTCTCCAAGAACGAGCCGATTGACCTTTTATCTTTATCCTCAAAGCTAAAAGAAAAAGGAAGGGTTGAACAAATCGGCGGAGCGTCATACTTGAGCGAAATTGTCGGCACCGTCCCCTCTTCTTCAAACATCAAATATTACGCCGACACTGTTCATAGAAAATATATGATGCGTCAGCTTATTGAAGCGGCCAATCATATAAACGAACTCGGCTACGACGAAGCCGAGGAAATTGAAAAACTGCTTGATAAGGCCGAGCATCATCTCTACGAGCTTACAGGCTCAAGTGGCTCTAGAAGCGCCTACACAGCCCTTAAAGACATGCTTGGCGAGGCGTGGGATCGGCTTGAACATCTTCATCACTCAAAAGACGAGATGCGTGGTGTTAGAAGCGGTTTCAAAGACCTTGACGATAGATTAGCCGGTTTTCAAAAATCCGACCTCATCATTTTGGCCGCCAGACCTTCAATGGGAAAGACGGCTCTTGCTATGGATATAGCAAGGCAAACTTCCACTATCCACGGAACGCCGGTCGCTATATTTTCTCTTGAAATGAGCGGCCAACAGCTTGTGGACAGAATGATTGCGGCTGAAAGCAGAGTGGACGCCTGGCAGTTGCGAACGGGACGACTTTCTATGGATTCCGATTTCGACAGAATTCGTGACTCTCTTGACCGTCTCAATAAAGCTCCGATATTCATTGACGACCAGCCCGGCAACAACATTCTTAAAATGCGTTCAGTGGCAAGACGCTTGAAACGCGAACGGGGTCTAGGTCTTATTATCGTTGACTACCTTCAGCTGATGACCCCCATCAATACCAGAAATTCAGATTCGGCGGTTCAACAGGTAACAGAATTGTCACGATCCCTTAAACACCTTGCAAGAGAGCTCGACGTGCCTGTCATTGCCCTTTCACAGCTTTCGCGCGCCGTCGAAAGTCGTGGCGGAAAGCCCAGACTCTCCGACCTCAGGGACTCCGGCTCAATTGAACAAGATGCGGACGTGGTGATGTTCCTTCATAATGAAAATAAAAACAAAGAGGACGCGGACCCGAACAAAGTTAATATAGTTGAAGTTTTGATTGAAAAACACCGAAATGGTCCGACCGGCGTGGTAAAACTTTACTTTGATGACAGGAAAGCTTCTTTCCTGTCAATTGATAAAAATATAAGCGGTTTTGAAGAAAGCTCTTCTTCAGATTTTTAATAAAAAATATATAAAGTGAACGCCATAGACAGACTGACAGAACGTTTTAAAGATTTCCCCGGTATCGGGTCAAGACAGAGCAAGCGCTTTGTCTATTTTCTTCTTTCCAAAAACCGAATTTACCTCGAGGAGCTGGCAGGTTTGATTATTAACATAAAGAAAGAAATGAGAATATGTGATTCCTGCTTTAGATTCTATTCTCAAAGTATTGAAACCGACCAAAAAAATCTTTGCAAAATATGCTCTGATGGTGGACGCGACCAAACCACTCTGCTTTTAGTTGAAAAAGATGTTGATTTGGAAAATGTCGAGAAGAGTCATGCTTATAAAGGCCGGTATTTCGTAATGGGCGGAGTGGTGCCGATTCTTGATAAACATCCTGAAGAAAAAATAAGACTCAAGGAGCTTATTTCAAAAGTTCAATCAGAAGCTTCGAAAAATGGCCTCAAAGAAATCATTATTGCTTTTTCAATAAACGCTGAAGGTGAAAACACTTCGACCATAGTGGAAGAGCGACTAAAGTCCATCAAAGAAACTTTTTCTCTTACCATATCTCATTTAGGAAGAGGTCTTTCGACTGGCTCAGAACTTGAATACGCAGATAAGGAAACACTAAAAAGTGCTTTTAAAAATAGATTTTAAAAATAGAAATCAATAATTCCGTCGCGCCAAGGTGCGACGGAATTGAAACCTTCAAAGAACAGACCAGAGCAGACGAGGAAATTCCATAATTCCCCGATAAAACAGATACCCAAGCATTAAAAACACCGGAAAGAAATGAACGCGAATTAACATATAATCCCAGAACTTATCAAATCTGGAATGGAATTTTTTAGACCACACACCGCTATCACTCATGTCATCCTCCCAAGTTTTGTTAGAGAAACTTTCTGTTCTTATTCTATAACAGACTTTGACTTAAGTAAAGAAAAATCTGTAAATAAATCCTCACACCTTCCTGCCAGGTCTAATGGCCAGCAGTAAGGTGCGGGGATAAAGGTGTTGCTTTTATTCAAAAAAACCTCTATATAATAGAGTTGGCTTGTTAGTGGAGGTAGTAGAGGCAAGTGAACAAGGGCATCAGCCTCCCGAAAGGGCAACCGATCGGAAATCCTTGGAAAAGAAAAAGAAACAGAGTGGCTACAACTCCTACGAAAGAGTGATTTTTTCTTTAAATCAGAATAAAAAAAATCTCTTCGCCTTTTAAACGAAGAGATTTTTTTATTTTAGACCGGTAATTTCAACTTTGAAAAAAGGTTGTCTGTGACCTCTATTTTTAAAATAACGACTCTTTGCTTTATATTTTACAACCTCTATTTTCTTTCCCCTGCCTATTTCTTTTAAGTTTCCGACAACTTTAGCGCCGGAAATATATGGTGTGCCGATTGTGGTGTCCGTGCCATTATCCACCAACAGAACATTGTCAAAAGTGACCGAATCCCCCACTTTGTGGTCGCCCTTTATCTTCTCTATGGAAACGACATCTCCAACCGAGACCTTGTATTGTTTACCTCCCGTTTTTATAACGGCAAATTCAGCTTTGTCAGCCTTTTCTTTCACTTTTTTTGTTATCTTTTTTGTGACCATAGATTTAGTATATTACTTAAAATCGCCCAAAAAGCAAATTTTCCATTACCCATCCTCATTCTTCCTTATCGGGACCCTCTATGGTCAAGGACTCCACTCCCAGACTCTCCCCGGTTATTTTAACAACATCTTTATCTATTTTTTTAAACTCTTTTCCGGTGGCATTGTAGTGATTGACGGCGGTGCCGAGGGCATTCCCGAGTTTGCTATGATATTCCTCATAACTTTTTAAATGCTTTTGAAGGTCGCCGACATTTTTGACAATCCCTTTGACTGACTCTTCTATTTGCATGGCCTTCAGTCCCTGAAGAACAGTCTGAAGATAGGCAAGAAAAGATGTGGGAGAAATAATAATGACGTGATACTTGCTAGCCGCTCGCTGAATGAGATTTTCCGTATCTTCGCTTACCGCGCCGATTTTGTTTATAAGAAGATCGTAATAAATGGCTTCGTGAGGAATAAACATAAAGGCGAAATCCATAGTCCCCTCTTTCGGCTGGATATATTTGGCCGTTTCAGTGATTCGAAGTTTTAAATCGTTTACAAAAGCTTTTTCAAATTTTTCCCGCTCCAAAGGTTCTTTTGCTTCTATAATTCTATTATAATTTTCAAGAGAAAATTTTGAATCAATTGGAATGACTTTGTCTTTGACGAAGACTGCGGCATCCACTATAGTGCCGTCTTTAAAAGCGTATTGCATTTGAAAAGAACCTGGCGGAAGAACGTTTTTAAGAAGAGTTTCAAGATAATATTCACCAAGAATTCCGCGCTGTTTTGGATTCTTCAATATATTTTCGAGACTTTGAAGCTGGTCGGCGAAAGATATCACTTGGCGATTGGTTTCATCAAGCTTGGTAAGACCTTCTGTTACTTCCCTTATAAGTTTTGAAGATTCGCTAAACTGGGTTCTGACGGATTCGTTCATTTGGCGCGAAGAATCAGCCATTTTTTGGTCAACCGTTCTTGAAAGCTCATTTACCTGCTGAAGGATGAGCTTCAAACCGGTGTCGTCTTTATTTTCAGGGGCTTTACCATTCCTTCGGCTAATTAGCCAAAATAAAAAACCGTTTGAAATTAAAAGAAGGAGAAATCCAAACGTAATAAGTATTGCTGTCGTTGTCATAATTTAGATTCTAGCATTTTTAAAAATTTTTGATAGAATGTCTAAATATATGCAAGATAAAATAAGAGCCGAACTTGTAGAGGCCATGAAAGCAAAAGACACCGAGAGGCTGGCTGTTCTTCGGGGTCTTATCGCCTCATTTACAAACGAGCTTGTGGCAAAAGGCAGGAAGCCGGATGAGAAACTTTCCGATGATGACGTGATTGCCCTAATTAAACGCTCTGTAAAACAACGCAAGGATTCAATAAGCCAATTCCGAAATGGCGGCCGCGAGGACTTGGCCGCCAAAGAAGAAAGCGAGTTAAAAATGCTTGAGGTCTATATTCCTACAATGATGAGTTTTGAAGATATCAGAAAAATAGCAATAGAGCTTAAAGAAAAATTGGGGTCAAATGATAAGTCAAAAATGGGAATTTTTATGGGCGCTCTTATGAAAGAGCTAAAAGGCCAAGC
>CAYGDB010000022.1:0-9557 GCA_964348535.1 uncultured Candidatus Saccharibacteria bacterium
CCGATGACCTCCTCATTGCAAATGAGGCGCTCTACCAACTAAGCTAAGGGCCCAAGTGTGTCGAGAAGTTTTCTACCCTGTCCGGATTTTAAAAATTTCTCGCGCTTAATCGCCTCTGTCTTATTATCGTATTGTTCTATGTATGCTAACGCAAACGGACCATTTTGTCTCGTAAAAGAATTCGACCCAGAATTATGCTCCCTTAATCTTTCTTCTGCATCCTTACTAGAATACCCAACATATCTTTTTTTATTCCTCAAGCTCTTAAGGACATAAACTATGAATTTCATAGAATTAATTGGTTCTAATCTAAATAAGCTTCAGCCATAGGCTGATCAGCCTATGGCTGAAAGGGCCCAAAATAACAAACAAAAACCAAACAACGCTTGTAAATATACCTTAATTTCTCTCAAGCGCAAGAGAAATTATGTGTTTAATAAAATCACCCATTCCGATATTGGCTGTTCCAAGGCCTTTTGGCACAAGACACATGGGAGCAAGGCCCGGAAGCGAATTGGTCTCCAAAATATAAATTCCCCGCCCCGGAGAAACTATAAAATCAGAGCGAGAGTAGTGGCAAAGCCCGAGAGCTTGATGGGCCGCTTTTGCCATTTCCATAAGAGCATACTTGTCGCCGTCCGAAAAATTTCCCGGACTTATTTCAAGCGCCCGACCTTTATACTTCTCATCATAATCAAAAAAAGATTCTTTGGTCGGTATTATTTCAATTGGAGCAAGGGCGTATAATTCTTCTCCTCTCATACCCTCCACGACAGCCACCGTAGCTTCTCTTCCTTCTATGTATTCTTCCACCAGAACTTTTGACGAGTAAGCAAAAGCCTTCCTCACCCCTTTTTCTATTTCATCAAGCGACCTTGCGACAGTAACACCGAGAGAAGAACCGGCTGACACCGGTTTGATGACTGCGGGTAATACCGCTCGCTTGAATATATCAAAAAGCTGTTCATCAAAATCATCGCTGACAGAAAGCACTGTGGCCTCCGGCACATAAAGTCCGACTCTTTTAAAATACTCTTTTGAAAGAAGTTTGTTCATGGAAATGGCGGCAGATAAAGCAGAAGGTCCTGTATAAGGAATTCCCATCACTTGGAGTTCTTGTTGAACTTTTCCGTCTTCTCCATACTCTCCATGAAGAGCATTCCAAACAACATCGACATTTTTAAGAGCTTGATAAGGGGAAACCGAAAGGCCTGATAGATGCCAAACTCCATTTTTATCTATGAAAACATCAATGCCGTGATAGCCCTCCGGCAAATGACGAAGAACCGCGCTTCCTGATTGAAGAGAAACGTCATATTCTGAAGATGGTCCGCCCCGAAGCACTGCGACTCGAGTTCTAAGCATGGATTTATTATATCAAACCTCTGGCTATCTATCACGGTGGACTACGAAACTATGCGAAGGCGCGTATTTCTCGGAGACATTGGGAGCATGGCGATGCGAGCACGAGGAAAATTTCAGCCCGTTCGGGTCTGAGAGACCCTCAGGGTCTCGAACGACAGAAATTTATCCGTTCTCCGAGAAGCACGCGCCGAGAAAAGAGTTTCGTAACTCAAAGTATATCACCAGTCAAAAAAGTTTTTTGTCTCAATTTTCTATGGAAAGCAATGGCGAAACGGTGGGCTTCGGCATTTCCGAGTAGAATTTCTTTCCGATGCTTTTTAATAAAAAAACCATCCCCTTCCACATCTTTTGGTTTATGATTCTTGTCTTTAACGACCGAAACAACCGGTATTATAAATTTGTTTTTTGAAATAACTTTAAAAGCCGCGTTTCTCTGGGCAAGACCTCCATCAACCGCGATTAAATCCGGCATCGGCCATTCCTTATGATTAAATCTGCGCTCAAGAACTTCCGTCAAAGCTCCAACATCTCCGCCCTTTAAAGCTTTTATTTTAAATTTTCTGTAATCTGACTTGTGGGCTTTGCCACCTTCAATAACAACCATCGCCCCGACCATTTCTTTACCGCTTATATGAGCTACATCGTAGGATTCTATTCTAAAACTTCCCTTACCCTCTAAATTTAAACCAGGCTCTTCTTTGATTAGGGAGATATCCTGAATGTGCTCCAAAGCAAAAATAGTCTTTTTTATATCATTAGCTTTTTCAAACTGACGGGCCCGAGCATGACTTTTCATTTGCTTATTCAGATTTGAAACCAGACGGGACTTCTTTCCCTCAAAAAACAAAATCAAATTTTTAATTATTTTTTTGTAGTCATTTTTATTTATTTCTCCGGTACACACTCCGGGACAAAGTCCAATTTGGCGATTAAAACACGGTTTACCGTAACCCACGGAACATTTGTCGCGAAAAGGAAAAATCTTTCTGACTATTATCATTCCCAACTTTAACATCTTACCCTCGGGAAACGGACCTATCATATAAAGACGTTTTTCAAGCGGATATTCACGCGGTATGTCTCTCCCACGCAAAATTAAAACCCTTGGAAAATCTTCTTTTGTTACGATGATGTAGTTGTAACTCTTGTCGTCTTTCTCCCTAACATTCGCTTTCGGCAAATGTTTTTTTATTAAATTTGCTTCAAGTATAAGAGCTTCAAGCACTGAGTCGGTTTGAATTGAAGTTACTCGCTTGGCGTCAAGAACCATTTTCTGAATAATTGGTCCTCGAGTAAAAATTAAATCTTTCCCAAAATAACTTCGGACCCTGTCTTTTATCGAGGTTGCTTTTCCTATGTAAAGAATTTCTCCCTTCCCGTTCTTAAAAAAATAAACTCCGGGACCATCGGGTAAATTTATTTTTTTAAGGTCTTCTGATTTCATAGTTTTAATTCAGACTTTAGGTCTTTAAAGCTCTTTTAAGATACTTGCCCGTGTGTGATTTCGGATTATTGGCCACTTCTTCAGGCGTTCCTTTGGCCACTATATTTCCCCCGCCCACTCCCCCATCCGGCCCGAAATCAAGAATATAATCGGCGTTTTTTATCACATCCATATTATGCTCAATAACTACAACGGTGTTTCCTTTGTCTACAAGTTTTTCTAAAATTTCAATCAGTTTACTGACGTCTTCATAATGAAGGCCGACCGTTGGCTCATCTAACAAATAAATTGTTTTTTGGAGATGGGCTCTGTAAAGTTCGGATGAAATTTTTACCCTTTGGGCTTCACCACCCGAGAGTGTGGTGGCTGACTGCCCAAGCTTTAGATAATCAAGCCCCACATCTTTCATAGTTTGAAGCCTGTCAGATATGGCAGGAATGTCCTCAAAAAAATTCAAACCCTCCTCTATGGTCATATTTAAAACATCATAAATACTTTTCTTTTTATATTTTACTTCAAGAGTTTCTTTCATAAATCTTTTGCCGTCGCAAATATCACAAGATACATAAACCGTAGGCAAGAAATGCATCTCAACAGCAATCTGACCATTACCTTGGCAGGCCTCACAGCGTCCTCCTTTTACGTTGAAAGAAAACCTGTTTGCCTTCCAGCCCCGAACCCGAGCTTCGGCGCTTTCAGCAAACAACTCCCTTATAAAAGTAAAAGCTCCGGTGTAAGTGGCCGGGTTTGAACGAGGCGTTCGGCCTATCGGAGATTGGTCTATCAAGATCACTCTGGATATATACTCTGTACCGACAAATGAAGCGCAATTATAAGTATCGTTTGAACGATAACGCTTCTCATATCTAGCCTGAAGATTCTTATGAAGAATTTCATAAAGAAAAGAAGATTTTCCGGAACCGGAAACACCTGTTATTAAAACAAGCTTTGAGAGAGGGATATCAGCGGAAAGATTTTTAATATTAAAGACATTTCCACCGCGAACTTTTATCATGCCCTTATCGGAAGTCCTGCGATTTTCTCTCATATTTATAACCTTCTCTCCACGAAGATAGGACAAAGTGAGCGAGCCGGAATCATTTTTCTTGGCCGTTAAAAGTTTTTCAAGCTCTCCTGAAACCACAATATGCCCGCCATGAACTCCGGCGCCAGGACCTATATCAACTATATAATCAGCCGAAAAGATAGTATCCTCGTCATGCTCTACAATAATAATAGTATTACCGGCATCTCTTAAAGAAAGCAGGGTTTTTACAAGGCGATCATTATCACGAGAATGAAGACCGATGGTCGGCTCATCAAGAACATAAAGCGCGCCGACGAGTCCGCTTCCAAGCTGGGAAGCAAGACGTATTCTCTGGCTCTCGCCGCCGGAGAGAGTGTGCGCCCTGCGGTCAAGCGAAAGATAATCAAGTCCGACATTTAAAAGAAATTCCGAGCGACTGCTGATTTCCCGAACGACCACTTTGGATATGCTTTTTTCTTTGGCGGTCATCTCGACGTTTTTAATAAACGAAAAAGCATCTTGAATGGAAAGAGCCGTAAATTCAAAAATATTTTTTCTGTTTTTTTCAGAACCGATAAAGACATGGAGGGCTTCAGGCCTAAGACGAGCGCCTTTGCAAGTCTCGCACTTTTCGTTTCCAAAAAAATGCTTGGTGCCGAGACCGTTGCAAGATTGGCAGGCGCCGTAAGGAGAATTAAAAGAAAAAAGTCGTGGTTCTATTTCAGGATACGAAAAACCGTCATAAGGGCACATAAATTTTGCCGAGATAAGACGCTCGCTATTTTCTGTCTCAAGTTTTATAAGACCGTTTGATTCCAAAAGAGCTCTCTCAACGGCTTCAGACAATCTCTCTTTTGAAGACGACTTCATCCCTCCAGGTTTTTCTGTTAAAAGTTCCGAGACAAAAATCTCATCAACCAGCACATCTATATCGTGCTTTTTATTTTTAGTCAGGATAATCTGCTCCCGAAGTTTTAAAAGTTTTCCGTCAATCTTTACCTTTTCATAACCCTTGCCCAAAAGGTCGTAAAGAAGCTGATAGTATTCACCTTTCCTTCCGACTACGAGAGGGGCGAAAATTCTTATTTTCGCCCCGTCCGTTTCCACACCCATTATCTTTTTGTTACTTTTTGAAAATGTTTGATTTGAAGCGGTCTCTACTATTGTTTCCAATATTTCCTCATTGGTCAGTTTTTTAATCTCCCTGTCGCAAATCAAACAATAGGGATGTCCCACTCTGGCAAAAAGAACTCTCAAGTAATCGTATATTTCAGTGATGGTCGCGACCGTTGAACGGGGATTATTGGAACGAGATTTCTGGTCTATCGAAATTGCGGGAGAAAGTCCTATGATTTCATCAACATCCGGCTTCTGCATCTGATTTAAAAACTGCCTGGCGTAGGCGGACAGTGATTCAACATACCTTCTTTGACCTTCGGCAAAGATGGTGTCAAACGCCAAAGAAGACTTCCCCGAACCGGAAAGTCCCGTAAAAACAATCATTTTATATCTCGGCATCTCAACCGTAATATTTTTTAGATTATGAGTCCTCGCTCCTTTTACGATTATTTTATCTTCCATACAATGACAATCGCCCATCGCTTAGCGCATGGGTATGAGTGAAATACTAGCACAACCTTCCCACCGAAAATAGTCGCCCGTCTTACGCTATAATGTCTAATGTCTAATGTCCAACAGTCTGACGGTCTATTTTGCTACTTTCACTATTTTTTCAAGAGCTTGAATTTCATCCCTCAAAATAGCCGCCGTTTCAAAATCTAAAATCTTAACGGCGGCGTTCATTTGAATTTCTTTTTGTCTTATAAATTTTGACGGATTCTTCTTAAAAATCTCTTCGTCAATAACAAGGAGATTGGAAACGGTTTTTTGGTGTTCGCTCTGAAGCTGGTCTGTGATGTCCATTATTTTTTTGATAATTGTTTTCGGAGTGATGCCGTGTTTTTTATTGTATTCAATCTGAACCTCTCTCCTGCGATTGGTTTCCCCCATCGCTCTTTCAAGCGAGCCTGTCATATTATCAGCATAAAGAATAACTCGTCCCAAAACATTTCTGGCCGCTCTGCCTATTGTCTGTATTAAAGAAGTTTCACTTCTTAAAAAACCTTCTTTGTCAGCGTCCAGTATTCCTATAAGCTCTACCTCCGGCAAGTCCAATCCCTCGCGCAAAAGATTGACCCCGACAAGACAATCAAACTTGCCCTTTCTAAAATCAGTCAAAATTATAATGCGGTCTATGGTCTTTATATCACTGTGCAAATACTCCGCCTTTATTCCTTTTTCTTTCAAATAAACGCTTAAATCCTCCGCCATCTTTTTTGTAAGAGTAGTCGCCAAAACCCGCCCGCCTCTTTTGATTACTTTCTCCGATTCAGAAATAAAATCCGGAATTTGACCCTTGTAAGAAGAGCCTCCCGTAACCGGTTTTACAATCAGCTCCGGATCAATAAGACCCGTGGGACGAATGACTTGCTCCACCAACTCGCCTGAAATGCCCCGCTCGTAATCTGCCGGTGTCGCCGAAGTGTAGATAGTTTGAGCTATATTTTCTTGAAATTCGTTAAATTTAAGAGGCCTATTATCTTTGGCGCTCGGCAAACGAAAACCATGCTCAACCAAAGTTTCTTTTCTCGACCTGTCACCTGAATACATCCCGTTCAACTGGGGCACGGTAACATGGGACTCATCAATTATAGTCAAGAAATCCGGCTCTCCTTTTTTATTTTTTGGAAAATAGGAGAGCAGAGTGTAAGGCGGTTCGTCTATTTTCCGCCCGTCAAAATGACGAGAATAGTTTTCAATGCCATTGCAATACCCGACTTCTCGAATAAGAGCCAAATCATAATTTGTCCTGCGTTTAATTCTCTCATGTTCAATAACTTTTCCTTCTTTTTCAAACTTTTTAAGCTGGTCTTTAAGTTCAGCTTTAATATCTTCAATAGCCCGAGCTCTCTCGTTTTCTGGAGTAACATAATGCTTTGCCGGAAAAAGAAAAAATGAATCAAGTGTTTCAATGATACTTCGCGATATGGCGTCAATTTTTAAAATTCTGCCGACTTTATCTTCTTCAAATTCAACGCGGTAAATTATTTTTTCGTTCACCGGCATCACTTCAATAGAATTTCCGAGAGCTCTTATGCTTCCGGGATACAAATCACCCGCCACCCGCTCAAAATGAATACTAACCATTTTTCGGACAAGCTCGGAGCGGGAAGCCCTGTCGCCCACTTTTATTTTCAAATTTACTTTTTGGTATTCAACAGGGCTTCCCAGGCCGTAAATGCAAGAAACAGACGCCACGATAATGACATCGCTTCTTGAAAGAAGAGCTTGGGTTGAAGCGTGGCGAAGTCTGTCTATTTCTTTGTTTATCTGGGCCTCCTTCTCTATATATGTGTCCGATACCGGCATATAGGCCTCAGGCTGGTAGTAATCATAATAGGATACGAAATAATGAACGGCGTTTTCCGGAAAAAATTCTCTGTATTCTTGAGCCAGTTGGGCCGCTAAAGTTTTATTGTGAGCGATAACAAGAGTGGGCTTTTGGATCTTTTCAATCACATTCGCAACAGTAAAAGTCTTGCCGGAGCCGGTCACGCCCAAAAGCGTTTGATGTCTTTTATTTTCTTTTAGGCCATTTACCAAAGCCGAAATAGCCCGAGGTTGGTCGCCTGCGGGTTTGAATTCGGACACCAGTTTAAACTTTTTATTTTCCATCAGGGTTCCTACCTTACCACAATATCACTATCACTTTCCATAACGAGAAGCGAAAGATTCTTTGTAGTCAAAAAATGTCCCGTCAAAAATAGATTGCCTGATATTTTTCACCAAGTTATTTATAAAATAAAGATTATGTACGGTGGCAAGCGTTGCTCCAAGCATCTCCTCCGCTCTAAACAAATGAGCAATATAACTTCTGGTAAAATTAAGGCAGGCATAACAACCGCAATTTTTTTCAATCGGAGAAAAATCATTTTTGTATTCAGCGTTTAAAATAATCATTCTTCCATCTTCGGTAAAAAGGGTCCCCGTCCTTCCAAAACGAGTGGGTAAAACACAATCAAAAGTGTCGCACCCTCCCTCAACTCCGGTAAAAAAATCCAAGGGCTCGCCTATGCCAAGAAGGTGTCTTGGTTTTTCTTCCGGCAAAATATCGCTTACCCAATTTAAAACATCAAAAACTTCTTCTTTTGTAAAAGAACCACCTATGCCAAATCCGTCAAAATCCATTCCTCCTATTGCCCTGGCGCTTTCTTTGCGCAAATCTTCATAAGGTCCGCCTTGGATAATGCCAAATATTGCCTGTCTTTTTGAAGCTTCAATATTTCTTTTGTGAGTCTTTAAACTTTTTGTCGCCCAATCATGAGTTCTCTCCATCGCCTCTTTTTGATACTGGTAAGAAGCCGAGGGCGATGTGCATTCGTCAAAAGCGAAAAAAATATCAGCGCCTAGAGCGTGTTGAATCTCCACCGATCGCTCCGGTGTAAATCTGTGAAGAGAGCCGTCCAAATGAGACGTGAAAGTCACGCCGTCTTCATCCACTTGAGCAAGCTTTCCGTGAACGCTAGCGATGTTTTCATCAAAGACCGAAAGAGTTTCGGTATTAGAGTCAAATTCTTTTTTGGAAATAAATTTTGAACCGCCCTCTCCATATCCGGCACCAAGAGAAAATACCTGGAAACCTCCGGAGTCCGTCATCGTAGGTCCTTTAAAATTCATAAAAGCTCCCAAACCACCGGCTTCCTCCACTATTTTTTCTCCCGGCTGGAGATATAGATGATAAGTGTTTCCTATCAGGACTTGGGTGCCAGTTTTTTCAATTTGCTCCGGTGTAAGGGACTTAACCGTCCCTTTAGTACCAACAGCAACAAACGCCGGTGTCTCTATCATTCCGCGCGGTGTAATAATTTTCCCTGCCCGAATCTTGGTATTTTTTAATTTTTTCTCTATATCAAAAAATATTGGTTCTTGCATAATCATAAATCTTATTATTCTAAAGGTATCCAATATAACACATCAACAAGGTTAAACCTTGTTCTATTCTACGTTGTAACTAAGCCACTCTGTGACGGATGATTTAAAATCACTGGTATACGGAAAAATATCTATGAGCACCTTTTTCTCAAGAATGAGCCCTTGCGCGCGCTTCTTCCCTCCGTAGTCGAGATAGCTTGAATATGTGTATCGCTCAAGATACCGTTTTGCACCCGCACGATCTTTGATACCGTTCTCTTTCCATTTTGGATCAAAAAGTTTTATAGGATTAAGATGAATGTAGGAAACGAGGTATCTAAAGTAACGATCATCTGAGACATGTTTTGCCTTATACGTCCCCTCAAAGAGCGCACCGCGCCGATCGTTCCTCTTATTAAAATACATCGTGTATCCCGTTGTCAGTTTTTGCATGAATCTCGCAATACCTCCCTCAACGTGTTCGCGAACAAGTAGGTGGAAATGGTTCGGCATAAGGCAATAGGCAACAATATTAACTATAGGGTCGCCCACGCGCGTATCGTGTATCTCCGCAAAAGAACGCCCTTGATACTTTAAATCAGCAGGATTGGTTTGATTCGCAAGGTAAAGTAAGGCTTCAAAACGTTCATAGTCGGCAGGTCGTATAAATATTTTCCGCTTTTCAACGCCACGGTTATAAAGATGATAAAATTCTTCTGGAGCAATTTTTATTTGACGTACCATAGTACC
>CAYGDB010000023.1:0-9399 GCA_964348535.1 uncultured Candidatus Saccharibacteria bacterium
CGAGGAGCGTTTTTCAACATACAAAAGTCTTGTCCGCGAGCGCTTCGCTCGCGGACTCTCCGTCTATCTCTGCGTCGCCACAAATAAAGAAGCCGGGGAGCTTTCAGCTTTATTTGACCGTGGAATTGGCGAATATTCATTTCTCCTCCACGGTGGACTGCCAAAACTTAAAATTATGAAAGTTTGGAAAAATGCCCTGCTTGAAAAACATCCAATACTGATAGTCGGAACAGCCGCTTTTCTTTCAATTCCACGAGCTGATTTAGGCACAATAATTTTGGAGCATGAAGGCTCAAGATTCTACAAGTCAGCAAAGAGACCATACGCGGACACAAGAATTTTTATTGAATTTTTATCAAAACGAATGGGGCTTGAACTTATAATGGCCGACACGGCTTTAAGAGTTGAAACCATATACAAAAGCGAAAACGGTCAATACGCCGAATTTGGCTCGACTCTAAAATTCCGCTCTCTCTGGGGCGGAGCCTATAGGATAGTGGATATGCGTCCTTCCCAAGAATCAGAAAAAAAAGAAAAATTCCAGATTCTCTCAAACGACCTCAAAAAAATAATAAATAATCTCTCAATAAACAATGAAAAATTATTTATTTTTACAAGTCGTCGCGGACTATCGCCCCTTACCGTCTGCGGAGATTGTGGCACGGTGGTAAATTGCGGACGCTGTGGCGCCCCAATTACCCTCCATCGTGGCGGAACACACACATTTTTCCTATGCCATCACTGCGGAGAAAAAAGAGATACGGAGGAACGTTGCCGTATTTGCAACAGTTGGAAACTTGAAACTCTAGGTATTGGAATAGAGCTTGTGGAAAAAACTATTGAAAAAGAGTTTCCAAACTTAAAACTTTTGAGACTGGATAAAGACACGGCAAATACAAGCAAAAAAGCTATCGATATAGTCAATCGTTTCTATGAAAATAAAAGCGGTATTCTGCTAGGGACCGAGATTGCCATTTATTATCTCCGAGAAAAAATTGAAAACTCTGCCATAGTATCAATCGATTCTCTTTTTTCATTGCCTGACTTTAGAATAAATGAAAGAATTTTTTCGATGCTCCTTTCGATTAGGGCAAAAACAGAGAAACGCCTGATTATACAAACCAGAAATATAGAAGCATCTGTTATTGGATATGCGGCAACCGGAAGCATTGGTGATTTTTATCGAGAAGAAATTAAAATTCGAAAACAGTTTCAATATCCCCCTTTTTCAGTTCTTATAAAAATTTCTTTTGAAGGCAGTAAGGAGGCGGTTGAAAAACAGTCCGCCATCATTGAAAGTCTGTTTGAAGGATTCATGCCACAAATATTCCCAGCTTTTATATCCACCCCCAAAGGCAAGCAAATAATCAACGCGCTTATAAAAGTGCCACGGGAATCCTGGCCAGACGATGTTCTTATTGAAAAATTAAAACAACTTCCGCCGTTTTATTCTATTGAAGTGGACCCGGAGAGTATGTTATGAGTTTTAATCAAAGTGCTTACAAGCCATTGACAAGTCTTTTGAATTTCTTATAATGGGAATGGATGGTCAGAATATCCCTCCTGACCATGGATATGCCTTCCGCCCGCACGGAAGGCATATCCTGGGAGCGGGCCGTGTGGGTAGGCCGTGGCCCCCCCGCGCTAGTCTATCCCGGCTCGCTCCGCCCTCTTCTTGTTCTTTTAGTTAGTTTTTTTTAAAACCCCTCCGTTTAAGGCGGGGTTTTTAATTTTTTTGTATAATAGTCAGTATGGTCAAAATAATTCAAAAAGAAAATAAAATTCTTCGGAAAAATGCAAGTGACATTCCGCCACTTGAGATACCTTCTCTCAAAATTAAAACCATTATATCCGATATGAAAAAAGCTCTCTCTTTGGAGAAGGACGGAGTTGCCATCGCCGCTCCCCAGATAGGTCTGTCTTTTAGGATTTTTATAGTGGCTTCCAAAGTTTTTTCTATTGGTAAAAAAAATCCATCAAAGGAAAAAACCGCAAAATCAGACCCAAAAATTAAAAATGACATGGTATTCATAAACCCAAAACTTGTAAAAATATCAAAGGATAAAGGATGGATGGAAGAGGGGTGTCTTTCTGTCCGTCATTTCTACGGTCGCGTGGAAAGAGCCAAAAAAGTTCGAGTAAGAGCCTACGATGAAAAAGGTAAAGTTTTTGAAATGGGCGGAAGCGGACTTTTGGCTCAAATCTTCCAACATGAGATTGACCATTTAAACGGAGTGCTTTTTATCGACAAAGCCAAGGATATGATTGAATTAGAAACAAGCAATTATGAAAAATGATTATGAAATAATTTTTTTTGGCACCGACACTTTTTCCGTCTGCGTTCTTGAAGGACTTAAAATGGGAGGTTTTTTACCAAAATTAATAGTAACGGTACCAGACAGAAAAGCCGGGCGCGGTCTCATCCTGACTTCACCAATCATTAAAAAGTGGGCCGAATCAAACAGCATAGAAACCATCCAACCGGAGAAACTTGATTCTGAATTCGTTAATAATATAAAAGCCAAAAGCTACAACCTATTCGTAGTGGCTTCTTATGGAAAAATAATTCCGCAATCCGTTTTAGATATTCCAATGCATGGAGTTTTGAATGTCCACCCATCCTTACTTCCAAAGTACCGTGGGGCAACGCCGATTCAATCTCAAATCCTGTCTGACGATAGAAATGTGGGTTTAAGTCTAATGCTTATAGACGCCGAAGTGGATCACGGGCCACTGATTTCTTCAATACCTATTTCTATTTCAAATTGGCCGGTTAAATCATCCGAACTTGAAAAAGTTCTTGGAAAAGAGGGTGGAAAAATACTTGCCGAAATCATACCAAGATGGATTCTTGGTTCAATAAATCCGATTGCTCAAAATCATCAAGAAGCAACTTTTACCAAAAAAATTAAAAAAGAGGACGGCCTTTTAGACCTTTCAAGAGACCACTATAAAAATTTCCTGAAATTTTGCGCGTATGAAGACTCTGTCGGCGCTTATTTTATCGCTTCTAAAAAAAATAAAGAGATTAGAGTTAAAGTGATAGACGCTGATTTTAATAATGGTGTTTTTAATCCAAAAATAATACTGCCAGAAGGAGGCAGAAAAATGGATTATAAAGATTTTCTGCGAGGCCTTTCTTAAACTTTATCTGACCGAGACACCCTCTATCGTAATATCGTTAAGAGGACGATCAACCTGTCCAGGCATATAAGTTTCCACTTCAGCAATTTTATCCACCACATCCATTCCTTTTATTACACGTCCAAAAATAGTGTAGTTCGGCGGAAGCTTTACGTCTTTGTGCATTATGAAAAATTGACTGCCGTTTGTATTCGGACCGGCATTTGCCATAGCTAAAAATCCCCTCTTGTAACCGACTTTATATATTTCGTCATCTATATTTATCTCATCAGCGAATTTATATCCGGGACCGCCGGTTCCCCATCTGTTTTTTTGAGAATCGTCTTTGGAAAGTGGGTCTCCAGCTTGAATCATAAAATCTTTTATGACACGATGAAACTTAACGCCATCGTAGAAATTTGCATTTGAAAGCTTCACAAAATTAGCCACGGCAAAAGGGGCCTTGTCTTCAAAAAATTCAACTTCTATATCTCCAAAATTTGTTTTTATAACAACGTTCATTTTTTCTTTGGTTTTTTCTATTTCATTCATGGTGGCAATGTTTTTACTTGATAAATTTTCGGCTATACCTGAGGCTTTCCCCGTAACATATCCAAGAAGAGCCAAGAATATGATTACGGCGGCTAAAAATAAATCAACAATAAAACGGTTTCTATTTGTCGGAAATAAATTCATCTTAATATTATATTGTTATTTTTTTCTAAATGGAAGACCTCTAATCATATTTTTAAGCGACTGGGACCCTCGCCTGAAAAGAGTTTCACGCTTGCCCTTGTGGGCTATTATTGAATCAACCAAATCATCTTTAACGATATCTATCGCGGAGTATATGTCGCCCGCCTCTCTACGAGCGTAAAAATTCTTACCGGCAATATGAAGATTGAATTCCGCGAAGAAAACATCGCCTGATTTATGATGTTCCGTCGTTTTTCCAATTTCAACGTAAATACTGGCGCTAGTATCTTCCTGACTGATGACTTTTTGAAGCATCGCGACCTTCTTTCCCACATAATCCTCAATAGCCGAGGTTAAGCTGGTGTTTGTCGCTTTAATGTTTATGTTCATATCTTTATCCTAACACATTAAAATAAATTTGTTATTTTTAAGACAATTTCTGACTGTGAATTACGAAACTCTTTCTTGGCGCAAGCTTCGTAATTCACGATTTCTGAATAATTTTTGATGATTTTCGATGGCCACTTATAATTCGGAGACTTCTGGGAGAAACGCCAAGATGCGAAGCGAGCATGGACAACAAGGCTTTATTTGCCATATTTTGTTTTGGAGATTCTTTAACGGAAACAACAAACTTTTCACCCGAAATTTCTTCAAAAGAAACATGCTTGGAACTTGGAGAAACTTTGACTTTTAAAAACATATTTCAAAATACTTATTGCTCATTAAATCTATGAAGTCTTGATTCAGCGCTTTCCAAACGTTCAAGTGTTTCTTTTTTTCCAAGTATTGAGCATAAAGTGAAAGGGTCAATCGACTTTATCTTACCAGAGAGAGCAAACCTCATCGGCCAGAGAACATCTCCTTTTCCATGCTCGGAAGCGTAGTCCCATAGGATATTTTTTACAGAATCCTTCGTAAACGCCTCTTCTGAAAAATCTCTGATAGAATTAATTATAAAAGAGAGATGCTTCTCAATCTTCTTGCTGTCGGACTCAATACCCTTTTTGGACGGGGGTAGTATGCTGGCTATTTCAAACACAGGCTTATCAAAAATATAGTCAAACTCTCCGGCTTCCGACATCTCCCTGACATCCGAAAAAACTGAAATCCGTTCACGAATTTCCGGCAAAATGGCATTAAATCTTTCTTCACTCCACTGCGGCAAAACACGCAAAGAATCCGGCATAAAAAGCATTATATTTTTTTCAAACTCTTCCAAACTCAAACGCTTAATATGCTCGCGGTTAAACCATTTGAACTTCTCAATATCAAAAACAGCTCCGGATTTCTGGACCTTTTCAAGGTCAAAAATATCGACTAGCTCCTCAAGACTAAAAATTTCCTGAGAACCGCCAGGATTAAAGCCAAGGAGAGTAATATAGTTTATTAAAGCTTGGGGCAAGAAGCCTTCTTTTTTGTAATCAAAAACCCGAACCGAACCGTTTCTTTTTGAAAGCTTGGATTTGTCGGCCCCTAAAACAAACGGTATGTGGCAATAAATAGGACGAGGCGCTCCTATGGCCTCCTGAATAAGAATCTGACGCGGAGTATTGTATATACCATCAACCCCACGAATGACGTGACTGACGGACATTTCAAAATCATCAATAACCACGGCCAAATGATAAAGAGGTTCTTCAAGACTTTTTGCGATAACAAAGTCCTTTAGCTCCGATGTGTCAACGCTTATCTCTCCTAAAATCACATCATTGAAACTGATAACAGAGTTGGGGTTTTTAAATCTTATAACTTCCGAGCGCTTCTCCCCCTTGCTGTCTTTAACCTCTCCGGAGTCTTCTTCCCCGACATCTTCAACAAAAACATCTTCTTTTGAAATGTAGGCCACTCCATCATCTATCATTTTTTCAAGGTATTTTTTGTAAATCAAACCTCGTTCAGACTGTTTATATATGGCGTCGAAAGAAATTCCAAGCCATTCCATTGCATGAAAAATATCTTCTTCAAATTCTTTTTTTGAACGCTCTTTATCGGTATCCTCAAAACGAAGAATGGCCTTGCCGCCGTATCTTTTAGCAAAAAGGTAATTAAAAAGGGCAGTCCTCATAACGCCAACATGAGCATAGCCGGTGGGACTCGGGGCAAACCTTGTTACAATATTGGATGACATATAAATTAAAATTAATTTAGGATATCTCGTGAGAAAGAGCTATGTTTATTATTTCACGAGCTATTTTTTCTGACGCCAAAGGTTGGGCTAATTTTAATGCCGCCTCCCTCATATCAGCTCTGATTTTTTGGTCAGACATTATCTTATCAACTTCAAAAACCATAATAGACCGTCCAAGATTTTTTTCCTCCATCACTATAGATGCCCCGGCCCTAGCGTAGGCAAAAGCGTTTCCGCTTTGGTCGTGACTGATTGATTTTGGTATAGGAATAACTATTGAAGGTATCCCCCAAATAGCCACTTCAAATAGAGTAGAACCGGCCCTAGTTATAATAAGGTCAGCTACGCCGGAGGCCATGCGAAGAGTCAGGGTATTTAAATAAGAATATGGATGATATCGTCCAATGTTTTTATTGCCCCGAAGCGCCACTTTGGCTGTTTCAGACGCCATATTATAATTATTTTTTCCAGTCTGATGAACAATTTGATATTTTTCAACAAAGTCTGGCAATGAATCTAAAATAGCATCATTTATAATTTGCGCCCCTTGAGAACCACCAAGAACTAAAATCACGGGGACGCCTTCCTCAAGATCTAAAAACTTATGAGCCCCGACGCTTACAGGGGTGCGAATATCACGACGGACAGGATTTCCTGTCCAGGCCACCTTTTTTTCGTCAAAAAATCTGCCTGCTTCTTTATAAGAAACGGCCACGCGCTTTGCAAACTTGCCGGCCCAAGCTGAAACCCGTCCGGGAGAAGTGTCGGATTCGTGAATTATAACAGGTATGCGAAGAATCTTTGCAGCAAAAAGGGTTGGGAAGCTGGCGTAACCGCCCTTAGCAAAAACAACATCAGGGAATATCATAAAAACTGAAAACAACGCTTTTATAACACCGAATCCTGTTTTAAAAAAATCTAAAAAATTCAACAAAGAAAAATAACGTCTGACTTTTCCGGCCGAAGCGTAGCGGTAAACTATATTATTTTCAAAAAGCGCCCTCGCGTCATAAGGGGAAGGGCCCATATAATAAAGTTCGGGCGGCAAAAGCTTTTCTTCCGCGGCTATACGATTAACATCTTCGGCAACCGCTATTATGGGGTAAAAATGCCCCGCAGTGCCTCCTCCGGTAAATAATATCTTCATGTTTTTTGGTAACGAGAAATGTTTAACAGTATCCCCACCTCAAGCAAAGCTATAAGAAGAGCCGATCCGCCCTTACTGACAAAAATAAGCGGAGTTCCGGACAAAGGAAACAAAGCGAGCATTGAGGCAATATTAATAAAAGACTGGGATATTATAAGTATAACAATCCCCAGAGCCAACAGTCCACTAAAAGAATCCGGGGCTCTAACAGCTATTCGAAGGCCTCTTAAAGCGAATAATAAAAATAAAATTATTAAGAATGATGCCCCGATAAAGCCAAACTCCTCCCCCGCCACCGCAAAAATAGAGTCCCCGATTGGTTCTGGCAAATATCCAAATTTTTGAATACTTTGGCCAAAACCCTGCCCAGTCAGACCACCGGAACCGATAGCAATAAGAGATTGGTACACCTGATAACCCGCTCCATAATAATCAACATTACCGAGATTTATAAAAGCCAAAAGACGCTCTTTGAGATATGGTCTGAAGAAAAATAAGGCCGCCCCGCCAGAAAGGCTTAAAAATATGAGGACGAAAATATCTTTGGCGCGCGCGCCAGAAACTAAAAACATTAAAAAACCGGAAATGAATAGAGTTAAAAAAGCATCGGTGTCCGGTTGTAAGAGAAGTACGGCGCCGGATAATCCGGAAAGAATAATAAAAGGGATAAGTCCAAACCTAATATCCTTAACCTTTTCCTTGACCATAGAAAGCCATGCGGCCAAATATACGACAAAAGCCAGACGTAAAAGTTCAGATGGTTGAAAAGTAAAAGAGCCAAAAGAAAGCCATCTTCGAGCGCCACCATGTTCAAAACCTATTCCTGGAACAAAAACCAAAGTAGTGAGAAAAAAAGCCACAATAAAAAAATAGAAAGAATAGACTCGTATATGCTTATAATGAAAATAAGAAAAAAACACAAGCGAGACCCCTCCCAGAAGAAGCCCGAAAACTATTTGTTTAAGCGCCACTGTCTCAAAGCTGACATTCCCTCGAGTGAGAAGACCTAAAGAAGCGGACAAAAAAATAATAAACCCGAAAGAAACAAGAAGAAGAACAATAATAAGCAGCGGACGATCAAGGTGATGTTTGTTCATAAATCTTATTTAAATAAGAGCCACTACCGCTCCAAGTATCGCAAAGACTATGCTGACAATCCAAAATCTCATTGTTACCTTATAGCCGGGCCAACCCAAAGCTTCAAAATGGTGGTGAATCGGAGCAACCAAAAAAACTTTCTTGCCACGGAATTTTTTTGAAGTGATCTGTATGACATTTGAGAGGGTTGTCGCAATGAGAGGAGCGGCAATTATCGGAAGGGCTATCAAACCATGACCGCCTCCGAGTGCGTCTGTCATAAAAGCAATAATGGTAAGAGTGATGGTTAAACCCATCGTTCCGGTTTCAGACATATAAAAACGAGCCGGCGGAATATTAAACCAAAGAAAAGCCAAGATGCTCCCCACGATGGTAGCCGATAAAGCGGCCATGTCAACTTGAGATTGATAAAAAGCTATAACCGCGTAAGCTCCAAACATCGCGGCAAAAACACCGCCGGCAAGGCCGTCAATGCCATCAATCACCCCGCCTGAATAAATACCAAGAGTTACGATAATAAAAAGAGGGACAAAGAGCCACCCTATCTCAAATGCTCCGACCACAGGCAACCCTATGGAGCTTACGCCAAGCTTTAAGTAAAACCAAAGAGCGCACAGAAGAGCGATAAAAGATACCACCAAAAGACGTTTTTTTAATGACAAACCGCCAGAGATGTAATCTCTACTGCCACGAACGTCTAAAAAATCATCAAAAAGACCGACGAGCGATCCTATAATGAGCGCCGAAAGAGGTATCCAAGTTTGGTTTCTAGAAAAAAAATCAAGTTTTTCAAAAAAATCAATTCCTAACACTTTACCTAAAACGTACACGACAATGACAGTTAGAAAGGTGGAAAGCCATATTACTATTCCACCCATTTTCGGTGTCCCTACTTCTTTATTTTTATGAAGTTCATTAAAAACGGTTGTCTCTTTTCCATCAAGTCCGATTTTGCCGGCTTTTTTCTTCCACATCTTGTTGCGGTACAAGTAGTGAGTTATAAGAGGAGTAACGCCTATACCGATGACGAAAGCTATAACGGACGGGAGAAAGATTTTAACGAAATTGACAATCATTGTAGATAGTATAACCCTTAATCGGTTTTCAGAGAATTCGAACAAGGTTTAACCTTGTTCGAATTTGGCATCGTATAAAGATGATAAAATTCTTCTGGAGCAATTTTTATTTGACGTACCATAGTACC
>CAYGDB010000024.1:0-9329 GCA_964348535.1 uncultured Candidatus Saccharibacteria bacterium
GCATTTGGCGGAAGAGCCATTTTTCTTATAAGCTCGTCTCTTTGGCGCGGTTCGTTTAGCATATTTAAAATCTTCTTTTCTTCCGGAGAGCAGTTTTCCATTTCAAGTTCCAAATTTTTAGGAATATTTTCGGTGGCGAATCCGAGCGCCTCAAGAATATCTTTGCTTTCTGTTATAGGTGTGGCACCATTTCTTATAAGATAATGCGGGCCTTCGGATGTTTTTGAAAATATAGAACCGGGAACGGTTAAGACGTCTCTATTATAATCAACCGCCAGGCGGGCGGTGACAAGAGTGCCGGATTTTTTCTCGGCTTCAATCACTAGGACAGCATGACAAATTCCCGCCATAATTCTGTTTCGTTGAGGAAAAGAATAAGGGGTCGCTCTAAAGTTTGGTTCAAATTCTGAAATTAAGGATCCACTATTTTGTAATATTTTTTTAGCTAAATTTCTGTTTGAAGCCGGATACAGCACCTCTTCATTGAGGCCGGAACCTGGAACAGCCAATGTTTTTAGTCCGGCATCAAGGGCGGCTTCGTGGGCGATTGAATCAATACCTATGGCAAGGCCGGAAACTATTACCACTCCCCACCCTCTTAAACCGCTAATCAATTTTTGGCAAACTTCCTTGCCGTAGTTTGAATTCTTTCTGGCGCCAACCACAGCCAGATATTTGTTTTCAGTGGCATCCGGCAAATCACCTTCTATATATAGTAGTGGCGGGGGGTCTGAAATTTCCTTAAGCAGTGGCGGAAAGTCGTTTTTTAGTATTTTTTTCATCTAATATGGAATATGTTCATTGTTTATAGTACCATTATAAGCAAGTTAGTAATTAGGGATAAGTATAATTTCAATGTTAGATATCAAATTCATCAGAGAGAATAAAGAATTGGTTACTCTTGGCGCCAAGAAAAAACACATTGATTTCAATGTTGATGAGCTTCTGGCTTTGGATGACAAGCGTCGAGAGCTACAGACTTTGATTGAAGCCAGGCGCGCCGAGCAGAATTCTTTTTCTGGTAAGGTGGCGCTTCAAAAAGATTCTGTGGTCCGTGAACAGATGATCGCTGAAATGAAAATGACAAAGGAGGAGAATGAAGGAGACGGAGAGAAGCTTAAAGAAATTATTAAAGAGTGGCAGTCGCTTATGGTTCGTGTGCCGAATATTCCGGATATTTCAGTGCCTGACGGAGAAAGTGATGCTGAAAATAAAGAAATAAAAACATGGGGAGAAAAAAGAGAATTCTCTTTTGAGCCAAAAGATCACGTGGAGCTTTCGGAAAAATTGGACATGGTTGATTTTGAAAGGGGCGCCAAGGTGGCCGGCTTTCGGGGTTATTTTTTGAAAAATGACGCCGTTCTTTTGAATTTTGCAATATGGCGTCTCGCCACCGACCATTTTTTAGAAAAACATTTTACTCCGATGATGGTTCCCATTTTGAATAAGAGAGAAGTCTTTATGGGCACGGGATATCTTCCGCAAGGCGAGGAGGATTTGTATAAAACTCAAGATGGAGATTATCTTGCCGGCACGTCTGAAGTCCCCACTATGGGTTACTACATGGATGAAGTGATAGCCAAAGAAAAATTGCCGATAAAGTTTTTTTCATTCTCGCCTTGTTTTAGGAGGGAAGCGGGAAGCCACGGCAAAGACACAAGAGGCGTAATGAGGGTTCATGAATTTTTTAAATTTGAACAAGTTGTCCTTTGTGAAGCGAGCCACGAGCAGTCGGTAAAATGGCATGAAGAGATTAATCGAAGCACCGAGGAGTTGATTGAAAAATTAAAAATTCCTTATCGCACGGTTTTGAATTGTGGCGGAGACCTCGGTCTGGGCCAGGTAAAAAAATACGACATAGAACTATGGGTGCCGTCTGAAAAAAAATACAGAGAAATAAGCTCGGCTTCCTATTTCCATGATTTTCAAGCGCGTAGGCTCAATATTCGTTACAAAGATTCGGATGGAAAAATGAAGTTTGTCCATTCTTTGAATGGAACAGCTTTGCCGACTCCCCGCATACTTATTGCCATTCTTGAAAATTATCAGCAAGAAGACGGAACTATAAAAATACCGGACATCCTTCTTCCTTATATGGGAGGGAAAGAGTTTATTGGCAAATAATTTTCTTGTATGTTTTCACCCCTCTCGCGCGGGAAAGGTTTTCATTCCGCGTCGGCCATAAGGCGCAGACGGCGAGTTTTGAAAATTAAGATAATCATATTTTTTTCAATTGTTGTTTTGGTTTTTGTCGTTTCTATTTTTGTATCTCGTTCTTCTTATTTCAGAATTCAAAAAATATTTCTTGAAGGAAATTCCATTCTTCTTGATGAAGAAATAATGAGGGCGACAAGGGAGCAAATAAACGGCAGCGCTTATTTTTTGTTTCCCAAAAATAACATTCTTTATTTTTCCCGCCTAAATATAGAGAAAAAATTGCTTTCAAAATATCCTGAAATAGAAAAAGCGGAGGTTTCTTTCAAAGATTTTCAAAGTATTTCAATTGTGGTGAAAGAGCGGGAGCCGAAAGCCCTTTGGTGTCATCTTTCCGACTTTTCGTTTGAGGATGAAGAAGGCTTTCAAACAGGGTCGTGTTATTTGGTTGACCCGAATGGTCTTATTTTTAGAAAAGTCAGCGCCTCTGCGCCTAGTTGGTTTGTAAGATTTGAGAGTGGCGTTTTAGATAATCCGATTGGGCAATCAGTAATAAGCAAAGACGAGTTTAAAATGATTCTTTTTTTTGTGGAGGCTTTATCGAAGGATGATTTATTTATAAAACAAATTTTTATTAAAGAAGGCGGAGTGAGGGAGGGTGAACTTTCTTTGGGAGGTAAAATTATATGGAACGCCGACCAGAATCTTTCTGCCGTCTTTCCAAACCTAAAAACTCTAATTGAAAATCCTGATTTTAAAGGCAAAAAAGACGGTGTTTTGAGTGTTGAATATATTGATATCCAAAATAACAATAAAATATTTTATAAAGCAAGATAACTAAAAAGACAGATTATCAGATTATGGAAAAAAATTTTTGGAAAGAATTACCGAAGCCGTTTTTTGCTCTTGCTCCGCTTGCAAATGTTACAGACGCGGCTTTCAGGCGGATTATCGCTAAATACGGAAAACCGGATGTTTTTTTTACCGAGTTTGTTTCGGCCGATGGTTTGGTTTCTCCGGGCCGTTCTGTTCTTCTTAAAGACCTTCAGTATTCAGATGCTGAACATCCGATAGTAGCCCAGCTTTTTACTTCTCATCCGGAAAAAATGAAGGAAGCTTCCGCTTTAGTCGCTTCGCTCGGTTTTGACGGTGTTGATATAAATATGGGTTGTCCGGATAGGACTGTTGAAAAACAGGGGGCTGGAGCAGCTTTGATAAAATCTAAGGAACTTGCAAAGGAGCTCATACGGAGGGCAAAGGAGGGAGCGCCGAGTTTGCCGATTTCTGTAAAAACCAGAGTTGGTTATAATAATCGTGAAATTGAAACTTGGATTCCCGCTCTTCTTGAAGAAGGTATTTCGGCTCTCACTATTCATGCCCGGACCAGAAAAGAAATGTCAAAGGTGCCCGCCGATTGGAGTGATGTCAGGCGCGTTGTTGAAATTAGAAACGAGATGTGCGCGGAGACTCTTATTATTGGAAACGGCGATGTTGCCGACCTCGATGACGCCCGCCTGAAAGCGGAGGAAAGCATGGCCGACGGCGTAATGCTCGGGAGAGCTATTTTTGGCAATCCGTTTCTATTCTCAAATTCTCAAGAATTTGAGAATAGAAGAGAGCCGGCCGTTATAAGAAAATATCTGGAAGTTGTGGTTGAGCACACCAAACTTTTTGAAGAGCTTTTCCACAGTACAAAAAGTTTTGCGGTTATGAAGAAGCACTATAAATCTTACGTGGAGGGTTTTCCTGGGGCCAAAGAATTGCGCCTGAAGCTTATGGAAGCGAAAAATGCGGACGAGGTTGAAAAAACGGTTTCTTCTTGGATTTCCAAAATATAATCCAATACCCCCGCCCTTTCCGAAAGGGCGGGGGTATTGGATTCAAGCGCTTGTCTTCTTCTATCATTCTGCTTTGCGGGATATAATGACTTCATGAGATTTTGGCAGGTTATTGGATACTATTTAATCTGGCACTATGGTCCAGCCCTTTTGGATATTTGGAGGAACTATAAAAACTTTATTTGGTTTCTTTATCATTTATTTTCCATACCTCTGCTTTTAAAGACATTATTCGCACCGCTTGAACGTCTTCACGAAAAATACAATAAAAATCTGGATATCTCTGATTTCTTCGCGACACTAGTAGTAAATTCTTTGATGAGATTCGTGGGAGCGACCCTTCGTCTTTTCGTAATCTTGGTTGGCGTTGTTTCTATCACATTAAGCGTCTTTGGAGGTTTTTTGTTTTTATTTTTTTGGTTCTTTCTTCCGGCGTTCATCCCGATTCTTTTCTTTTGGGGAATTTACGTTTTTACTTTGTAGAATAAAAATATGATATACCAAGATTTAGTTGATTCTCTAGGAATTTATCGTCCGGCTATTTTGCTTGATGCCGTTTTGCCAAAGAGACCTCGAAGTCTTTTTCGTGATATTTTTGGTTTGATTTCCGTCCTTTCTTTTGGATTTATTTTGGTTGGTATTTATTTTAATTTATCTTTTCTTTCTCCTTTTGAGTATAAAGTTCAAGGACTATTTTTTATTTCTATTTCTTTTTGGCTGACTCTGCTTCTTTTGGAGGCTTTTTATAATTCTTATTATTTCAAAGATATCATTCCCGTTCTTGATGAAGACGGTCTTAAAGGTTCCTCCGTCCTTACTTATGAGGTAGCGGAGATTGTTTATTATACGAATTCCTCAGACATAACGGCTGGTTTTATTTTTTCACCAGCCGGTCGCCGCGCTCTGTTTCGCCTCGGTCTTGATAATTCTGCTCTGGAACATTTTTTGAATTTTAGAAAGGCAAAAGTCTTTGATAAAGGGCTTTTGTTTAAGAACCCCGGAGTTACGCTGTCTTCTTATTTTAAGACTCTTCTTGTCGCCGATAAGGAATTATCACAATTTCTTTTCGCTTTGGGTATTCAAGAAAAAGAATGTGTCGGAGCGTCTGAATGGGTTTCTCGCCTTGAAGAAAAAATAAAACGGAAATTTCGTTTTTGGGGCAAGGACAATCTCGGAGAGATACCGGGCATAGGAAAGTCTTGGGCCTATGGCCAAACATTTAATTTGAAAAAATTCGGGGAAGAACTTGAACACGGAATATCTCCGGAAGGAACCGCCGTTCAAAAAGAAATATCGGAATTGGAAGGAATTTTATCCAGGTCAAAAGGCGGTAACGCTTTAATAGTGGCAGACCAAGGCTCCGGTGAGAATGACATTATCTATGGACTGGTGGGAAAAATAAAAAGCGGCGCGATTTTGCCGACGCTTGAAAATAAGATTGTTTTCTCTATCAATGGAAGCATTGTCATTGAAACTTTTGGCTCTAAAGACGAATTTGAGAGTCAGTTTTTAAATTTGATGAACGAGGCGGTGTCGGCCGGCAATATAATTTTAGTTTTTCAAGACTTGCCGGGCTTTATTGAGAATGGCGAAAAAATCGGGTCGGATACTGTTGGGCTACTCTATCCGTATTTGAATTCAGACAAAATACAGATTATAGCTATTGCCGACAAAACCCGCTTTCATCAAAAAATGGAGGCAAACAGCGCTTTGATGAGTGTTTTTGAAATAATAAAGCTTGAAGAGAGAAGCGAGGCATCCGTTATGTTCGCTCTTGAGGATGAGGTTATAAGAATTGAAAATCAAACCGGACTTTTCTTCACTTATCGCGCCGTTTCAGGTATCGCCGAAAGCGCCTCCCGTTTTTTCTCAGAAGGGGTGGCGATTGATAAAGCCAAAGACCTGCTTTACGAAGTGCCCGCTTTAATGAAGAGTGCTAAAAAAACCATTGTTATGAGAGAGGATATTCTCTCGCTCGTTGAATTAAGAACAGGAGTGCCGAAGGAGGGTATTTTGACTCTGGATGAAAAAGAAAAACTTCTCAATCTTGAAAAAATTCTCCACCTTAAAGTGGTGGGGCAGGATGAGGCGGTTTCGGCCATATCAAACGCCATGAGACGCTCCCGTGCGGGATTGAGAAATAACAACAGGCCCATAGGTTCTTTTCTTTTCTTGGGTCCCACCGGTGTCGGCAAGACGGAAACGGCTAAAGCTCTTGCCGAAGCTTTTTTTGGGCAATCGGCGCCCATCCTTCGCTTGGATATGTCCGAGTATTCGGGCCCCGACGCTCTTACCCGTCTTATCGGGTCTTTTGAAGGCGGTAAGGCAGGGGTGCTTTCTTCCATGCTTCGAGATCAGAGATACGGAGTGCTTCTTCTTGATGAATTTGAAAAAACAAATCGCGAGGTGATGGATTTGTTTCTCCAGATATTAGATGAAGGATTTTTCTCGGATATGGTCGGGAAAAAGGTGAACGCGAGAAACGTCATTGTGATTGCCACTTCAAACGCCGGAGGCGACATGATATTTAAAATGACCGAGGAGGGAAAAGATTTGTCTCAAAACAAAAATGCTCTGATTGATTCTCTTGTGTCGAGTGGCCAATTCAAGCCGGAGCTTTTAAACCGTTTTGATGGAGTAATATTATTTCATCCGCTCAAAAACGAGCACTTGAAAAGTATCGCCGGTTTGCTTGTCAAAAAACTCGGTTCTTCTCTTTCCGAGCAGGGAATAAAATTGATGGTTACGGATGATTTGATTAATTTTCTAGCCAAGGAAGGTTTTGATCCTAAATTCGGAGCTCGTCCGATGATGCGAGTTCTTCAAGAGCATGTTGAAAAGATTTTGGCCATGAAATTGATTGAAGGTGTTATTCAAAAAGGAGCGACGGTAAAGTTTGTCGCCCCTCTCCAAAATTTATCAAGCCTTGAGGTGAGGGTGGTTCCGGATTAAAAAAGAGCGGAGGTTTTCTTTTCCTGTTTCGGATTAAGGGCTATAATGACCATATGTCTGAAATCGCTTTGTATCGCAAATATCGCCCGAAGAAATTTAAAGATGTTATAGGTCAGGAGCAGGTGATTGGCGTGCTTGAATTTTCCATTAAAAACGGCAATGTCTCGCACGCTTATCTTTTTGCCGGCTCGCGTGGCACGGGAAAAACATCTGTGGCCCGAATTTTAGCCGATGAGCTTAAGGTGGTTCCCGAAGATTTGTATGAGATAGACGCCGCTTCCAATAGGGGCATTGACGATATAAGAGCTTTGCGGGAGGCGGTTCACACTTTGCCTTTTCGCTCTCCTTACAAAGTCTATATTATAGACGAGGCGCACATGCTCACCAAAGAAGCCTTTAACGCCCTTTTAAAAACTCTTGAAGAACCGCCATCCCACGTCATTTTTATTTTGGCCACCACGGAGCTAGGCAAAGTTATTGATACCGTAATTTCCCGTTGTCAGGTTTTCACTTTTAAAAAACCGAATCAGCAAATTTTAAAACAGGCGGTGGCGCGTATCGCCAAAGAAGAAGGGTTCACCCTTTTGCCGGCATCGGCCGATTTGATTGCCATGCTCGCGGAGGGTTCCTTTAGGGACGCCGAGGGTATTTTGCAAAAGGTTATAAGCTCGTCTTCCGACAAAAAAATAAGTGTTGAGGAAGTAGAGATGATTACAGGCGCGCCAAAGGCGCGCCTGCTGAATGACATAATAGACTCAATTGAAACAGGCGACATTCAGTCCGGATTAAAAGCTGTCCGCGTAGCGTCCGAGGAAAATATAGATATGGTTGTTTTATTAAAACTCATTTTGGAGCGTGTTCGCTACATTTTACTTTTGCGTTTCGCCAAAGATATGGAAAAGGAAATCGCCGGCGAGCTTACCGAGAGCGATTTTCAGTTTTTGAAAAATATAGCCCAAAACAAAGATTCAAAAATAAAATCCGACACTCTTTCCAAATTATTGACGGCAGCCGAACAGACTTCCTACGCTACTGTTCCAGAACTTCCTCTTGAAATGGCTTTGATAAATTTTTCAAACGAGCTTGAAGCCAAAAGCTAAAAGTTATAAGCTGTCCATATTGCGGGATCGTCTAATGGTAGGACATGGGCCTTTGAAGCCCAGTATCTTGGTTCGAGTCCAAGTCCCGCAGCCAGTTCGAGCTAGCTCGAGGAGTATAGTGACCTCGTGCGCTCGGAGAGGGTTGTAGGCAACTAATTCAGTAATTTCAATTGGTTGCGATAGAATAAAAATATGGCAAAAAAGAACAACAAAGAGTCAGGAACAATAGGTGAACAAGAAATCGTTGATCTTGTTCCGTGTCCAAACTGCAATAAAAAATTGATGTTACTTCCATCTGGGTATCCTCTTTATGATGTCCAGTGTACAGGATGTTCTTTCCGAGCGCAGGTAAAAACAAATGCATCAAAGCCAAAAGCCGTTATTTTTGGAGCAGGGTGGCAAATTATGAATAAAGTTTTGAAGTCTGGTTACATGACTCCGTCGTTGTTTTTGAATTTTAAGTGGTCAGAGAAAGGAGAACTAAAACAAGAAATTAGATTTTACCCCTTTGTTCCTAAAAAGAACCTATCAAATTACAAACTTTCAGAAACGGCACGCCGGGCAAATTATGAGATGTTTACTTATGTGGGGATGGATAAGTTACCTTATTTTTTAATATATAGAAAATAAAACTAAACACTTAAGAAGGTTATTAAATAAAAAATTATTATGGCAAACATCAATATATTCAATTTTGAAAATCTATCTTTTAGTTTTCGTGATTTTTTTAGAAAACGAAACAATTTCGACAAATCAAACACCCGCATTTTATTTGTCGACGATGAGGTTGATGATTTCCCGGTTATCCAAAATTTGAAAGATGCAGGATGGTCCGTTGACGGCGTGAACGATATTCAGAACGTAGAGGACGACATGGTTAAAAGGTCACAGGTAATATTTGTCGACTATAAGGGTGTTGGCCAAACGCTTTCCGAGCGTGAGCAAGGTATCGGCTTGATTAAGTTGCTAAAAGAAACCTACAAAGACAAAAAAAGAGTTGGCTTATATTCTGGCCACAATCGTTTTTCTCTTGGGCACAATATTGATGCAGCAGATTTCAAACTTCCAAAGAACGCGGATACTCGCGAATTTATCGAGCTGATTCAGCGAGAGATCAAGAAATTGAAATGATCTATTTTGAAATAAGGCAAAAGGGCGGAGAAATTATTGCGTCCAATATTCAAGAGTGTTCCCACCTCTCTTTATTCAAGGAAAATCGCGATAAGACGATTCGAGCTAAAGGAATTTTTGGGAGGCTGAATTTGATATACTGCGGCTCTACTAG
>CAYGDB010000025.1:0-9129 GCA_964348535.1 uncultured Candidatus Saccharibacteria bacterium
AGGTCCGGCATTTTTTTCTCGGCGATTTCTCGAATTTGAGCTTTTGTAACAGAACCGATTTTGCTTGTGCTTGGTTTTCCCGAACCTTTTTCTTTCCCAACAGCTTTCAAAAGCATATCGGCAGCCGGAGGAGTTTTCAGTATGAAATCATATGTCCGGTCTTCATAAACTGAAATTTCAACGGGGATGACGCTACCAAGCATGCTTTGAGTGGCCGCGTTAAATTTGCTGACAAAATCGCCAATGTTTACACCGGCCGGACCAAGGGCCGTGCCTACCGGCGGAGCGGGCGTTGCCTTTCCGGCTTGAATCTGAAGCTTTAATTTCTTTGTTACTTTTTTAGCCATTTTTATTATTTTAGTGTTTAGTAAAGTGAGAGTTAAATTAGATTTTCTTGACCTGCAAAAAATCCAACTCGACGGGAGTTTCGCGTCCGAACATTGAAACCAATACTTTTATTTTACCTCTCTCATCATCAACTTCCGAAACTTTGCCCTCAAGTTCTTTGAAAGGTCCGTCTGTAATGGTAACCGCATCATTTATCTCAAGGTCGGTTGTGTGCTTTATAATATCGGCATCCATCATTTTGAAAAGATGTTCTATTTCCTCTTTCGAAAGAGGAACCGGCTGAACACCGGAACCGACGAATCCCGTTACTCTTGGGGTATTGCGAACAACGAACCACGAATCATCCGTTACAACCATGTCAACGAGGACGTAGCCGGGGTAAATTTTTTCTTCCTCCTCCACTCTTTTTCCTCCTTTGACTTTTATTTTTTTCTCAACAGGAACAACAACGTTAAAAATTTTATCACCCATGCCGAGCGACTCTATTCTTTGTTTCAAATTCCGCACTACGGCATTTTCATATCCGGCATAAGTATGAATGGCATACCAATGACGCTCGCCATCTTGTATTTGCTTTGACATATCTGATTTTATTTAATGATGAAGCGGTCAATAATAAAACCGAAAATAAAATCAAAGAGTCCGAGATAAAGCGATGTTACCAAAGAAACCACCACAACAACAAGAGTGTAAGACAAAACCTGCCGGCGAGTGGGCCAACTTACGTGCTTCATTTCAGCTCTTGTTTCTTTTAGATAATCTTGAAGTCCCATTTTTTTATTAAAAAGAGCCCCGAGGGCTTACTTTGAATAGTATACTTTGGTAGCAAAAATGTCAACAAAAAGCCACCCAAGGGTTCCACATGGAAACCACAAAGCAACTTGAGGTTGAAATCCCCAACACATCTCGGCTTAAGCCGAGATGTGTTGGGGATAATTCCGTGTCAAATTCTTAACGAATCTCGTATGTAATGGTCACATTTGAAACAACGCGAGTTTCTCCGGGAGCAACTGAAACCGATTGACTGTCCCCTCCTATACCGCCGAACTCTCCAGCCGCTTTGCCATAAAATATCGGTGGATAAGAACCTGATTCTGAAAAATTCACAACTCTAACAATTTTTACGCCAAGCTGTTTGGAAAGCTCTTTGGCTTTTTCTTCCGCTTTATCTATCGCTTCCTTCCTAGCCTTCACTTCAAGAGAATCTTCATCATCAATAGAAAAATTAAGTCCGCTTAAGTTTGTCACGCCAACCGCTCCGATACCGGAGAGAAGATCGCCTGCTTTGGCGATATCACGCACCTTGACTTCAATAGTCTGAGAAACTTTATAGCCAGAAATTACAGGAGGTTTTTGCGGCGGACAACCCCACTGATTACAAATCACAGGGTTTGTATATTCGTAGTTTGGATAAATTTGATAGCTTGTGGTCTTTGTGTCTTTTTCTTGAACTCCGCTTTTACTTAAAAATTCAAGCGCCTTTTTTATTGTTTCGTCAGATGCTTTTTGAGCGTCGGCCACCACCTTCGCCTCCTTCTCAACGGTAAAAGAAAAAGTGGCGGTGTCCGGTTTGGCAAAAGCCTCACCCTCGCCTGAAACGGTTATGACATTTTGAGAAACAACATCGCGTCCGATATAGGAAGATTTTTTGAATTCATTTACGGTTTTCATCATCATAAAAAGGACAAAGATAAAAACTAGGGCAAGAGCAAACTGCCCGAACTTCTTTGACTGCCAAAAATTTAAGTTTTCGTTCATATAAATATTGATTAGTTACCGGTGATTGGTAATTATCCAAATTGTATAATAAAAAAAATCAAATAACAATCAAAAATAAACCACGGCTTTCAGGCCGTGGTTCGTGATTTTAAGAACAAGCAAGAACGGCAATTTTCATCCGCTCAAGTTCTTCTCGACTTATTTTTTGAAGCTTTCCTCTCTTGCAAAAAGGTTCAAGAACTTGAACTTCCTTACTGCCAAATATCCACCTGCATCCTCCAAAAAGAAGAACATCTTTCCGTTTAGCAGTGACCGAGCCACACTTTGGATTAAAACAGAAAGCGACATCGGAAAACCTTGGAAAAAAATGTGTCGATCCGCTTCGTTTAACCTCAGAGAAAACGCAATGGTCAATAAAAACGTATCCGCCACAAGAAAGACAAGCATAATCTGAAGCAAGGAAAAAACAGTCCAACAAACTCAACATTTGTTGTCGGTAGTGCACAAGATGATCCTTTGTAGTCAGACTGTCTTGATCAAAGATCTGCATAGGATTTCTCCTTTTTGTGTTATTTTCTTTTTTAAATATAGCACCAATAATATACAGAGTAAAAATTATTTTAAAGAAAAAAATATGCCAACAGGGGGTATTCTGCTACGATAGATATAAATATGAAAAAAGACTATCAAAAATTAAGCATAAAAGCCCACCTGAAAAGCCGAGGGAAAATAGAGGTCTTTGGAAAACTACCACTTAAAAATAGAGAGGACCTCTCTATAGCCTACACTCCCGGAGTGGCAGGACCGGCGCTTTTGATAGCAAAAGACGTTCGCAAGGCATACGACCTTACCTCCACCAAAAATGGCGTGGCGATAGTGTCCGACGGCTCCGCTGTCTTGGGACTTGGTAATATCGGCCCAGAAGCCGCTTTGCCAATCATGGAAGGCAAAGCCGTTCTTTTTAAACGCTTCGCTGGAATAGATGGGTTCCCTATTGTTCTTGGAACACAAAACACCGAAGAAATAATCGCCGCCGTCAAAGCCATCGCCCCAACCTTCGGTGGAATCAATCTTGAAGATATCTCCGCACCAAGATGTTTTGAAATTGAAAAAAGACTAATGAAAGAACTTTCAATACCGGTGATGCATGACGACCAGCACGGAACAGCGGTAGTGGTTTTAGCGGGGCTTATCAACGCTTTGAAAATAGTCAAAAAGAAAAAAGAGTTGGTCCGTGTGGTCATAAATGGCGCCGGCGCCGCTGGTATTGCCATCACGAAATTAATTCACTTATACGGATTTAAAAACATTATTATATGCGACAGCGTCGGAATCATAAGCGATAAACGTTCCGATTTGAATCAGATTAAAAAAGAAATTTTAAAAATCACAAACAAAAATAATATCTCCGGCAAACTGACGGATGCCCTTAAAGAGGCCGACATTTTTATAGGGGTATCAAAAGGCAATCTCCTCTCTCCCTCCGATATAAAAACAATGTCTCTCAAAGCGATAATTTTCGCTATGGCAAATCCTACGCCTGAAATAATGCCGAACGAAGCGCTAAAGGCAGGAGCGGCCGTCGTGGCATCCGGTCGCTCTGACTTCCCCAATCAAGTAAACAATGTTCTTGCCTACCCGGGAATTTTCAAAGGCGCAATAGAAAGTCGCCTCAATAACATAACGGAAGAAATGAAAATCGCTGCAGCCGAGGCTCTCGCGAGTGTGGTCAAAAAACCCATCGCAGGCAAAATAATACCCGACCCATTTGACAAAAAAGTTGTTCCGGCCGTTTCAAACGCCATCAAAAAATTTGGAGGGGGGAAGAAAAAACACTAGTTTTTTAAAATTTGATTCTCTAAACTTTATTTTTTAGAGAAGAAAAATAAGCGAAGCCGACAAATAAAAGACCGATACACCCGATTATTACTTCTGGAATATGAATGAGAAGACCGGCAAACATTGAAACAGCAAGGCCCAAAATAGCCCAGTGGGCTCCGTGTTCAAGATAGATAAGATTTTCGAGGGTTTTTTGACGAACCATATAGACAGTCATAGCTCGGACAAAAATGGCACCGATGCCAAGACCCGCCACTATCACCGAGAGTTTCGTTGTGATGGCAAAAGCTCCTATAACTCCATCAAGCGAGAAAGCGGAATCAAGAATATTAAGATACAAAAACAAAGCGAAACCGCCACCGGTAATATTTTTACTCTCAACACTGAAAGAACTGGCGACACCTTCTATTAAAACAAACAGGACTATGCCTATGATGCCGGCGCTTAGTATCGCCGAGCTTGATTCAGACAACGCAAAAGAAAAACCAAGAATGGTAACGAGAGCAAGAGCAATCTCTATAGCTTCAATCCTTCCCCACTTTACCAAATGCCTTTCAATCACCTGAATCCAATGGACTTGTTTTACTTCATCAAAAAAGTACTTAAGCGAAATCATTAAAAGAAAAGCTCCGCCAAAAGCGCTGATGGCGGGATGAACACTTTCTAACAGATTGGCGTATTGTTCTGGGTCATTAAAAGCCAAACCGGCAACAAGCAAAGGAGAAAGCCAAAGTGCCACGCTTACTATTAAAAGAGGCAAGACAAGTCGGGTGCCAAAGACGGCCACTATTATGCCCCAAGTTAAAAAACGTTTTTGCCAAACAGGACTCATTTTGGCCAAAACTTTGGCGTTAATAACGGAGTTATCAAAAGAAAGAGTCACTTCTAAAATTGAAAGAATGGCAGCCAGAAAAAAAGCGACCGGCCCACCCCATAAATAAACGGCAAAAAGAGTAACGGCTGAAATCAAGGTCGGAAAAATAAAAATTCTTTTCATTAATATAAATTATTTTTAAAAAACAACATCTAAAACATTCCCCTTAATTCGGACAGGTGATAATCAAGGTCGCTTCTAAGCGGGTGCGAAGGCCAAGTTTTTTTTATCGCCTCTATAATCTCTACATAATGTTCTATAAGATGCTCTTTCGGCACGTTAAAGCGCCTAAAGGTGTCATCTCCCTCTCTTCTAAAATCGGATATGAGCTCCGTGCAATTAGCTATAGCATCAGCCGCCTTTACGAGAAGAGCTTTTCTAGAAAGAGAAGGCACTTTTTTAACAATCTGTTTTTTTCGCTCTATCCATGGAACATGGCGATTTTTCTCGGTTACGGCGTCCACCATATCAGCAACATCAGTCCCGAAACGCTTTTTCAAATTCGCTATGGTAATCTTTTTAATCTCAACACTGTCTTCAATAGTATCATGGAGTATGCCCGCAACAATCACATCCTCATCATGAGAAATTCTGGCTAAAATCAAGCCTACAATAAGGGGGTGGATAATATAAGGGGTGTCTTTCCCTTTTCGTTTTTGTTTTTGATCAAGCTCATGAACCCTTATGGCGACACGAATAGCTTCTTTTATTTTTTGAGTGTATTTCATCTATCAGAAAATTTGAGAAAATTTTATTCTCAAAAAATTAACAAGCAGAAAGTATAACAATTATTTTTTAAAAACAAAAATCAATTAGAGATTTTGGTTACCCAAAATCTCTAATTTAAATTACCGCCCCTTCCATTTATTCTAATCTGGGTGCCTAGAGAGAATCTCCCGCCAGTCAGACGGTCGCCGTCGCTTCTGTCTGCTCTGGGCACCGGCTCGCAACCCGTTCTACTGAACGGGTGCCCGCTTCGCCGTTCGATTCTCTCTAGACATGTCAAAATATAATCACCGAACGCTCCTCGTTCGCTTCATTATTTTTGGGTACCTAGAGAGAATCGGGGTCAAGTTTCTAAGCTCGCAGACTCACTAAGAACTTTCTCCCCGGACTCACCGACAAGCCCGAGCAAGGCTCGTCTTGTGTACCGGCTACGTCTTTCGATTCTCTCTAGACATGCCAAAATATAATCACCGAACGCTCCTCGTTCGCTTCATTATTTTTGGGCGACGTCGTAGAGGATGTTCGAACTGTGTTTGAGGGGAGGAATGATGTGACAGTTTACATCCCAACGATTTACCCTACCCCTGAACACACTATTTAATCATTATTCGTTGTGTAGTGAATAAGAGTTATTTCATTTCTGTTAAGAATCCGTCAACAAGCTTAACGGATTCGTCTGAACTTTCATATACAGACTTCCAAATAACCACGATATCGGCATCGTTAAAGACTGAACGACACCTCCATCTACATTCCTACGTTCTACCTCACCTCTGAATGCACTATACCTAATTAATTTTCTCCGTAGTGCTCTTTTACTCTTTTTACAAACTCATCTAAATCATCAATGTGAATTTTCATTTCGGAATAATTTCCAGATGAACCTTCAAATCTAATTCCTTCCCCTAAGTTATAGTCTCCCGTACCTTCATCGCCGTCTAAAAGAGAAGCGACGCTCTTGTTTTGTCTCTTGAGTTCTTGTGTAGCAAATGAAGCTGTAAATAAATACCCTTCACTATCAGCTTGTGAAGCATATTTATTTTTGAGTGATTCACTACTGTTTTTTCTTTCTAACCCTTCCATACAGAAATTTTATCAGATCAGAACTGAAAAGTCATTATTTAGCTTCATAAAATAAAGATATTTACTTTTGGGCGGCTACTGGGATAATCTCTCGTTACACGAGCAGTACCCGTTCAGGATATTTTTGTTCGTCTAACGACTCCAAAACTATCTCTGAACAGCTTCGATTCCTGCTCCTATTTTTCTTAAGAAAAATAGATGCGCCAGTAGCCACCCAGACATGAGAAAAGCCCCTTTCGGGGCATCTCATGTCTGGGTGCCTAGAGAGAATCGAACTCTCGATACCAGTTCCACAAACTGGAGTTTTGCCACTAAACTATAGGCACCATATTTCTATCCCGCAACCTACAACTTACAATGAATGGAGATAAACTGCAAAATTATAAACACCTTGTTTCAACGCCTAATCATCTGACTACTTGTAGGTCGGCGACTCCTCATCAATCCCGACCTTATGATTTGATAATCTGGCAAGAGCGTAAAGAATACTTGAGAGGCGATTCATATATGAGAGAGACCACTCGCCCACTTTTCTATCTTCGTTTTCAACGACGGCAACCACTCGCCTTTCCGCTCTGCGAGCCAAAGTCCGGGCAAAATCAAAAGTGGCGGCAAGCTCTGAACCGCCTGAAATAAAAAAGGTTTTTATGGGCGGCAACTCTGCCTCAATGTCATTTATTATTTTTTCAATATCGCGAAGCTTCTTCTCTTCAATGGTTTTAGGCGCGCCGGCAAGCTCGGCTTGAATGATGAAAAGGTTTTGCTGGATGCCGTGAACAAGCTCATGAAAAAGCGGGCCGTCCACACCAACGCCAAAAGTTTTTTCTTTTGACAAAACTTTTGCCAGTCCCAAAAAAGAATTGCACTCATCAAGCGAGCCGAGCGCCTCGGCTATGGCCGAGCTTTTTGAAATTTTTTGGTCGCAACCCCAGCCAGAGGCTGGTCCGCCTTTGGCGGAAAAAAGCCCGGTTTTTCCTTTATCGCCTTTGCCGGTGTAGAGCATAAATTCAAGAACTACTTCTTCAATCTTATCGTTCTTTCCAATTCCCTATGCATATTTTTAAGTTCGCCTTCATTGCGTTGCCTCTGCTGTTCAAGACGGGAAACTTCCGATTGAGCCGTCTCGGCTATCCTCACTAATTTTTCAAGCTCCTGTTTTAATTTATCCGCTTCTCCTTGTTTTCTTTCATATTCTTTCTTTATACGAGAAACTTCATCTTCTTTTCTTTTAGAATCGCGTTTTTTAATTTCAAGGTCACGCCCCTCTTCTTCTATTTTTCTTTTCAAAGAATCCAACGCTTGAGTTGAAGTGCCGTTAATCATGTCTTTAATGATTATTTAATATATGAAAATCTTAGCATATTTTCGTCCATATTCTTAGGCGAAAGAGTTGCTATTGGCGGGGTATCCTTGAAAAATCCCACAGGATTCAAAATTCAATTACACCAATTTCATCGTGGCTAAAAAATAAATTCCCACCGTTTTAGGAGATATCCCCTCTTAAATCAACCCGCCGCCGCCTAGATCTTTTTTAGAATAATCAAACCTTGCGGGGTGTTTATGTCTCTGCCACTAGGGAATCCAATAAATTTTTTACTTTCAATAGTAAAACCGATTTTCTTAAATAAATCTTCCCATTCCTCAAGTGTTCTGTAACCAAAAGGAATCGGCACTTTATTTCGTTGAGCTAAAACTCGATTTGCGACCCAATCGTATACAGACATAATTTTTTTGCGGTCGTTTTCACCCCAAGACATAAATTGAGTGTAAATTTTAAAACCACTTTCTGGTTTTAAAATTGATGAATAAGAATCTTCTAAAACAACAACATGAGAGTTTATTTTTAAAGTCTTATAGATATAGTCCAAGTATCTCTCTTGTTCATCGTACTCCATGTGATGCAGTGTCCAAGTCAAAACAATTGAATCCGGTTTTTCTTTTCTCAAAAAATCAATAAAATTCTTCTCCTTTACCACCAAGAAGTCGGTGTTGCTATTTTTGAATATTTTCCATTCTGGGTAAGAGTTAATATCAATTCCGAGTATGTTCTTAAATTTTTTATTTTCCGAATAAAGTTTGGGTAAAATTCCAGTTCCACATCCAACATCCATAATTTTTTCTACAGCTGGAGTAGCCGGAACAACGTATTGTGAAAAGTAAGTTGGCACAATTTTTTGAAAAAAACCAACATTATAAACTTGTCTAAGTTCCTCATTGTGATTTTTTCCAAATTCCACCACATTAAGATCTTTCAAATTCAAAACCAAGTCATCTATTAGATTCTGTGAAAATCCGATTGAACTTAAACTTTGTCGCAAATTTGAAAAAATAAAATCTCGAAGAGATTTATTGTTTAATAGACTTTTAATGTATTCTTGTTCATTCATTGAAATACAAATCTAATTACCCACCCCAAATTCAGAAAGGAAATACGAATTTTCAAGTGTTTCTGCTTGAACAAATTCAAAGAATTCTGTTTTATGCCCGGGAGAGGACTTGAAACTTACAGTTTCAGTACACCTTTTCTGTTTTTTACTTCA
>CAYGDB010000026.1:0-9021 GCA_964348535.1 uncultured Candidatus Saccharibacteria bacterium
TATTCTTGTTCTTTTTTATTTTTTTAATTGTTTTTTTTATTTTTGCCATATCTAAATTGCTATTTTATTTTTTTAATGAATAATCAATTTTTGCAATCTCGCGAGCCAACTCATGACAGATTTTTAAGATATTTATGGCCTCTTCAGTATCTCCTGACTTTTCTTTTTCTTTTAATTCTCTTGTCTTTTCATCCAGTTTCTTTTTTAGAATATGAGATTTGAGATTTAAAAGAAGCTCTCCCATTTCTTCCTCAAGATCCTGACCTGATTGCTGGTATAATTCTTCTCCTTCAAATAACACGTTTGAAGCCATCCTAGCATCTTTTTCTTTCTTTAAAAAGACCTCTTCGCCAAGAATTTCTTTTAACTTCTCTTCAATTATACTAGTACTAATTTTTCCTTCTTTCAGTTTAATTTCCGCGTTAAACAACGCGAAAATTCTATCTAAAAACATGTCAGCCCGACTTTGAGAACTGGATATTATTTTGTCTTCTTTGACACTTTGTTCTTCATTTTTAACGACATTGTTTGAAAGATTATTTTTGATAATAGTGGAGATTTCTTCAATTATCGCGTTTTCCGGCAAACGTAATTTTTCTGCGATTGTTGAAATAAAGTGGGCGCGATCGATTGAGTTTTTTATTCTAGCCACATAAGGGAGAACCTGGCGTGACACTTCCTGTCGAAATTTGCGTTCTTCATATTTCGCCGCGCTTATAATATCCATATAAAAATCAATTATATGAACGGCTTCTTTGATGGCCTTTTTCCAAATTTCCGGATCAACTTTTATTATATCTGCGGGATCAGAGCCGCTAGGTATGCGAGCCACTTTTACATCCATGCCTTTAGATAATGTTAAAGCCGCGCTTTTCCCAGATGCTTTCATTCCCGCCTCATCGCTATCAAGACCTAACACAAGTTTAGAAGAGAGTCTGTTAAGAAGGGAAACATGCTCGTCTGTAAGAGCGGTTCCAGACAAAGCAACGGTATTTTTAAATCCGGCTTGGTGAGACATTAAAAGATCCATCTGGCCTTCAACCAAGACAGTAAAACCAAGTTTTCTGATTCCATCTTTGGCTTTATCATAACCATATAGAGTTTTTGATTTTGAAAAGAGTGGCGTTTCCGGACTGTTTATATATTTTGCTGGCTCAATATCTTTTGAGCCAGTCCCGAGCGCAGTCGAGGGACCATCGAATATTCGCCCAGAAAAAGCGATAATCCTTCCTGATGGGTCAGCTATTGGAAACATGATTCTGCCACGAAAACGATCGTAGCTTTCTTTGCCTTCAGGGTTTCTTTTTATAAGACCCGCGTCTTCTATCAAAGATTCCTCAAACCCTTTATTTTTTAAATGTTTGAAAAGTCCGCGCCAATCAGGCAAGGTGTAACCCAAGCGGAAATCCTTAATAGTGTTGTCTTTCAGCCCTCTTTCTTTCAGATAATGAAGCGCTTCATTATTTTCTTTCAAGTTGTCTTCAAAATAAGATGTTGATTCTTCAAGAATTAGATAAAGGATATTTTTTTTATCTTTTGATTCGGCGGGTTCAAAAGTAATAGGTACCCCGGCCCTCTCGGCCAAAATTTTTAAGGCCCCTTGAAAATCAACACCTTCAAATTTTTGGACAAAGGTGAAGATATCTCCCTTTTCTCCGCAACCAAAACAGTAAAAACTTCCTCTAGATGGAGAAATTGAAAAGGATGGCGTCTTTTCATGGTGAAATGGACAAAGCGCTTTAAAATTAATTCCAGCCTTTTCAAGTTTAATGTAAGAACCTACAACATCGGCAATACCAAGTTTATCTTTTATATTATCTACATTTGACATTTTGGTATAAGTCTAGAATAAACACATAGACCGACAAGAGGGTTTGCCGGCTCTTGTCCTCCCAGTTTCTAATATCTTTTGTCTGATGTCTATAAGTCTTTTTTCCTGCTATCTTCGGGAGCTGTTTCTTCTTTTATTTTTTGGTATTTTGGAGAGCCGATAAAACCCGTTCCTGCAGGAATAAGGCGTCCTATGATGACATTTTCTTTCAAACCGCGCAGAGAATCTTTGGCGCCACGAGTGGCGGCGCCTATCAAAACTTTTGTAGTGTGCTGGAAAGAGGCGGCTGAAAGGAAAGACGGACGAGTAAGAGAAACTTCTTGGATGCCCATTATGGTGTTGTCCGCTTTTGCTTCCTCTTTGCCCTCTCCTGAAACACGCTCATTTTCAATTTCAAAAAAGTGAACGTCAACAATTTCTCCCACTGAAAAATTCGTGTCACCTTGAGACTTGACTTTCCTTCTCCTAAACATTTGCCGAATTATAACTTCAATATGTTTTCTTGATATCGAAGAACCCTGAAGTTCATAAATTTTTGATATTTCGTGAATTATGTATGTTTCAGTTTTTTCTCTGCCGGCAAATTTGAATAGTTCTTCCAAATCTGCGGAACCGTCTGTCAGGAGGTCGCCTTTCTTCACTTTTGAGCCTACTGAGACAAGATTTGTTCTTCTGAAGTGGACGGTGTACTCGATAGCTTCTTTGCTCTTGCCGCCCTTTTTATCCTCTAAATCAGGGGCAATAACAATAATCTTTTCTTTGTCTTCATCGCGAATTTCAATTACTTGTCCATCAACATGGGAAATAACAGCTGGGTTTTTGGGAGAACGACGTTCAAAAACTTCTTCAACTCTAGGCAATCCTTGGGTAATGTCGCCTCCAACAGAAGCCGTTCCTCCAGCGTGGAAAGTACGCATAGTAAGCTGTGTTCCAGGCTCGCCAATGGCTTGAGCCGCCACTGTGCCCACCGCCTCTCCCAAAGCGACTTGTTGATTGCTTCCAAGATCCGCCCCATAACAGATTGCGCACATACCATAGCCAGTTTTGCAATTTAAAGGAGAGCGTACCGTTACCTCATTTATACCGGCTTTTTCAATGATGTCAGCGTCTCTTGCTGAAATGAAATGACCTTTTTTGAATAGAGTTTCGCCATTTTTATCTACGACATTTAGAGACAGGTTTCGGCCTTTGATATTTTTAGCGAGTGAAATTTCAATTCCAGAAGCGCTTTGCTTGCTGATGATTGTTCCATCTTTTGTTCCGCAATCATTTTCGGTAATAACAATATCTTGAGCTACATCAAAAAGACGGCGTGTAAGATATCCGGCTTTTGCCGTATTAAGAGCTGTATCTGAAAGACCCTTCCTTGCGCCGTGAGTGGTAATAAAGTACTCAATCGGAGTAAATCCCTCTTTGGAAGAAGAGAGGATTGGAAACTCGATAGTTTCTCCGGCTGTGCTTTGGATAAGACCCTTCATTCCCGCCATCTGTGTAATATTTCCTATGGAGCCGCGAGCGCCGGAGGTTACCATGTCATAGACCGAACCATTTTTATCAAGTGTGGCCGGAATCATTTTCTCTATTTCATTTTTGGCGCCGTGCCAGATTTCAATTATTTGCCTGTATTTTTCTTCTTCTGAAAGAAGACCGTCGTTGTATTCTGAAGTTATTTTTTCAGATTCTTTTTTGGCTTTTGCTATGACGGACCCCTTCCCTTCTGGCACTTTTATGTCATCAATTCCCCAAGTGATACCGGCATGAGTAACGTAACGAAAACCGAAAGTTTTGACTTTATCGAGTATTGCCGGAATAGCGTCATTACCGTAGCGGTCAATAAGGTCGTCTACTAATACCGCCATAGCCTTACGGTCTATTTCTTTGTTTAAAAACCGATAATCAGACGGAAGTATGCTGTTGAAAAGAAGCCTCCCAACAGAGCTCTCAAAAACTTTTCCTTCAAATTGTTTGTACTTTTCACTATCAGTCGGAAGAATTTTAATTTTTGCCCGAAGTGATACCTCTTTGAAATCAGAGGCGGTGATTGCGCTGTTTGGACTTGGAAATATTTTATTTTCACCATTCTCTCCTTCTATAATTCGCGTAACCCAATAAGTGCCAAGAACAATATCAAGCATTTTTGCCGAAACTGTCGGTTCACCGTTGCCTGGTTTTAATATATTTTTCTCCGAAGCCATTATGTTTTTAGCTTCCCATTGCGCTTCAATTGAAAGCGGAACATGAACGGCCATCTGGTCGCCGTCAAAATCTGCGTTGAAAGCGGTACAGACTAACGGATGGACTTGAATGGCATTTCCTTCAATTAAGACCGGTTGAAAGGCCTGAATACCAAGTCGGTGAAGGGTAGGTGCGCGGTTCAAAAGAACTCTTTTGTCTTTGATAACGTCTTCAAGTATTGCCCAGACTTCAGGTATTCCTTCGTCAATCAGACGGTTAGCGCCTCTGATATTAAAAGCCAGCTCTCTTTCAAGAAGTTTCGAGATTACAAACGGGCGGAAAAGCTCAAGGGCCATGTGTTTTGGAAGACCGCATTGGCTTAATTTAAGATCTGGACCAACCACTATCACTGAGCGACCGGAATAGTCAACGCGTTTGCCAAGCAAGTTTTGGCGGAAAAGGCCTTGTTTTGTTTTTAAGTTGTCGGCAAGAGATTTTAGAGGGCGTCTTTGAGCGGCCGATATTGCTCCAGCTCCGGTAGAACCGTGTCTTATGGAGTTGTCAATCAATGCGTCAACCGCTTCTTGAAGAATACGTTTTTCATTACGAAGAATAACATCCGGCGCATGAATATCTATAAGTTTTTTAAGGCGATTATTTCTATTGATAACTCTTCTGTATAAATCATTTAAATCGGAAGTCGCGTGCCTTCCACCATCGAGCGCCACCATAGGACGAAGAGCCGGTGGTATAACAGGTATCCGAGTAAGGAACATCCATTCCGGGCGAACTTGAGCAGAGATAAAGTACGACACGGCCATCAAACGTTTATTTAGCTTTTCACGCTCCGCCGCCCCCGCTTTTTCAAGAGAAATATTTATTTCTTCTAATAATTTATTAAGGTCGATTGATTTGCAGATCGAAAACAAGGCTTCAGCGCCAATCCCTGCTTCAAACATTGTGCCGTATCTTAAACTAAAACGATGAAAAGTGGCTTCGTCATAAACTTTACCGAGAGCGATACTGTCTATGTCTCGTTTGGCGGACAAAAGAAGCTCTTTTAGCTTTTCTTTTCCCTTTTCATCTGAAAGGGATTTCATTTTACTTTTATATTCAGTGTCAATTTCAGAAAGAATTCGCGCTCGTTCAGACTCCATCACTTTTGTAATAATGTAACCGGCGAAATATACGACTTTTTCAAGATCAGAACCTGCGATACCCAATAGAAGCGCTAAACGTGAAGGCACTCCACGAAGATACCAAACGTGGGAAACCGGAGTTGAAAGTTCTATATGTCCCATTCTTTCGCGACGAACGATTGAGCGGGTAATCTCCACTCCGCATTTTTCACAAACGATTCCTTTATAACGAATGCCTCGGTATTTACCGCAGTAACATTCGTAATCTTTTTCAGGACCAAAAATTTTCTCGTCAAAAAGTCCGGCCCGCTCCGGACGCTGGGTGCGATAGTTTATGGTTTCAGGTTTTGTAACTTCACCTTTGGACCATTCTTTTATTCTCTCCGGAGAAGCCAGTTTTATTGTTACCTGATTAAAATCATTTAACGCGTTATCTTTTTTTTGTGATTGAAACATATTTATTTTGCTTTTGGTTTAATATCTTCGACCGGTCCTTTTTTAAGCTCAATATCAAGTGACAAACCTCGCAGGTTGTTGAGAAGAACATTGAATGATGCCGGTATGTTTGGTTGTTCTATTCTTTCTCCTCTAACAATAGAATCAAAAGCGGCGGAACGACCCACGATGTCGTCAGATTTGATAGTAAGAATTTCTCGAAGAGTGTAAGATGCTCCATAACCAAGAAGTGCCCAAACCTCCATTTCTCCGAATCTCTGTCCCCCTCCTTGAGCTTTTCCACCTAGTGGCTGTTGGGTGATAAGGGAGTAAGGGCCGATTGATCGCATGTGTATCTTATCTTCAACCATGTGATGAAGCTTCATAATATACATATATCCAACAGCAATATCACGTTCAAATTTTTCTCCTGTTCTACCATCATAAAGAGGAATTTTTCCGGTTTCTGGGAAACCAGCCAGCTTTAGCTCAGATTTAATTTCATCGACAGAAGCGCCTGAAAAAGGTGGAACTATAGCCTGGTAAGCTAAAGTATGAGCAGCCAATCCAAGGTGCATTTCAAGAATTTGACCGAGGTTCATTCGAGAAGGAACGCCAAGCGGAGTGAGGACAACATCAACTTGTCTTCCGTCTTCCATGTATGGCATATCTTCAATCGGAAGAATTTTTGAAATAACACCTTTGTTTCCGTGTCTGCCGGCGAGCTTATCACCAACCGAAACATTTCTAAGCTCGGCTATTTCAATGTAAATTTTCTTAATTATTCCGCTATCAAGCTGGTCGCCACGTTCTCGAGAAAATACTTTGACTCCTATTACTCTGCCGTACTTACCATTATCCATTCTAAGTGACGTATCTTTAACATCACGGGCTTTATCACCAAATATCGAACGAAGGAGACGTTCTTCTGGTGTCAATTGGGTTTCGCCTTTTGGTGTGATTTTTCCAACCAAAATATCTCCCGGACGAACTTCAGCGCCTATTCTGATTATTCCCTCTTCATCAAGATTTTTCAGTTTAATTTCAGAGACATTAGGAATATCGTGAGTAGTTACTTCAGGACCAAGTTTTGTGTCTCTTACCGAGATATCAAACTCCTCTATATGAATACTCGAGAGCTTTGAGTCGCGAACTAAACGCTCGGAAAGAACTATGGCATCTTCATAGTTTGAGCCCGACCATGGCAAAAAAGCCACAAGGAGATTTTGTCCAAGCGCCATTTGTCCGCCGGACGATGAAGAAGTGTCAGCCAAAACATCGCCACGTTTTATCTTATCACCAAGGTAGACCGCGGGGCGTTGATGAAATGCCGTAAAACCGTTTGTTCTTGAAAAATTTATAAGATTATAATCTGTGACTGATTTTCCTTTTACAGAAATTTTCCTAGCATCAACATGAACAACTTCACCTTCTTCTTTTGCAATGATAAGTCTTCCCGTATCACGCGCCGCTGCCTCTTCTATTCCCGTTGCGACGAATGGCGCTTCCGGCAAAAGACAAGGTGTGGCTTGTTTTTGCATGTTTGATCCCATCAGCGCCCTGTTGGCATCATCGTGCTCCAAAAATGGAATCATTGATGTCGCAATGGAAAATGCTTGATTTGTATCCACGTCTATATAATGAACTTCGCTTTTTTTAACGAGCGAAGGCTCTCCTTTGTACCTGACCTCCGCTTCCTCCACTGTTATTTCTCCGTTTTTATCAACAGAAGTGGCCGCGTGAGCAATATTGTATTGCTCTTCTTCAAGAGCGTTCAGGTAGACGATTTCTTTTGTAACTTTTCCATTCTTTACTTTAGCGTAAGGAGTTTCGATCATTCCAAATTCATTTATTCGGGCATAGGTTGAAAGGCGAAGAATAAGACCGATGTTCGGACCTTCAGGCGTATGAATAGGACAAAGTCTGCCATAGTGAGATGGATGAACATCTCTGACTTCAAATCCAGCGCGCTCGCGGGTAAGTCCGCCGGGGCCTAGAGCCGAAAGAGTTCTCAGGTTTTCAATTTCCTCAAGAATATTAGTCTGTTGCATAAACTGCGACAGTTGGTTGGTGGTAAAAAATTCTTTTATTCCAGCCTGAAATGGTCTTGGATTTAAGAATTGAATAGGCAAAGTGGAGTCGGCGTCAATGGTGGACATCCTGTCTTGGATGTTTCTTTTCATTCTAGCCATTCCAATACGCATTTTTTGCTGAAGCATTTCTCCAACATAGCGCACCCTTCGACTACCAAGATGATCAATATCATCCGGCATAGAACCAGGAGTTGAATTCAGATGGACTATGTGTTCCAAGACCAACGCTATGTCATCTACCGAAACGGTTCGAATGGCAAGATGTTTTTCCTCAAGAGGAAGAGCGAAACGCTTGTTAAAACGAAAACGTCCCACTCTTGAAAGGTCGTATCTATCAGTTTCAAAAATAGAATTGACAAAACTTCTGGCATTATCCACAGTTGCCAAATCACCATCACGCATTCTTTTATGTATTTCTATGTAAGATTCGTCTTTGGTTTTAGCGGTATCTTTGGCTAGGGTAATTTCAAGAACTTTTTTGAACTCCTCGGAGTTTTTAGAAAGCTTTAAAATATCGCTATCTTTTTCAAAACCGAGAACGCGCAATAAAGAAACGGCCGGAAACTTGCGCTTGCGGTCAATCCGAACATAAATGGCACCATCAGCCTCGGAGTCAATTTCAATCCAAGCCCCGCGTGAAGGAATTATTCTGGCGCCAAAATATTCTTTGCCTTTAATTTCAGAAGTGGTGAAAAATACCCCGAAAGAACGGGCAAGTTGAGGAACTATCACTCTTTCAACGCCATTTATGACAAAAGTGCCGTGGTCCGTCATCAAAGGAAAGTCCGTCATGAAAATCTCCTGCTCTTTGGTGGTGTTTTGATTCTTGTTTTTTAAACGAACCATCGCTCGAAGAGGCGCTTCGTACGAGAGTTTATTTTCTTTGGCGTAGTGTTCGTCAAATTTTGGAGTACCAACCTCAAAACTTGTAAATTCCAATTCAAATTTCTTTCCCGAATAATCGCTTATGGGAGAAAATTCTTTGAAAATTTCTTTCAAACCATTTTTTAAAAGAGCGTCGTAAGAAGTGATTTGAGACTCAACCAAATTAGGAAGCTCGGTCAGAGGTTCCTTAAAACGAGAAAAAAACTTCTTCGGAAGAAGTTTGGTTTTGCCGGTTTTTATAGATTCAGGCATAGGTGTTTTTTTTGGTTATTATTACCCGTTATTAAATACGGTCGTTTTAACAATCCTTAGGATTGTTAAAACGACACATAAAAAAGAAACAATCCCTAATTAGATTTGGGATTCATTTTTTATTTAAAAACTAATTTGCCAGAGTTCAGCAAATTAAACCAACACCCATATGCAACAAAAACACAATCAAAAGGTTATCCACATCCTATCA
>CAYGDB010000027.1:0-9003 GCA_964348535.1 uncultured Candidatus Saccharibacteria bacterium
CCATGCTAAATTTGTTATCATCAGTTCCTATTCTGTAAATTGAAACGACATCTCCGTATTTCTCTCCAAAAAGACCGATGGCTCCGCGCTCTCTGGCTTCCTCTATCGGCATCTCCTCTCTATAGACAGGCAGGGATTCAACGATTTTTTGATTAACTAAATATTCAACTTCTTTTTTCTCTTCATCGGTCATTTTTTGAGAAAAACTAAAATCAAATCGGAGACGCTCTCTGGTAATGTTGCTCCCGCGCTGTTTTACTTCTTCACCCAAAATAGTCCGAAGGGCCTGATGAAGAAGATGGGTTGCCGTGTGATAGTGAATCTCTTTTTCAGAATGTCCGGCAAGACCGCCCTTGAAGCGAGTGTCCAAGCCGGCTTTGGAAATTTCTTGATGTTTTTCCATCTCTTCTTCAAAAGCCGCTCTGTCCACTATAAAGTTTTTTTGAAGAGCAAGCTCTTCAATAATTTCAAAAGGAAATCCGTAAGTTTGATAAAGTAGCGCCGCTTGAGGGCCTGATATCACAGGCCCTTCCAAAAAATTAAACTCTTTAAGCCCTTTCTCAAGGGTCAAAAGAAAACGGGACTCTTCCAGTTTTATTTCAGCGGAAATACTATCATCGCGTTCTCCAAGATATGAGTATTCAGACTTATATACATCAATGAAGGCCCGAGTCACATCAGTCAAAAAACCGCTTTGAATGGAAAGGGTTCTCCCTGAAGTTACCGAACGCCTTATCAAACGACGGAGAACATATCCCCTATCGGTGTTTGAAGGAACAACCCCGTCACCTATCAAGAAAAGCGCCGCCCTACTGTGGTCTAAAATAATTCTAAAAAGACGAGTAGTTTCGGGATTCTCTCCGTAAATTTTTCCGGAATTCTTTTCAAGGATGGCGATCGACCGCTCAAAGATATCTGTTTTGAATATGTCCGGGTTATTTTGGGTCGCCATTAGAAGACGCTCAAGACCTCCGCCGAAATCAACATTTGGCGCCGGCAGTTTTTCAAACCCTTCGGCAATTTTCAAATACTGCATAAAAACATTATTTCCGATTTCAAGGAAACGTCCACAATCGCAGTTCACATGGCAAGGCGCGCTTTTCCATTCTGATTTTTCATGAAGCAGAAGTTCTGCCCCAAAATCCCAAAACATTTCAGAATCCGGCCCGCCCGGCTCGCCTTCCGGCATATTTTGAGGCACCCCTACCCTGCTCCACCAATTTTTTTTCTCATCATAATAAAAAATACGGGCACCATCTTTAATCCCATCTCGCTCGGAAAAATCTTGAATCCCATTTGAAACCGAGGCATCTTTAAGCAACTTCTGCCAAATTTCCGCGGAAACTTCATCCTTTGGAATCCCAAGCGTTTCATTTCCGCGGAAACAAGTGAAATAAAGACGGCTCGGGTCAAGCCCGATTTTGTTCGTCAGAAATTCAAACATCCATGGAATTTGTTCGTATTTAAAATAATCCCCGAAAGACCAGTTGCCGAGCATTTCAAAAAAAGTGGTGTGGCGATTGTCCCCCACTTCTTCAATGTCATTCGCTCGAAATGATTTTTGAGAATCCGCCACGCGCTTGCCCAAAGGGTAGGGTGTTCCGAGAAAATACTGAAGCATCGGTTGCATTCCGCTTCCTGTAAAAAGAGTGGTCGGATCATTTTCCGGCACAAGAGACGCCGAGGGCACGATAGCGTGTCCTTTTTCCTTAAAAAAATCCAAATAGGCTTTTCTGATTTCGGCCGATTTCATAAGCTTCATTATATATTATAGATAAACAACACGAAACTCGACTCCAAACCAAAACCTAAAAACCCCCGCCCTTTCGGAAGGGCGGGGGATCTAAATTAAGACAACAAACTAGGTTTATCTATTTGAAACTGCAACAAATCTTCCTTTGAAAAGAGCCGTTGCTTATTACACTCCTTTACTAATCCTATTGATGGCATACCGGCAAAACCTATGTATTCAATTATCTTATTCTTTCCGTTTCTAACATATCTAATTGCTGGAATTAAATCAGTATCAGAACTAACCACAATAGCGACATCGTATAGATTGTCGGAAGCGCCAATAACTAAATCCACCGCAAGTTTAACATCAACACCCTTTTCCCTAATACGGTCTTTCCCGTCGTACATTATCCTTCCTGGCTTAACATCAAAACCATCCGTTCTCAAACCATCAAGAAATTTTTGCTAGCTTTTAACACGCAAATCGCCCTTTTCAGAATTATCATGATTTCTTACAATACCAACATAATACCTTTTAGAAACCAGCTCTCTTTCACCAACAAGATAAGATGCAAACTTAGAAAAATTAAATCGTTTAGTTTTTTCTGGAAGTCCCAAAACCTTAAGTTTGTTATATGTATTACTCCCGTCAAAGTAAATTGCAACCCTTTCTTTTTTTGCAAAAATCATTCAGTTATTTTACCAAAAACTAAGAAACAAACCACCTCTGCCCGTTGGGACAGAGGTGGTGCTGTTAGTAGTAGCAGTGTATCAGATTCTAAACCTAAGTCAATAGTTTTCCACAGCTCTGCCTTATACCGTTATGCGTTGGGAAATTCAGAACTTGGCTTCCAAATAGAAACTTGAAAAGGACCAACTTGAAAAGGACCGCCCTTTGGAAAAACTCAAGTAAAACCATTTGCTTGCTTATGGTCATTAACAAACGGCATGTTAAGAAAGACGCTCTTTGGGGTTTGGCTTTCTTTTTTAGCGAAATTTTGGCAGACTAAATCAAATTTCCATCACCATTGAGCGAAAAAGATTTTCTTGGGTCTCGCTCAAATTTTTGTAAATATTCCATTTTTACATCGGGATATTTGACGAGAGATAATGGGACAAGAAACATCCTCTTTGGATTTTTAGGTCTGCCACCAATGCCTATAATTACAAAAACTGGTATTTTTCCTTTGGTGGAAAAATTTTGGTAATGTTCAATCTGCTCTTCGTAAGCCCAAAAAACCCTCTCGTACTCTTTCCCTTTATATTTACACTCAACTGCTATTCGTTTATTGGTTTTTCGGTGAATAAAAACAAAATCAGGATTGCTATATGACTCAACCCAACGTCCAAGTTTTCTGTAGGTATTGCTTTCCGCAATGCGCCACTCTTGTTTATTAAAAAGATTTTCCACATGACCTTCAAAACTTATTCCTTTGTATTGTCTACGCTTGTAAAAGATTAGACCAAAGTAAAATGCTATCGCCGAAAGTAAAGGAACAATAGCAATAAATACTTTGTTCCAAGTGGCCAGTCTTTTACTAGCATTCAAAGACTCTCCATATGGTCCGAGTATGTCATTCCACAACTCCTTAGCAGTCAAAACTACTTGTATATTATTGCTTGAAGCAACAATTGTATCGTCTAAATTGAGACCGTCAGCATATAATTTCTTGTAATACCTACCATCAACTAATACAACATTCCCATCAATTAGAACCATCTCGTCGGCACTTACAACTCGTATCTTATTTTTGTTTTCATCAACCATTAAAAAGCCAAAAACATATTTTGACCCACTAAGAGTAGCGGAATCCAGTATTTCCGAAATAGTTCCTCCAACAGAAATTTGCTTATTATCACAATAGTCAACATTTTCAAAAATCTCCTTCAGGGCATTACAAGATTGAGCATAAGCACCGTGCGGAATAAAAAGTGAAGTTGCCATAAACAAAGGAAAGATTTTTGCAAATATTATTTTCATATTCTTTAACCTTTTTGCTTTGTCTAAAATAACTTGAAAAGAGTAAAATTTGTAAAGGATGGAGGTTTTTATTAGGAGCCAAAGGTGCCGGCTTTGACGATGACAAATTTATCGGGATAAAGATAGCGTTTGATGGCGGAATTTACTTCTTTTAATGTAACTTTCTGAACGGCTTTTTGATATTCGTCCATAAAGTCTTTTTTATATCCGTTTTCGGCTTCAAAAATAATCTCCTCGGCAAGTCCGTGGACAGTGCCAAGAGCCACTTTAAACGAGCCGATGATATTTTTCTTTCTAAGATTAAGCTCTTTTTCCGTAACTCCGCGATCTATCCATTTTTTTATTTCTTTAAAAGTTAAGTCTTGGCCTTTTTTAAGAAGAGAAGGCGCGAACGTTCCCCAAACTTCAAAGTGTCCATTGGTCTCTTTTATCATTCCACGAAGGCGGGCGGCAATGCCATAAGTCAAACCTTGTTTATCACGAATCTCGGACATTAAGCGGGCCGAAAAACCGTGGTCGCCAAGCACCCCAACTCCTACCCGAAGGGGTATGTAATCTTTATCAAACCTACTCATTTTAATCGGCTGTCCAAAAATAAGAGTGGCGCTTGCCTTATCCTCTATCTCCACCTTTTTTTCAATCGTCTTATCAATAAACTTTTGATTTTGATTTTCCGGCGTCAAAATAATTTCTTGCCTTTCTTTCAAAGAAAAAATATTCTTGGACAAAATATCCATTTCTTTCTTTGAAATATCTCCAACCACGGCAAAAGTTACCGGTGAGAGAGATATCACTTTTTTATGAAAATCACCTAAATCAGAAACTGATATGGATTTAATATTGGCAATGACATCTTCCGGACTCTCAAGATAATTCGGGTGTTCCGGTCTAAATATGGACTGGGCTAAAGTTATGGACGCCATCTCATTTGTGTCTTTTTTAAGATTTGACTCTTCGGCAATACGGCGAGCTTTGAGAGATTGAAGGGATGATGCGGGGAAATTCGGCTCCCGAAGAATTTCAAAAAGAAGCTCTATTATTTCTTTGGCGTCCTCTTTTAAGCACTCGGCCCTTATTTCAAGAAAATGCGAATTGACGGAAAAATTAATATCGGCTCCGCGCGATTCCAAAATTTCCCGTATTTTTTCCTTTGTTTTATTTTTTGTACCCTCGGTCAAAAGGAAGGCGGCAACTTCTCCAATTTGACGATTTTTTTTAGAAAAAAAAGAACCGATAGGAACGCTTCCCCGTATAACAAAAAACTCTTTGCCCGGGGTGGCAAGGGAAAGCAGACGCAAGCCCTTCCTAATATTTGATTCTTTTATATTTTGAGATATTTTTTTATCCATATTTTTATTTTTTGGGAATAAAAAAACCGGTTGTGCTCTTGTCTTTCAGCAGATAATCATTGGCCACACGAGCGACATCTTCGACTGTGACACTTTTTATAAGTGAAAGCCACCTGGGGTAAAGAGTCCAATCGCCGGCCGCTATAAACTCATTTAGAGTTAAAGCCAAAGAAAGAGCGCCATCCCGTCCGTAAATTATGGCCGCCTTGTTTTTTGATATGGCCTTTTTAAGCTCAATTTCCGTAATACCATTCTTTTTTATTTTTTGGTATTCGTTTAATATTATTTTTTCCACTTCTTGATGGGTGGTTTGAAGTGAGATAGAAGCTGTTGTTATAAAAAGTCCGTCATCATAAAGAGGCATAGAGAAAACGGAAACATCGGTGGCCTTGCCGGTATCAACCAAGGCTCTGTGTAAACGAGAACTTTTACCCGAGGAAAGAACACTATCAAGAACTTGGATGGAAGCCATATCTTTATGACGGCCGTTTGGAATTTTGTGAGCAATTGAAAGAATTCCCTGCTCACCGGCTCGTCTGACAATAACCCTTTTTTCTCCTTCTTGCTTCGGCTCGGTGGTGTTGACGGAAGGTATCGGATTTTTTGATTTCGGCAATTTCCCAAAATGTTTTTTTACTTTAGCCAAAGCTTCTTCAGCCGAAATATCGCCTATTATGGTAAGAGTGGAATTATTCGGATGATAGAAAGTGTCATAAAATTGACGTAATCTTTCTATGGTTATATTTTCAATATCAGATTTCCAACCGATGGTCGGATGGTGATAAGGATGAGCTTCAAAAGCCAACGACCACAGAACTTTTTCAAGGGCTTCACGAGGACTGTTCTCTCCCCTCTCAAACTCGTTTCTGACAACCGTCATCTCGGTATCAAGATATTCTTTTTTGAGAAGAGCGAAACGCATTCTGTCCGCCTCAAGGGAAAGGGCCGTGTCAACACTTTCCTTAGGAACCAGCTCATAATAATTTGTCCTATCAAACCAGGTGGTGCCGCTTATCTCCGCCCCGACACTCTCAAGGAGATTCCAAACACTTTTGCCGTTTTCTTTGTTAAATTTTTTTGTGCCCTGAAACAATAAATGCTCAAGAATGTGAGTGGAGCCGGTGTATCCGACCGCTTCATTGCGCGAGCCGACATGGTAAGTGATGTTTACGGCAATGATAGGCGCGTTTTTGTCTTCCATGTGCAAAATCCTCAAACCGTTTGACTTGAGTTCGTATTCGGAAATGCCTCCGAGCGACTTCACCAAAGTGAAGTCTGATAATGTTTTTTTACTTGCCATTACTTAAGAGTTATTAAAATAGCCCCAATTGAAATTAGAGCGGCCCCGATGGCCGTTTTAAAACCGAACGACTCCCCCAAAAAAACGACTGCAAGCACCACTATAAAGACTATTGAAAGACGGTCAATAGCGCCCACCGCGGAGGCCGGTCCGTCTTTGAGAGCCACAAAATAGAAAAGCCACGACATGGCTCCGGCGATTGCCGAAAGGGCTATCAGTATCCAGTCTCGCGAAGACAAACTATTTAAAGAGAAACCGTTAAAATTACCTATTGAAAAAGAGAGAACAAAAAGAAAGACGGCCATTATGATGCCGCGGATGGTGGTGGCGAGCGTGGGGTCAATACTCTTTAAACCAAGTTTGCCAAAAATGGCCACAAGAGAAGCAAAAAATGCAGAAATAAAAGCGTAAAGAAGCCACATATATATATAATAGAGATAGGATTAGGGACCGATTATTTCTTTAGAAAAATAATTTTGCTTTCTTCAAAAACCCGACGAAAATGGGGGACGATATCGCTTTGAAGTCTTTCCTCCAATATAGCAAGAACGGAGCTAAAAAACCACATCTGTTCTTCAGGCGAGCCCTTAAAGCTCTTCCAAACCATCGGACCATTTTTACGATAGCCTTCAATCATTCCTTCCAAATTATCAATCTTGTCGGCGGCTGAAACCATAAGAGCCTCCGCCCCGGCCGTTTTTAACTTCCCAAGATAAATATCTTTGCGTTCTTTCCACGGAAAAAATCTATTTTTTCTTTCATAATATGTGACTTCAGTAACCGAAAAAACCATTTCTTTTACGGCCAAACCAAATTCAGACTCAAGCTCTTCTTCGGTGTAAGGAGTGTCTTCAAGGGTATCGTGGAGAAGCCCGGCTACAATAACATCCTCTTTGCCGGCGTAATTTGAAAGCAGAGAAGCCACGGAAAAAAGATGAGTGATATAAGGCACACCTACTGTTGACTTGCGAACCTGTCCTTGGTGAAGAACCCTTGCCCGTTTTATGGCTTTTTCAATTTTGGGAGTAATGGTCATTTTTTAAGAATTTTAAAATCTTCAAATAAAGTTTCTTTGGTTTTATTATTATAGATAGCCACAGCCGGATGATAAAGCGGAACTATGGTAATTTTTCCATAACTCGTCTTTGCCGAAAATGATTTGCCATGCATCTCGCTTATGGGACGCAAAATATCTTTTAGCCCGAATTTCTCCACAATATAACACATGGAGTAACGCCCCAGGGTGGCGATTATTTTTGGTTGTATAATCTCAATCTGTCTATCAAGAAACGGCCCGTATACAGCAATTTCTTCTGCCGTCGGGTCTCTATTTTCAGGGGGGCGGTCTTTAACAATGTTTGTTACATAGACCGACTCTCTTTTAATTCCAACAGACTGAAGCAACTCATCCAAAATATCACCGGAGCGTCCGCAAAATGGTTTACCTGTCATGGCTTCATTTTTCCCCGGCGCTTCTCCAACAAACATTACAAAAGCGTCATGACTTCCCTCTCCAACCACAGGCAAAAAATTATTTTGCTTTCTATAGCGATATAACGGCGATTTTTCTAAAGTTAAAATCCCATCCCGTATAGCCTTCATTTTATTAAATTTTTCCGAGTACTCTGCCATAAGTCTATTATACCCGTTTTTACCAAGACTAAACCTTGACTCCTTCGCGCTTTAAAAGTGATGTCTTTTTTGCCATCCCCCTATTGTAACCACCCGTCTTCCCGTCTGAACGTATAACTCGATGACACGGGATTTTGGAGTTGTAATTTTTTGAGAGAATATTTCCGACTGATCTAAAGGCGCGCGGGCTCCCCGCGCGCCTTGCCACTTCTTTGTAAGTCATCACCTTACCGCTCTTGATTTTACCGACAATCTTAAAAACTTTATCCGAAAATGTTTGATTGGGTATTTTCTTTATTTTCATCTTCTTCAATACTTTTACCGCTAGCAATACGTTTTTTGGATTTTGTCATTGCTCCGTTTTCGGCTGCCGCTTCGGCTGATAATTTTTTATAAGCGCAATATGAGCAAGTAGAATTCTGTAAAGGCAAAATGTCACTGACTAAACACTCTTTCATTTTTAAAATTAATGGTTCTATCCAGTCCGTATTGCCCTCAAAAGGGATAATAGACATTTCAAATTCAAGCTTTCCGTCAAATTTCAAAGCGTCTTTCTTTCCGTTGACGAAAACAAAATAAGCGGTATTCGAAACTTTAAATCCATTTTTTCTAAATAGCCATTGGTAAACTTCAAGCTGGCGTTTATATTGGTCTCCCAAATCGCTATCAAGACTTATCTCATCCCTTGTTGCCTTTGCTTTATAATCCACAATGAGAAGCTCTCCGTTAGGACGAACCCAAACGTCATCCACCCCGCCTCGTATGGATAAATTGGTCCTCGGATCAAGATATTCTATACCGCGTCTCATGGCGTCGCGCCACATTTCCATATCTTCGTGTTTGAAAGGCACGGCGTCTATGTCATATTTTTTCATAATAGGATGCGGGTCCTCCGTCTCCCGAAGCAAATCAAACTCTTTTTTTAAAAGCTCATCAACTGCAATATTTAGAGTAAGCGGATATGTGTCCGGCCTTTTTATGCCGAGACGTTGGTCAAGATAAAAACA
>CAYGDB010000028.1:0-8988 GCA_964348535.1 uncultured Candidatus Saccharibacteria bacterium
CGAATACCTAGGGTTTCATTATTAAAAGCAATTGCATTTCACTAGGGAATTTACCAAAATCAAAACTTGATAAATGGCTATAATGCTATATAATCGCGAACGGTAAGAATTGTTTTTTACTGTAACAAAATAGCCTAAGGAGGGCTCTAATGAGAAGGAAAAGAATTAAAATCGGTGACAAGGTGACTTGGAGTTATGATAGCCAAGGTGAAGGGACCATTGATCCTGTGTCAAAAAATACGATACTGATAAATAGGAAATTGTATGGGGATGGTCCCTTCAAAGTCACCGATGTCCGACCTTGTTCTGGTGGCTTCCAAAGAGCCCTGAGCTCGCACTTCATAACGACCGAAGATGGTCCGAGTGGTTTCCCCGCTCACCATCTGAAAAAAGTAAGCTAAATCTTTAACTTGAGGGTGTCCAAAAACTGCTCCCGCGCTGGCAACAGCGCGGTTTTTCTTTTGGGAAGAAATATAACAAATACTCCTCTGTCAAAGATATGTATGTGCAAAAAATAAACTATCAATCTCTTAGGAGATTGATAGTTTATTGATTTTACAAAAGGTGAACAAGGGGAATTGCTAAATCTATAGCCCCCACATCTTCTGCATGACCCGAACAAGAAGATACGATATTCCCAACAAAAAGACCTTCTTCTGAAAGCACGCTCATCGCCCCTAGAATATCTAGAGCGCGGTGCCGGACAATTTCCCGGAGAGTTTCTTCTTTTGAAGAAGACTTCGACCAACACACATTTTTAAAATGAGGATAGCCGACCAGAGACGCCATCTTTGTCGGGTAGTAAAGCCACGAAGGAAAACCCAGAGACCGCGCTGAGCAAATTTCCTTAAAAAGCTCCCGATTAGGAAGTGAGAAAACTTCTCTATGCTCGCCAAGGCCCTTAAAATCAACAAAGATATCAAGGGTGGTTCGTCCATCAAGACTTGGATGTATTTCAGTAAACACTTTTCTACCTCTCCTAAGAATCGGAGACTGAAAGCGCACAGATTTTTCCACTGTGTATAGACGTAATTGCTCCGTGGTTTCCTTAATACAAGGCTCAACAAGATTCCAGAGTTCATGAGCCGAACCATCATAAGGAGGCCACCCAACGCCACAGACTTCAACACCCACTAGGCCGACATGCCGAAGAACACCAATGTGTTCAAAGACATTTAAGATTTTGTTTCCAAAAACAAGCTGTACTCGCCGTTTATTGGATTTTAGAATCTCTGGAGAAATCCGAACTGGCTCCATATTATAATCCACCCAAGTCCAAGAATTTCGTGGCCTTGGCTTTAAAATCAAGTGACTTTCACGGCCAAAAAAATCCTTTCCATGATAAGCCACATTATCCACAAGACGAAGCGCTCTCATCGAAATCATCCGAATCCTCCTTTCATGCAATGTTAAGGACACTCTAATTTAAAATTAGATAAAAAAAGTTACATTGTCAATAATAAAAAAACTCCTTATAAGGAGGTTTTTTTATTGCACGTGAACCACTTTTTTGACCATGGTCTTTCCATCAAAGTGAATTTTTCTTTTAGTGCCGAATTTTACAATACCGTTTCTAAGGGCAAAAAGAGTGTGGTCTTTGCCAACTCCGACATTTAAGCCCGGCATAATTTTAGTGCCACGCTGTTTGACTATAACATCGCCAGTTGAGGCCTTTTCTCCGTCATACAATTTTGTGCCAAGATATTTTGGCTGTGAATCTCTTAAGTTGTTGGCTGTTCCGCCTGCTTTTCTATGCGCCATATTTATGTTATTATTAGGTTGCTTACGATTATAAAGGATATTAAAAAAATTAGCAAATTTTTTTAAAACGTGTTATTCGTTGAATTTAAATAGTTTTTAAATTAAAAATGTCTCAAATAATTTTAAGTTTGCGAAAAATAGCCCATTCGGGAGAAGTCCTAACAGCCATTATTATAATTTTAGTGGCCACAGGTTCTTTCGGTTTAGGAAGGTTGTCAGTTCAAAATAAAGAAAAAGAACCTCTACAAATAAATATGCCGGTATCCCAAAATGGAACATCAAGCACCGTCTCCGCCGCGGTCTTAAATTCCAAGACTTCATCTTCGGGCGTGGTAGCATCAAAAAATGGAACAAAATATCATTTTCCATGGTGTTCCGGCGCCAAAAATATAAGCGAAGCTAATAAAATATTTTTTGACTCAAAAGAACAGGCGGAAGAGGCCGGCTACAGCAAAGCCGTAAACTGTAAAGGATTATGAAAAAAAGAATTAAACGCATGGCTTTAGACACTCTGGGATGGCTTTTTGTAATTATGGGGCTTTTGGGTTTGGTCTTACCATTTCTTCAAGGAATTTTATTTATCGTTGTCGGTATTTATATTCTCTCCCTCCATTCCAAATTTGCTCATAAACAACTCCATAAATTAAAAATAAAATATCCCAAAGCAGGAAGCCGAATTGATTCGTTTGACCACCGACTTCGAAAGTTTTTGGGTATTGAGGAATTATGATCATAATAGGACTTACTGGAACAATAGGAGCGGGGAAGGGGACTGTTGTCGAATACTTAAAGGAAAAAGGATTTATACACTTCTCGGCTCGGATGCTTATAGAAGAAGAATTAAAAAAACGTGGATTGCCTTTTGATCGCCCTCATATGGCGGATATGGGAAATAAATTGAGAAAAGAAAATGGTCCGGATTTCATCATAAGAACTCTTTACGAAAGAGCCGTTTCTTCTGGAAAAAATTCAATTGTTGAGTCAATTAGAACGCCCGGAGAATTGGAGCGATTGAAAGACGAGAAAGATTTTTATCTCATTGCCGTTGATGCTGATATAAAGGTGAGATACCAGCGTATTAAAAAAAGAGGAAGTTCAACAGACAATATCTCTTATGAAAAATTCATTGAAGACGAGAAACGCGAACTCCAATCGGAAAATCCATACGCTCAAAATATTTCGTCCTGTATGTCAAAAGCTGATTTTAAGATTACAAATAATGCTGATATAAAAGATATGCGCGAGCAAATAGACAAAATTATTGCTAGAATACTCAAATGATAGTTTTAGATATAGAAGCATCGGGCACAGACCCATACAAGCACTCAATGGTCTCAATAGGAGCCCTTGATTTTACCAACCCCACAAAGCAATTTTATGCCGAGTGTAAAATATGGGATGGTGCTCACATTATGGAAGAAGCTCTCGGTGTTAATGGATTTACAGAAGCTCAAATAACCGACCAAAGTAAAAAAACGGAAGGGGAGATAGCGGCGGAATTTTTTGAGTGGATTAAAGACAGTCCCGACCACACCACTGCCGGGCAGAATCCTTCTTTTGACCGTGATTTTTTAAAGCTGGCGGCGGAGAGATTTCATTTAAATTATCCGCTTGCCCACCGAACTTTGGATGTTCATAGTATTTGCCATGCTCATATGGTTTGGCGGGGGGTAATACCGCCCATTGAAAACAACCGCTCAGCTTTAAATTCAAGCGCCATACAAAAATATGTCGGCATTCCTGAAGAGCCAAAACCGCACAATGCTTTAAACGGAGCAAAGGTGGCGGCCGAAGCTCTTTCTCGACTACTTTACAATAAAAAGCTTTTGCCGGATTTTGAGCAATTTGAAATCCCGAAGTTTTAAAGGTAAGATTGTTTTAAAGATTTTTAAAAAATCGGGGCGTAGTATACCGGTAGTACGCAAGCATGGGGTGTTTGTAGACTGGGTTCAATTCCCGGCGCCCCGACTTATAAGCTAAAATAATTTAAGTATGAAAAAATCCTTTTTTGTGTCGCTGGTTATTTTTATGGTGGTTTTCGCTTACGCGGTTATCCGATATAATATCATTAAAGGAACCCCTTGGATTGAACTGCCTATTTTTATATCCAACAAAGCCATATCACTTTCAGCTGTAGTATTTATAGCGCTTTCATACGCTCTCGGTTCACTATCCCGATTCTGGCCAAATAAATTTGCCTCAACATTAAATTCTCGGCAGTACTTCGGGCTTCTTGGTTTTAGTCTGGCGGCCTTTCACGGCCTTGTGTCACTTTTGATTTTTACCCCCGCCTATTACCCAAAATTCTTCTTAGCAAGTGGCAAACTTAATCTTATTGGCGAACTCTCTATGCTATTCGGGGTACTATCATTTTTTATGTTTACCATTGTCGCATTCACTTCAATTTCCGCCATAGCCAAATCAATGGACTTAGAGCGCTGGTTGCGAATGCAACGCGTTGGATATATCGGGCTTATTCTTGTTTTCTTTCACGTGTTTACTATGGGAATTGAGGGGTGGCTGAATACATCTGGTTGGCCTGGAGGTTTGCTACCAATAAGTCTTGTGGCGGCGATTGTCATAGCATTTGTCCTCCTTTTAAAGGCCGCCTCTATTATGTTTACCAGAGAAGTTGTGAAAACAGAACAGTAAAAAATCAGAAAGTGCGTAAGCCGCCCATTTGGTCTTATAAGCAATTAAAAACTAGTGTTCTTAAGACAACAATTAAGACCAAAAGTCAATAAAAATAACCTTATTTATAGCCATATTTTTAAGATTGACATAGTTATTTTTTATGGTCTTTGTCTTTACAAAATAGATTGTAAATGTTATCATTAAGGTAAATCAGAGAGGACCTCTGGTTTTTTGTTTGCCCATTATGAATACAAAAATGGGCTCAAGAGTTTAATAGTAACCGACAGTTTTACAAGCTAATATAAAATTATTATAGGACTTGCAACAGGAATCCTTCTCCTTATGGGAGTTGGAACATTCTCAAATGAGAATATAAAAATAGAATCACCAAATATCGTTGTTCCCAAAAAAGAGAGCCAAGTGGAAGTAATAGAAACTACTGAAAAAGTGGTGCGTAACTACTTTAAAGACAGCCCGGTACTTGCAAACATCGCATGGTGCGAGTCACGGTTCAGACACTACGACACCGATGGTAATATCCATCGCGGGGAAATAAATAACAGGGACGTAGGCGTTATGCAAATCAACGAACGCTTTCACTTAAACAAAGCCTTGGAGTTTGGTTACGATATTTATAGCATAAAGGGAAATATGGCTTACGCCCAATACCTTTATGACAAAGAAGGGACGGCGCCATGGAACTCCTCTTCAAAGTGTTGGAAGAAGAAAGAGATTGCTCAAAAGTAATTGTGACTCATACCGTTCGGGTCTGAGAGACCCTCAGGGTCTCGAACGACAAAAAACCGCCTAAGGGCGGTTTTTTGATTGGTAGGGGAAAGTGGAAAGTTTTTAATTAGATAGTTCGCACAATATACCTTTTGCGAAGATTAAATAAAGGTTCATAATACAGCAGAAGAGTATCTACCGCTGATGATACAGATCAGTTTAATATTTATTCCTCAAGCCCCCCTCTTTTTATCTTTTAGTAGTATATTTTCTTTTCTCGCTCTCCATTCCCCATCAATTTTATTTTATTTAGTTTAAATTGCTTTTTAAATTTAAATTTTATTTTTAAAAATTTCTAGTTTTTAATAGGGGAATTCCCTATCAAAACCAACTTTTAATAGTCGGCAAAATTATATTTAAAAAGATGTCTTGGTAAAAATATAACGCAGGTTTTTTTAAAAACCCTTCCCAAAGATAGACTGCGATGTCTTTAGACTTGGAAATAGTGCTCTGCGCTTGTGGCGATTCAAGATAACTTCGCACGTCAATATTAAAATATCCTAATATTAAAATTCCTATAATTACAAGAAAAATAATTTTAAAAAAACCTCTTTGTGTTTTAATTTTATTCATACTTTAGTAATTATATAAAAACTTTTATAAATAGAGAAGGGGGTTTATGTAAGCTTTTAAATCCGCTACCGGTAGTCTATAGGTGCCACTACAGACACGGCTTTTCTTTGAAATAATCTGAACGCCCTGAGTCGCATATAAAGTAAAGTGCAAATGAGGACCTGTTGAATAACCGGTATTGCCAGAATATCCGACAAGGTCTCCCGTTCCCACATTCTGCCCCTCTCCGACTTTTATGAGAGAGAGGTGAGCATAAAGGGTTGAAAGTCCATTTGGGTGTTTTATAAGAACCCATTTACCGTAAGAAGCGCCCGAGCAGACGGTATCTGTATCCCCTGTGGCCCAAACCACTCCTGAAAGGGCAGATTTTATTGGGGTTCCTATTGAAGCTTTAAGGTCAATGCCATTATGTCCTTTTCCATTATAAGCCTGGGGATTAGAACGCGAGAATGCCGTGTCTCCGAATTCTTGGGTTACAAAAGGATTAATTGTCGGCCATGAAAGCACTTTTAAACCGGGCCGAGGAAAACTACCAGACTCCACCTTCAAGCGTAGCTGTGACTCATAGTCCGCAATCTCTCTTTGAAAAGCAGCTCTCTTGGCTTCCCTATCGGCAAGAATTTTTTTATAATTTGATTCTTTATTTTTTGTCTCTCGAAGAAGTTTGTCGTTTTCTCGTTTGTTGGCTTCAACGATTTTTTTCTGGTCTGAAAGTTGTCTGCGCAGGCGTTCAAGTTCGCGTTTTTTTGATTCAGTGCTATCTTTGGTTACTTTTAAATCATTTTTTAGAATGGCAAGCTCATTCATTTTAGAACTGATAGCTCCATTGATTTGCTCTCTCTCAACTTCCCTATTCCAAAAATCGCCCAGATTGTTGTACGTTAGAAGAGCTTCAATTAAAGATGTTTGGTCGGCATCTGCCATCTCCATAATAACCTTTGAAAGAACTTGTTTTTGAATGGAAATCATCCCGTCTTTATCTTTTATTTCCCTTTTTAAAGATTCAATCGTAAGAGTTACCGAATCGATTTTTTTTTGTGTGATTGAAATTTCAGTCGTCAGTTTTTTGCGCGTCAGTTCAAGGGTTTTCAGAGCGCCGGACAAAGTGCTTGCTTGCTTGCCGGTTTCATTTATCTGCTTTTGGTATTCAGCTATCTCTTTTTCAAGGTTAGATACTTCTTTGTTTCTATCTTCAATCTTTTGTCTGAGTTCTCCTTCAGATTGAGCGAATATAATTTTTGGAATAATTGTAAATACTCCTATTATGATAATAATCGAAATGTTCAGTATTAATTTTTGAAAATTATTGATTATCATAATGCCTTCCGATGTTCACCAACAGTTGGTGAAATATTTTAAGTTTTTGCCAACATGGAAATGAAACTTGAAAATTTTTACTTTTTTAAGTAAGTGTCAAGGTGGTCAATAATATCAGACGATTCATAGATGACGATCTCTTTGTCGGTGTCTATCAGACAGGGAACTTGGCACTTCCCTCCTTTTTCTATTAGCTCGAGCGCGTTTCTATTGTTTGCTATGTTTTTAGTTTCTACTCTAATATCGAGCTCGTTGATTTTATCAATAACGGCGGTTGAATAAGGGCAGTTGTCTTTTATATAAAGTATGAGCATTAGTTTTTGTTGTATAGACCTATAAGCTCTGCTGATTCTATGGTATGACCATTCATGGCGGTTTCCACTTCCTTCTTTGTGGCTCCGGGCGCAAGCGGAAGAATTACATCAAGAGCATGTAATTTGAAAAAATAACGGTGTTCCCTATCCGGAGGACATGGTCCAATGTAACCGCTTTCTCCCTTTCCATTTATTCCATAGATTCCGGGCGTCGCAGTCCCCTCTTCAATTGAATTTAGCGTTGGTTCAATGTTAAAAACAATCCAATGGTCAAACATTCCGTCAGGTCGCAGATTTTTTGGCACATCTGGGTCGTCCATTATTAGAACGAGAGATTTTGCTTCTTCTGGCACTCCGCTTATTTCAATCGGAGGGTTTATATTATCGCCTTCGCAAGTATATTTCGCAGGAATCAAACCGTTATTTTCAAAAGCCGGACTTTTAATTTCAAGCATATATTTATATTCTTTATTGCTAATTTTTTTGCTGATATCAATTTTTTTTGGAAGATTAAGATTAACTCTAGTTGCCACTTGATAAAGAGACATTGCTATAAGGGTGATAATTCCCGCTAAAATAAAAACGTGCCTATTCATACCACAATAATATCATATTTTTGTGTTTTTTTTAATTTTTTGATAGTATCAACACTATCCATAGCTCATTTATGGTTATGGATTATTCTTTGCAGGTTTTTAACATTCCGCGGTAGCTCAATGGTAGAGCGTCTCGCTGTGAATAACGTCTCTAGAATGTCTGGTATACTTTATGGTGTATGCCAGATACTAGAACGTATGCCGACCGTGCCGAATACTTGAAAATAGCAGTAACCAAGAGAAGACGAAAACTTAAGGTAATGCTTGTAGAGTATAAAGGCGGTAAGTGTAAAATCTGTGGTTATAAAAAGAGTCCTTGGGCTCTTGATTTGCACCATGTTGATTCAAAGAGTAAAAGCTTTGGATTATCAGTACGAGGTTTGACTCGTTCATGGGAATCTCTAAAAAAAGAAGCAGATAAGTGTGTACTTATATGCGCAAATTGCCACCGAGAAGTCCACGCGTGCATTACGCAGCTTTCCGTCGTAAGGCGGATTGAAAAACGAGGTGAATTCGGGGAAACCCTAATCCTGAAAAAATGAAGGACGGGCAATCCCGAGCCAATCCTTTGTCGAAGTTTCGGAAATTTAATTTTTCGAAACTTTAGCAATGGCAGGTGTAGAGACTATTCCTTATGGAAGTAGTTTCGCTTGTTGCGAAACGAAGCGCCTCGCATCCTTTAAGAAGGATGATGATATAGTCCACGCCATTAGAAATAATGGGTAAAGTGTAACGAGAGGGTTGTAGGTTCGAATCCTACCCGCGGAGCTTGTTAGTAAGATCGCCCTTAGGGGCGATTTTACGTTACAAGCTCCAGCAGAGAAATGTGCCGAAGCACATTTCGTGTAGGATTCGAAAAGGTTCTCCCATATTTTTGAATGGCTTTAAGCGATGAAAAAATGGGAAACCTATACTGTTCCTGTAGGGAAAGAGTCCTACCCGCGGAGCCAATACGGTACATTCAACTTTGAATTGCAACACTTTGGTTAAAGACTTCTAATGGGGTT
>CAYGDB010000029.1:0-8899 GCA_964348535.1 uncultured Candidatus Saccharibacteria bacterium
TGCCCTCATGCTTTTTATAAAAGCGCTTATGGTGTTGTAGTGTTCCTCGCCTTTTTTGTCAAAACGGAGATATTTGTTTTGAAGGGTTTTAGCCAAAGTTTCAACTGTAACCGCCCCGTAAAGTTTTTCTGTATTTTCAATCATGCCTATAGCCTGACGAGCATCGCCATTTGCCATCCCTATGAGCCACTCTCTTGCCACTTTATCAAGTTTGACTTCGGCGCGGGCAATAATTTTTTCCATCTCATCGTCAGAAAATTCATTCAAGACAAACACCCGACACCTGGACAAAAGAGCCGGTATCACTTCAAAAGACGGGTTCTCGGTGGTGGCGCCAACCAATATTATTTCCCCGCTCTCAACATAAGGCAAAAGAAAATCCTGCTGGGCTTTGTTGAAGCGGTGTATTTCATCCAGAAAAATTATCTGGGATAGCTTTCCTTCTTTTTCATTTTTTAAAATTTTTCTTATGTCTTCTTTACCGGCCGAAACCGCGGAAAGTTCCGTGAGCTCAAGGCCCAAGGCATTCGCATAAATCTTGGCCAGTGTCGTCTTTCCAACCCCAGGAGGTCCCCAGAGAATAAATGAAAAGGCGTGTTTTTCTTTTATGGCAACATAAAGTGGCTGACCAACACCAATAAGATGGGATTGCCCCACAAAATCCTCTATTATTTGAGGCCGTATCCGAGAGGCCAACGGCTCTGTGGAGTCTTTCATTCCACCATTATAGACCTGTGATTCTTGGTCATCAATCATAAAACACCACCTGAAAATTTCAGGTGGTGTTTTATAAAAAATTCTACTCTTTTGTAATTTGCTTCCAAAGCCAGATACTAAGAAGAGAGAGAACTATAATAACCAAAAGCCACGTGATAGAACCGACAATTCCAAACCCGGCCATATAACCGCTATATCCATAACCCATCATATTTTTAAAAAGATTTATTATTTATTAAATCGACCTATTGTTCCTATGATTATAACATTGAAACTAACTTTCACGCCTTGAAAGAATCTTTGATATGACAATTCCAATAATAAGCCAGAGTGATCCTAATAAAAATCCGCCAATAATATCACTAAAAAAGTGAACTCCAAGATACAATCTGCTTAAAGCTATAAGAAAAATCAGCAGAAATCCTATAAAAAATGCCACAGCCCTCCCTAAACCACTCGGGAGTTCCTTTAATAAAAAATAAATGATAAATCCATAGAGAGCAACCGCAATAGTGGTGTGCCCACTCGGGAAAGAAAAAGAATTCTCCGCGAGGAAAGCCGTATCTACAGGCGGACGGGAGCGATGAATAATTTCTTTAAGGACATAAACGGAAAACTCCGCCCCAAAAAAAGTGATAATAAAAGCAAAAATGTAAGCAAGCTTCCTCCTTACAAAAAAGAAGGCGGTTAAGGCTACGGCAATAATGGCAACCGCGACAGAACCCCCTAAAAAAGTGACCAGCGAGAAAAAAATGGCAAGCCATTGTTCTCGGTAAAAATAAAAAAGATTGACTAAATATGAATCCAATACGACAATCGAACCACCAGAAACAACGGCAACCGCAAGATTAACAAAGGCGTAAAAAGCAACGATAAAAACCAAACCTAAAATAACAAAATTTGAATTGTGAAAATAATTCATAAAAATCCGCTACCAATTTCCTAAAAGAGTGTAATCTCTAAACTGTTTTATAACTTTTTTTGTTATTTCACCAACCTTCCCGTCACCAACTTCTCCATCATCTAACCTTACCACGGGCACAACCTCTTTAGCGCTTCCGGTCATAAATATTTCTTTGGCGTTTTTTAACTCTTCAATCGTAAAATCTTTTACCTCTATGGGCAAATCCAATTTTAATATCTCCAAAAGCGCCACGCGGGTTATTCCTTCTAAAATGTTGCTCTTGGGAGTTACGAGCTTCCCGTCAATAAGAGCGAAAACATTACTGTTTGAGCCTTCAAAAACTTGCCGGTCAGAATAATAAATCGGTTCAAGAGCTCCTATTTTTTTAGCCAGAACGCTTTGCTTTACTCCCTCTATGTAATTATTGGTTTTTGCGGATGAATTATAGCGAGTGTGCTTAACTGTTATAATCCCCGTCCCCTCCTCATACCATTCTTTCGGATATTGAAAACACGGGTCAATCAATATTATTATTGTAGGCTCGCCGAGAGGGGTCATTGAATCAGAAACTCCTCCGGAAAAATATATTTTTATGAATTTCTCTTCTTGGCTTGGATTTGCCGAAAGTGTTTCAAAAACCCAGTCCGCCACTTCTTCCTTTCCCCACGGTATTTCCAAACCGATTTTCTCGGCCGAATTAAAAATCCTGTCTATATGCTCTTTGAGTTTAAAGGGCTTATGTTTTTGATATGTCCTCAAAAAATCAAAAACGGCATAACCACGTGAAAAGCCGAGGTCTCTCGGAGAGATTTTTAGCTCGCTTTCATTAACCAAATTTCCGTTTAAAAAATGGGTTCTATTATCAATCACGAATATAATTATACAGCATTCCAAAGCCTGCCGAAAATATCCGAAGACGATTTACATATCCCTCGAACAAAAGATACAGACAGTTTGATTTTTTTTGGTGACAATATACTTGTTGCCACAGGCGCAAACAATAACAGCGCTACGAGTAGCTTTGTAAACCCACTTACCGGGCTGATTGGTTGTTTTTGGCACAATCGGAGAAATTATTTTTTTCATATTTAATGTTGTTCAACAAAAGTCAGAGCTTTACCCATTTTACCTCCCCTGCCTGTTCGGCCGATTCGGTGAACGTAGTCATCGTAGGTCTCCGGCAAATCGTAATTGATAACGTGGCTTACGTTTGGAATATCAAGACCGCGGGCGGCAACATCCGTCGCCACCAAGACTTGAGCATGATTGTCCTTGAATTTTCCAAGCGCGCGCTGTCTTTGTGAATGATTTTTATTTCCGTGGATTGATTCGGCTTTAATTCCGCGCTTAAAGAGCAACTCTGAAAGCTTCTCCACGCCATGTTTTGTGCGTCCAAAAACCAACACTTTATTAAACTCAACCTTTCTTAAAAGGTCATGCAATACGTCAATCTTATTGTCTTCTTTCTGAATCCTGATAACATCCTGATCAACATTTTTTGACGTATCTCCGCTTTTAACTGAAATATGAACGGGATTACGAAGAAATTCGCCAACAAGCTTTTCTATAGTCGGAGAAAGGGTTGCCGAGAAAAAAAGTGTTTGCCTTTCTTTTGGCATACCAGCCATGACAACGCGCATTTCATTTATAAATCCCATATCAAGCATTCTGTCCGCCTCATCCAAAACAACAGTGGAAAATTCTGAAAGTTTAATCATCTTTCTATCAACAAGGTCTTTGAGTCGCCCGGGCGTGCCTATAATAAAATTATACTGATAGCGAAGTTGTGAAATCTGCCGCCCGATAGGCATACCGCCCACGACACAGACCGAGAATATTTTCATGCCGTAAGTAAAACCCTTCAACTCTTCATCTATCTGAATAGCAAGCTCGCGAGTAGGAACTATGATAAGCACTTGCTCCTTGCGTTTCAAAAGCACTTTGTTTATAAGCGGAATAAGGAAAGCTCCGGTTTTTCCTGTGCCGGTATTGGCAATACCCAAAACATCAGCTCCTTCCAAAACATGAGACATTGCCTTGTCCTGTATGGGAGTGGGAGTAATGTATCCTTTTTTAACAATCGCCCTTTTAAGATTTTCTTCAATCTTAAAATCGGCAAATGCGTGAGAGGGTTTAAAGACTTCAATATCAACAACCTTCGTCGCTTTATTTATAAATTTAGAAGGATGAATCCTTTCGCCTGCTCGACGTTTTTGATTTGAAAATCTGGAAAAACCTCTGCCTGAAGGAGAGCCTGAGGGAGAGAAAGGTTTGCGGAAAGTTCTTTGAGAACCTCCTTTATTTTGGAAATTTCTATAAGACATATGTTTACTAAAAAGAGCCCGGAAACCCTACAAAAGTTTCTTTAAAAGACCCTATAACCTCTAGCCATTATATTAAAAAGGCGACTAGCGTATCTCTAGAGGTTTTAGTAACGCCTGCGCCTTACGAGCTTTGTGGCTCTATGTTTTGAAGAAAATTCTCAAAACAAAACCGATGAGATTAAGTTATGTTTTATATACTATACTAAAACCATATTTTTGTCAAATCTAAATATGAAAATCTAAAAAAGACACCGCGTAAAACGAGGTGTCTTTTTATGTCACTTTATGTGACTTGTAAACATTCGGATAATGTTCTTTGAAGATAATATCCTCAAACGCCCTTATCCTCCTGTAATAAGAAGCTCTGCCCTTAGACTCTATTACAAGCCAAGGCAAACCTTTATTGACACGAAGCATGTTTAAAACCAATCTGGCAGTCCTTCCATTCCCATCAATATAAGGATGAATGCACAAGAACCAATCATGAAGAAGAAAAGACGCCTCTTCAAAATCTTTGGTCATAGACTGATATTCTCCAACCATGCTCCACCAGTCTTCCATAAGAGTCGGCACATTCTTATAACAGGGCATTTCTTTTTTACCGACCCAAACGGCGCGAGTGCGATAAGAACCGCCACTTACCCTTAATCTCGGAATTTTTTTAACAAGCGCTTTGTGAAGCTTGTTTGGATGGACGATGTTCCCCTTGGATGAGAGTACAGTCGCAACTAAATGGCCATCGTAGAGAGGTCTGCCGGGAAAAGAGACTATTCCTTCTATTAAATTGCTTTGGCGAACATGCCTATGCAATAAACCACGCCCAATCGACATCAGGAACCTCCTTTAATAACAATCTGAAATCAGTCTAATCCAAATTCAAAACATGTAAAGGAAAAAAGCTATGACGGATTATTCATCCCACCCAGGACAGAATCGCAAGTCGCGCCCGGCTCCGGCGTCTGCGGACCATGTCTGAATTTTTTCAAAAACTGATCAATCCGAGGGTCATCTGCCGACTCAAGTTTAAGCTGATTATTCCATGCCGTGAGCGTGATGGCGGAATCTTGTTCATCAAAGGGACTCGCGAATGTATAACCTCTAAGTTTTTCTTTCAACTTGGAAACCTGCTCGGACGCCAAACCGTTTTTGTAAGTAATCCAAACCGCGCCGTGCTCAAGGGAATGAACCGCCTGCTCTTTAATAACGGGCGTATCATAAAAATTTCCATTACAAGAAACCCAAACCGAATTATGCCTGCCTCCAACAGGCGGAGTTTCTTCGTAGACAACGGGCCCGATAACGTGAGTGCGGTCCGTATATTCATACACTTTTATACCTTCAATTAATTTGGAAATTTGCTGATTTTTAAGACTTTTAGACCACCATACTCCTCCGACAAAAATAAGAACGACAATCCCGCCAAGAATTAATATATTTTTCATATAAATTTAAAAACTTTCTAATAAAATAATTTCTAGATGCGACCATCTTCACAAACCATCGGTTCAAAATTTTTTTTACTGATAATAAAGACCAGTGCCAAAAGCAAAACCACACTCAAGATTCCGAACTCCCCTCCTTTAAGCGGTAAAAGAGTAAGCGCTCCTCCCGCTCCGATAAAAGACAAAAAACTTGTAAGAACAAAAGAACCGCAAGCGGCGCAACCGACACCAAGCGCGCCGCTTGAAATGCCACCAAATCCCATTGTAAGCAAGTTTCCTCCAATTTGCCCCTGCTTCTTTCTATAGGAATACAAGAGCATGGCAATAACAATACCAAATAAAACCGATATTGAAATAGTGTAGAGCGCGGAAACAATGCTAAAATTTGTGCCGATTCCTCCGAGGAGGCTAAAAATAATCTTAAACTTGGCGGAGAATGGGATGCTTGAGACGCTAAAAATATCAACAATCAGAGAAATATTTGGAAGCCATACGGCAAAAGAAAAGGCAAACAATGCTGAAATACCGGCAAAAATAACATAGGAATTATGACCGAAAATTTCCTTAAACGCCCTCCAAACGTTTTCTAAATTATTTTTCATAGACGCGATCCTCTTTTTAAGAATTAAGTCCTATTTCAAATTATAACTAACTCCAGAAAAAACAAGTAATTTTTTAGTAGGCTTTTTTGGCATCCTCCCCCGCATGACTTCCCGCCACATATCCTGACGACCAGCAAAGCTGAAGCGAAAAACCGCCGGAAGGCCTGTTAATATGGAGCAAATCTCCGGTCACAAACAAATTAGAGACTTTCTTTGAACGCATCGTCCTCATGTCTATCTCCTTTAAAATCACACCTCCGTCCGCGATGACAGCCCTATCAAAACCCATAAGTCCAGAAATTGTGAGAGGTAAAGCTTTAAGAATTCTCACTATTGCTTTCCTTTCTTCTTTGCTTACAGAATGAACTTTTTTTGTTATATTAACGCTTTCCGCAATGAGCATTTCTATTCCTTTAGCGGAGCCGTCAGGAACAAATTCTTTCACAATATTTTTCAACGTCTTGTTTTTATTCTTATCAAAAATGGCGATAATCCGGCGCTCAAGCGCCCCCAAGTCCGTATCCGGATAAGCGTCAATGGTGGCCGTAACAAGTCCACCACGAAGAAGGTCTGAAACTTTATGGGCATTGTTTAAAATGAGAGGCCCAGATAATCCGAAATGAGTAAAAAGGACTTTTCCAGTTTCAGAAAAAGCTTTTTTACCTTCCACAAAGAAAGTTATTTTCATAAATGAAAAAGATACCCCTGCAATTTTTTTGTTCCATTCTTCTTTTGTGGCAATCGGCACTATTGTCGGCGTAGGATTTAAGACAGTGTGTCCAAAATTTTTAAGCCACTTCAAACCATCCCCGGTTGAACCGGTTTCAGGATGAGAAATGCTTCCCGTTGAAACAACATATTGCTTTGCCCGATAAATATTTTTACCGACCGACACTCCGGTTATTTCTCCTTTTACAAAATGAATTTTTGTGACAGGAGAATCAGTCCTAATGACAACTTCTCCATCACGGGCATACTTTTCAAGCGTTCTTAAAACATCAACCGCTTTTTCAGTGCTTGGAAAGGCTCTTTTTCTGGCCTGAACCACAAGCGGAAGCCCCCTAGATTCAAAAAAAGAAAAAGTTTCTTTGACTCCAAATTGGGAAAAAAGAGAATAAAGAAGCTGTTCTGACTTTCCGTATGCCGGAAGAAATACTCTTGTGTCAAACTCCGCGTTTGTAATATTACATCTTCCACCGCCCGATATTTTTAATTTCTCTCCGACTTTTTTATTTTTCTCAAGCAAAAGGACGCGGAGACCGCGCCCACCTGCCCGACCTGCCGCCATCAAGCCAGACGCCCCACCACCAATAACAATTAAATCAAATTTTGTTTCAGGAGAATGCGCGGAGCTTTCGTTCTTCATTATTGCTTTACTGACCTATTATTTTTCTAAATCTAAAACTTCATCTATCCGAATTTGCGCTACAAATTCCGGAACATGGGATACCAGAATCATGGCTCCTTGGTATTTATCCAAAGCGGCGGCGATTATTGGAATATGCCTGAAGTTTATATGATTTGTCGGCTCGTCAAGAATCAAAAGTCCCGGCTTTTCAAGCACAAGGCGCGCAAAAGCCACCAACCCTTTCTGCCCTTCAGAGAGACTTCCTATCTTAGCGTTTATCATCTCGCCTTTTATGAGAAAACCAGCGGCCACGCTTCTTAGATTTTCTTCTACCTGACGCTCCATTACCTCCATCAGAGAATCGTGAACGGTATCTTCAAAATTAAGAGTTGAAAAATCCTGACGATAGTAACCAACGCGAACACCATCCGCAATTGTTATTCCTTTAACTTTACCCGAAGCTATGGTTTCAAGAAGGGTGCTCTTTCCGATGCCATTTGGACCGGACAAAAGCAGGTGGCGATTTTTGCCCAAAGAAATATCGGTCTTTCTATTTACGGCCTTGTGATTCTTCATTGTTGTAAAAGAAGAAATGTGAAGGACTTCGCCTATAATATCCGGCTGATTAGGAATGATAAAAGAGCGAATAGTTTTATCCTCCTTTCTGACATCAATCATCTCCTCCTCAAGCTCTTCAGCTTTTTCTTTCATCCTCTTTGCCACAAGACGCATCTGACCGCCTTTCTTGGCAAAAAAATTAGACTTATCTTTGTTCTCTTGTATCTCTTTGGCAAGCTGGGCATTCTTTCTGTTTTCTTTTTCTATTCTGGCGGTGATTTGGAGAACCACATCTTTGTAGTTGCCGGAATACTGCTCAATTTTTCTGGTGTTAATGTCCAAATAGAGAACCCCTTCCGTAAAGGAATTCAAAAAGTCGGCATCATGGGATATCACAATGACGGTTTTTTTATAATCCGCCAGAAATTTAGTGAGATGCTCTATTCCGTTCTTATCCAAGTTATTCGTCGGCTCATCCAAAAGAAGCAAGTCCGGATTTTGGATAAGAGCAGAGGCAAGCAAGATGCGCGCCTGCTGACCGCCGGAGAAAGAACTCAAAATCCTGTCGTGTATTTTTTCGTGACCTTTAAGCGCCACCACTTCAAGAACATCATCTATTTTTGGATCAATGTCATAAACTTTCTTTGTAAAACATTTTTGAAAAAACTGGCGCACCGTAAGCGGCAAGTCTTCGCGAGAAATAACTTGGCGAGACAAAGCTATGCTAAGTCCGTTTATTATATTTATTTTCCCTGATGTAGGCGCCGGATTTCTAATAAGCTCAAAGATGGTGCTTTTTCCAGCGCCATTTTGCCCCATCAAAGCGATTTTAGTTCCTCTCCTGACGGAAAAATCAACCTCATCTAAAATGGGTTTATTGTGCCCATACTCAAAAGACACTTTTTCAAATGAAACAACGGATTCTGATTTAGCCATAAGAAGTTACTTTATCGTGAATTACGAAACTCTTTCTTGGCGCAAGTTTTTGCTTGACACGCATAAAA
>CAYGDB010000030.1:0-8866 GCA_964348535.1 uncultured Candidatus Saccharibacteria bacterium
TTCTAGTAGAGCCGCAGTATATCAAATTCAGCCTCCCAAAAATTCCTTTAGCTCAAAATTTTAAATTTTTAAAGTGGCAAGTCAAAAGCCAAGAAACCTGCGCCGGAGAACATCAGGGAGAGAGATATTGATAGAAGTATAAAATCAAAAAGCGCTCCCTCGGTTCCGAACGGCTTTCCCCAGAATTTGCTTATTAAAAGAATGAGCGAGATGGCACCGGCCACAAGCGCCCCGATTTGGGTATAGAGCCCTAGAATAAGAGATAGTCCGGCCAAGAGTTCAATTGCGCCGAGAATTGTGGCAAAAAATATAGGAGGGTTTAAGTGGGCGTTTCCGAAAACTTCCATAAGGCGATGTTTGTCAGAAGATAAAGCAAGCCCTCCGAAACGAACAAAAATAAAACCAAGTCCAAGACGAAGTATGAAAGGCGCAAAAAGAAAGTAGACAAGCAGTTCTGGAAATATGCTAAGCATCTCAAAATTGTATCATTTTTTTAAATAAAGGCAAAAAATAAAGCAGGCCGTAGGCCTGCTTTTTAAATCGTTAAGCTTTACGCTTTTCCGTTTCTTCTTTTAATACTTTTCATTTTTTCGTGTTCGTATCTTGAACAAGTATCTTTTGCTTGGACTTCGCATTTCTCCCTGTTTTGAGCGAAGTGAAGATCGCAGTATCCTTCTTTAGTTTGCCCGTAAGGACAGCCTCCAACAAGACACTTGTTTCGTGAGCCCAGTCTTTCTTGTCTGGGTAGATTTTTCAATATCATATTACCCCCTTTGTGTTCTGGTTTCTTTTCTGATTATATACAAATATATTTTCTGGTGTCAATATTTTTATGAAAATTCAACCTTGCGCATACCTCATACTTCACAATATAAGAAGTTCGGAAAATGTCGGGTCTATATTTAGAACAGCTGACGCTGTCGGCATATTGAAGATATTTTTGACAGGAATAACACCTTCCCCTGTTGATCGTTTTGGTAGGATGAACCGCAAGATTGCAAAATCTGCTCTTGGGGCGGAGCATACGATGCCTTTTGAAAAATATCCGCAGATTGGAAAAGTTCTAGAAAATTTAAAACGTCAAAATTTTCAGATTGTCGCAATAGAGCAGTCGGTCAATTCTATTGACTACAAAACTGTCAAAATAAAGTCTAAAGTTGCTTTTGTGTTGGGTAGTGAAGTCGGCGGGTTGTCTGACAGCGTTTTGAACAAATCTGACGCGGTGGTGGAAATTCCGATGGCTGGCAAAAAAGAATCTTTGAACGTTTCTGTTGCTGCCGGAGTTGCTATTTTTCGGATGCTTAATGTTTGATTTTAATTAAATTAATAAGTAGCCGTGCCTATAGTTTCTTTATTTAGGTCAAGAAGTTTTATTATCTCCCTCCTATCCTTCCAAAGTTTTTGGTTTCGTCCAAGATAAACTCTCCACTCTTTTTTATAAAAATCTTTGTCATTTTTGTGCTCTTCAACGCATGATTTATAGTTTAGTTTTTCATTTACTATAGAGAGACACTCTGACTGAAGATGCGGGGGAATGTTGTTTAAAGGCATATTGCAACGGGGAATACTCTCAAGGTAATCAATACAATCGTCTTTTAAATAGCCGGGAATTGAGCGGTCTTGCTCCAATGGATACGGGCATTCTTCCGGAAGGTATGGGGTAAAATTTTGAAACTGTTCAAAATATCCCGTGCATTTGTTTAGTTTAAAAGAGTAACCCGTCGGTGAATTTCCTGTCACTAAAATTACTTTATCTCCCGGGTCTATGAAAATAGGCGATTCATAATTTATTTGACCGGCGAAAGGCAAATCAACACCCTTGGGAATTATTGTTCCGTTTCCGGTTACGGCACTTCTTATTTCAAAACCGCTAATCATAACCTTTCCTTTATGAGAAGAATTTAAAGTAAAAGTTACATATTCTGTCGCAGGGAGAGCGCCCCATGTGCCGTAAGCGTATAAAGAAATATCTTCGGCTAAAACAGAGTTGTTTGCGTTATTTTCATTTTTTAAATTATCCGATTCATAAGGAGGAAATTCCTCAAATTTCTCAAATGTTTGACCGAAGTCATAGCCTATAAAACTTTTACCGCTTGATTCTTTGTAGTTTGTATTTAAAAAATCAACTTGAGACGAAGAGCCTTTGGTTGCCGCCCAGGCGATGGCGAATATAATGACAAAAATAAAAATCAATTTTGGAGTCATATGTTTATTTTTAGTTTTTCGTTTTGGAAAATGATTCTTATATGCGACGAGAGCGAGCGAAACGAAAAATCAGAATTTTTCGTTTCCGAGCCGAGGAGCACATATATGTCCAAAATCTCGCGACTCTACCGAGAACAAGAATAAGTCCTTAATTTCGCAGTATTCTGGGGCTCTGCCCCATGGACCTATATCATGATACACCACCCTTTTTTCTAATCAATCTTTGATGACTGTCGCAAAAGTGAGCACTACGCCCTCCTTGTTTTATTCTTGTTATTGTTCCGCCACAGCCCCTTTTTGAGCATAGTTTTCCTGTTTGTCTGTAAGCTTTGTGTTTATTTTGAAAACCTCCTCTCTCGCCGTTTATATTTCTGTAGTCAGACATTGAATCACCCCCAAGCTCTATGGATGTTTTCAGAATCTTTTTTGTAGCCGTGTAAGCCTTTTTTATTTTTTCAGGCGGAATGTTTTTAACCGTTTCAGACGGGTGGGTGTCAGCTTCAAATAATATTTCATCCGAATATATATTTCCAATACCCGCCACTACGCTTTGATCCATCAAAGCTTGTTTTATCTTCCAATTTGGTTTTAGATTCAGTCGTTTTTTGAATGTCTCCAGCGTGAATGAGTTTTCAAGCGGTTCGGGACCGAGAATGTCCAATCCTCCGGCTTCTTCTATTTCTTTGCTAGGAGAAATCATTACTTTGGCGAATTTTCTTAGGTCTGAAAAAGCCAGGTGTTTTCCGTTTGACAAGCTAAAGACAAGGTGGATAAATCTGTTAAAAGGGTCGGCGAGCGGACCGTCTTTTTTTTCTTGGCGCCATTCTTTGCCAAGCCATTTGTATTTGCCATACAAAAGATGCCCGGTCATCTTCATGTGGATTAAGATTGTGTGCTCATTTCCCAAGTCTATAAGAATGTTTTTGCCACGTCTTCTCACCCCGATAATTTTTTGGTTGGCAATAGTTTTGCGGAAATCTTTATAATACGAAGGGTTTTTAATATGCTGTTTTCCGCTATGGATGGAGAGGGGATAGTCAGACCAGACATCTTTGAAAGAAAGTCTTTTTAAAACTCTCTTGAGTCCTGAAACGGTAGTTTCTACTTCTGGCAGTTCTGGCATAGATTAGCTTTTAGCTACTAGTTTGATGAGTTCTTTGGCGACTTCAACATCACTCCACGGCGTTTTTGTTCCTTTTGGTCCCATTATGTAAGGGTCTGTTCCTTTTCCTGTAATGAGAACGACATCATCTTGCTCTGCTTTTTTCAGAGCTTTTGAAATAGCTACACGGCGATCTGTTTCAATCTCAACATTGGGATTGATGATTCCTTTTTTAATGTCTGAAATAATTTGTAGAGGGTCTTCGTCATACGGGTCCTCGTCCGTCAGAATTATGGACTCGCAATAGGTTGAAGCGATTTCTCCCATTTTTGGTCGTTTCCATTTGTCTCGCCCGCCACCGGTTCCCGACAGGACGCAAATTTTTCTGTAATTTTTATAGGCTTTGTAGAGCGCCTCAAGCGAATCGGGCGTGTGAGCGTAATCAACCACAACTGTAAAATTTTGACCGGCTTTTACTTCTTCCGCCCTGCCCGCCACACCTTTAAAATTTTGAAGGGCGCTTGTCATTTTTCCAATCGGTATTTGAAGCGCCTCTCCCAAAGAAAGGGTGGCAAGAGTGTTGTAAACGTTAAATTCTCCGACCAGTTTTGTTTTGATTTCTTTTTGACCCCACAAAAAAGACGCCCCGTCTTTTGAGAGTTGAAGTTTTTGGACATCTTTTATGGAAAACAATTTGCTGTTTTTCAGCAATCCAAGCTCTAAAAATTTTTTCGTTTCCGCGTCATCTTTATTTCCGATAAAAAACTTCGGAGACTTTTTACTTCTTAATAATTGTTTCCCGATCTCAAGTTTTGCGTTTAGATAGTTCTCGTAAGAGCCGTGAGATTCTATGTGCTCCGGTGCGATGTTGGTAAAAATAAGAGCGTCTAAGGACAAAAACCGATGTCGGAACTGCCTCGCTCCTTCGGATGTTATTTCCACGATTCCATGGGTGCATTGAGCGTTTAGAGTAGCTCTAAAAAACTTTTGGAGAAAAAAGCGCCCAGGCATTGTCATTTTAAAAAGATTTGGTTTTGAATCACTTCCGATTTTAAAACGAAGAGTTCCAGCCAGCGCCGTTTTAAAACCGGCTTCCTCAAGAATGGCGTTTAAGAGCTCCGCCGTGGTGGTCTTGCCTTTTGTGCCTGTAACTCCTATCAGAATAAGTTTTTTGGTGGGGAAGCCATAGATAAATGCTCCCAAAAAGGCCAATAAAAAATGATACGGAGTTTGAAACAGTCCGATAAGTCTTTTGGGCAGAATCCTTTTTATTATTGAAAGAAACTTTTCCATAATATTATTTTCCCCCAAGAAGTTTAAGAGCTTCCTTTATTCTGTCTCCGGCTCCGGAAATTGATTCCGGAATTTTTTTCAAAATTTCTCTTATTTCCCGCTCTCGGTATCCGAGCGATTTAAGGGCATCAAGGACATCGCTCTCGTCGTCAAGAAAAGCCCCTTCGCTTGCGACACCAATCTTGTCTCTCAATTCAAGAACAATTTTGTCAGCGGTTTTCTTTCCTATGCCGGAAACTTTGGTTAGATAAGAAACGTCATTTTGCGATATGGCTGAAATAAGAGTTTGAGTAGGCACTGCGTTTAAAATGGCAAGGGCGGATTTCGGGCCCACTCCCGGGATGGTTATAAGGAGCTCAAAAAAATCGCGCTCTTCTTTTAAAATAAATCCGAAAAGGTCTTGGGAATTTTCTCTTACCGCGAGATGTGTCCAGAGGGCCACGGTTTCTTTTTTACTACTCACTTTTTGGATGACATCGTGCGTGGCAAACAGGCGATAGCCGATGGAGCCAACTTTTAGAGTCAGTGTTTTTCCGTCGCTTGCTATTACTTCTCCTTCAAGGTAGCCAATCATAATGTTTATGTTATCTTAACCCGCTCCCTTTCGCTATTGCTTTTTAAGTCTTAATTTTATAGTATTTCATTTATGCCAATTAAATCTTCAGCCGAAAAGGCTCTAAGAAGCTCAAAAATAAAGCGAGTTTATAATATCCGCCGTAAAGAGGTGGTTAAGAATAGCGTTAAAGAGTTAAAGAAGCTGGTGGCTTCGGGCAATAAAAAAGAGGCCGAAGTTGTTCTCTCAAAAGCGTTTAAGGCACTCGATAAGGCGGCCAAAGGTAATACTATCAAGAAGGGGAACGCTTCCAGAAAGAAATCTCGCCTTTCCGCGATTGTAAATAAGATTAAGTAGAATTAAGAAAACCCCTCTACCGAAGTAGAGGGGTTTTGAGTTTGTTCCAACTTGTTCACTTAAGATTTCTTTTGGATTATTCTTAGATACTCTTCACGTGATACCCCTAAAACTCTCAAGTTGTTGAGAATTATAAACGCTGGAAGCGATGTGTCACGAGGAATAATAACAGGTCTTTTTATTCCTTTTTTCCAGTAGATTCGGTGGTCTCCTTTTTCTCTTTTAAATTCACAGCCGATTTTGAAAAGAAATTTCTCGAATTCTTTCTAGTGTATTGACTGAATCCTAGACATAGAAACTATGCAAACATAGGCATACGAAGACCTACGGCTTTTGCAGAAACAATTTCAGGCGGAGTCCATTTCTTTTCCACTTTAGTCCAGCCCAATTCAGAAAGTATGTCTTTGGCAGTTCCGGCTTCTATCACTTCTTCAAGAAAAATATTAGCCAACTTTTCAAATTTGCTTTTTACATCTTTTTCCGATTTTCCCGATGTTGAAATATCAAGGGCGGGGGTGTAGGCCACAAAGCGACGACCCTGCTTGGTTATGAGAACAGGAAGTGAAAATGAGAGATTTTTTGTTGTCATTTATTAAGATTATCAAATAATGATTTTTTTACAATTACCAAGTTATGAATTGGTGCCCTCGGCAGGACCGCGATTACGCTTATCGAAACTTACAGTTTCAGTACACCCTTCACATTTTTTCGCGTGGTAACGCTCAAAAATATGTTCAGGGTCTTCGATTCCTGCACGAAAATGCTCCCAGCGTTCTCGAGGGCACACCCCCACTCCGCTCGTTTGTGCCCTCGGCAGGAATCGAACCTGCATTTCTCCCTTCGCAGGGGAGTGTCCGATCCATTGAACGACGAGGGCTCTATATGGTGGAGAGATTAGCACAGTTATTTACAAACTAAAAACCCAAACGCTCGGTAATAATATGAAGTAAAGGTTCGTGATGTTCAACTTCTTCCAGTTTGCCTAGCAAAAATTCTCTGATTTTTTTCGGGTCATGTTCTTCTATGGGGATAATGATATGGGGTACTAGGAGTTTTTTGGAAACAAAAATTATTTTTGGCTCTCTACCAAATTGCTCCACCCAAAAAGACTCAAGGGTGTTGAACGGATAGAAAACATTTCCTATTCGGAGACCGTCTTCGTGGAGTTCGTATTCCACATCTTGAGGTTCTCTGACTGCAAACAGGGCCAAAGAAAAAGCGCTTATTATTATTAAAATCGCGAGCAGGTAATTCTCAAAGTAAAAAGTTAGGCCGGCGGAGGCGATGGCTATGAGGCCGAGTCCCCAAAACCAATCGGGTGTCCGATCTTTTTTTTCATGCTCAAGCGAAGTCCAAAGAAGTGGTTCCATGGAGATATTTTAACACGTTGTATTTGTTTTTGTTAAGGCAATTCACAGCCATGTGCAAAATATATTTTGGCGGAGGAGGTGAGATTCGAACTCACGGTGCCTTGCGACACTCCGGTTTTCAAGACCGGTGCACTAAACCACTATGCGACTCCTCCGTGGAGTAATTAATATCACAAATTTATTATTCGGGCGAACAGTTGTCGGAGGTTGGCTCTTAGTGGTAAGTTTAGCGTATGAGAATTCTTGGAGTGGACTATGGTAAAAAAAGGGTTGGGGTGGCGATGTCGGATGAGAGCGGAGGGTTTGCTTTGCCAAAAATGGTTTTGCCGTCATCACCCGATTTGGCAGGGGAGCTTTCCGCCTTGGCGGAAAGCTCAGGAATAAAAACTATCATTCTCGGAGAGTCGCGTGATTATGGCGGAAGAGAAAACGCTCTCATTGCTGATATTCATATATTGGAAAGACAATTAAAAGAGAAAGGATTTGAAGTCATTTTGGAACCGGAGTATTCTTCTTCGGTGGAGGCTGAGCGTTTTCAGGGAAAAAATGAAATGCATGATGCTTCCGCCGCGGCCATTATTTTACAAAGGTATTTGGATAAAAACTAACAACTTATTTATAACTAAAAAACTAAAAATGATTTCAATTGACGATTTTAAAAAAGTGGAGGTAAAGATTGGTCGGATTCTCTCCGCCGAGAAAGTGGCCGATACCGATAAACTTCTCAAACTTTCAGTCGATTTTGGGCTAAAACTAGCCATATCAGACACAGCTGGTTCGCCCGACCATTCGGCTACGCCGACCGCTGAAAGCGGTTTAGGGGAAGAACGAGACATTCGTCAGATCATATCCGGCATAGCGCAACACTTCCCAAATTTAGAATTCTTGGTCGGAAAGTCTTGTCCCTTCGTAGTCAATCTTGAGCACCGTTTAATCAAAGGCCTGAAAAGCGAAGGAATGATTATGGCTGTCGGAAATCCCGACGGTTTCTTTTCTTTGCTTGAGGCAAATAAAGACACTCCGCCGGGAAGTTCTGTTCTTTAAAATTTTAGCGTTGAATTTATTTCATTTGGGTGTAGATAAGTATCACTTTTGCCGTATAATGTAAGCAAATGTTTTCAGTTCAGGAAAATAAAACGGAAAGTCTGTTTTTTAGGATGTTTCCTCCGCCAGAATATTTGGCGATGCCTTCTGTTGGGGTGGATATTTCAGATCACTCGGTGCGATTTGTAGAATTCAAACAAAAAAATGGCGTCAAAATGCTCGGTCGGTTTGGAAGATATGTTATTCCGGACGGCACCCTTTCTTATGGCGATATAAAAGACAGAAATAAAATGGTTCAAATTCTTACCGGCATGTCAAAGGACAGAGGCATTTCTTACGTTCGATGTTCTCTTCCGGAAGAAAAAGCCTATGTTTTTAAAACTGATGTTCCCATATTAAATCCTGATGAGACCATGGACAATATTGCTTTTCAGATTGAAGAGAATGTTCCTTTGAAAGTCTCTGATGTTATTTTTGATTATGTTTTTTTGCCACCATCTGAAGAAAATGTTTCAAGCTTGGAAGTTGTGGTTTCAGTTTTTCCACTTGTCGTGATAGAAGGTTATCTCGATATCTATCAAAGTGCGGGGATGACCCCTCTTTCTTTTGAAATGGAGGCGGACACTTTGGCGAGGTCCCTTATACCAAAAGGTGATATGGATTGTTATATGATTGTTGACTTTGGACAACAGCGTAGTGGGCTTTCGGTGGTTGAGCGAGGTGTTGTTCAATTTGCTTCAACTGTTGACGTCGGCGGTAATATTTTAACGGAAGCTCTCCAAAAACAGCTCGGGGTTTCTTTTGAAGAAGCGGAGAAAATAAAGCGGGAGGGTGTTCTGGTCGGACATGGCGGAAATAAAGAGTTTTTTTCAACCCTTATCAACAGTATCTCTTCTCTCTCGGAAGAAATCAATAAACATTATATTTATTGGCATACTCACG
>CAYGDB010000031.1:0-8181 GCA_964348535.1 uncultured Candidatus Saccharibacteria bacterium
CGGCTATTTAACACCTTTTGAGACATTTCATTGCACTTCAATTTAGAATCTAGAAGGAACTTCCTAAATTAAATTTAACATAAAAATAAAAAATGTGAAAATTTCCGGTATTGACAATCTTAAAATAGATAGTAATTTTGAAAAAGAAGCTCAATCTTAAACAAGAGGCACCCTAATGGTTGAAAATAAAACCTTATTTCAGGAAGAGACTGCCGAGGAAATGAAGTCTAAGTTGGAGATTGAAAGAAGTGTAGAAGGAGGCGGCGACATCTACAAAATAGCGCGACGTGTCCAGATTCTAAGTTCACTTGGATACGAATATTGCCTAACAATGGAAGAGGAGGAGCGTCTCTATTCTACGTTCTTGCAATGCCGTGAGGGTAAGATTTTTTTACCTGAATGGATACCATGGGCTTACCAGATGGCAAGAGCTTTCATGCTTATAAGACACTTCTTTCCGCTAATAAACGCCACCCCGTCAGAAGAAGAAGTAAAAGAGTTTATAAAAGCGGCAAAGATGTTGGCTGATAAAGAAGAATTCTTCCAGCTTTCAAGCCTTCTTGAAACTTGCACTAGTTTCAATGTAGATGCTTCCGGCGCCTTGTCACCGGAGCAAACGGAAAAAGTCGCAAACGAAATGGCCGTCTCATCTTGAGACGGCCATTATTTTATTTCATCCAAGGACTCCCCTTGGTATTTTATTTTCTTAAAGAAACAATCGTCGCCGCCACATTCGCCGGCACTATATCGTAGTGAGAAAATTCCATAGTTGAAGAAGCCCTGCCCTCGGTCAAAGATCGAAGCGAAGTAACATATCCAAACATTTCCGAAAGCGGCACTTTGGCTTTAACCACTTTATTCATTCCACGCTCTTCCATGCCCTCTATCTGCGCCCGTTTTGATGAAAGATTGCCTGTGATATCGCCCATAAATTTTTCCGGCACCACTACCTCTACATTCATAATCGGCTCAAGAATAACAGGTCCGGCATTTCTTGCCGCTTCCTGCACCGCTTGGGAAGCCGCGATTTTAAAGGCAATTTCAGATGAATCAACATCGTGGTAAGAACCATCGTAAAGCTCCACCGAAACATCGACAATAGAATAATGAGCAACAACACCGCGCTCAAGCCCTTCTTTTAATCCTTTCTCAACAGCAGGAATAAATTCCTGCGGAATGACACCACCTCTAATAGTGTTGACGAATTCAAAATGGTCGCTTCTTTTTGTATTTTTGGGAACATCTTCCGGCAAAATATTTTTATCCATCGGTTTGATCTTGATTTTAACGTGCCCATATTGACCACGTCCGCCGGTCTGTTTTATGTATTTCACTTCGGCCTCACTTGGTCTCGTAATAGTTTCTCTGTAAGCCACTTGGGGCTTGCCAACGTTTGCTTCAACACTGAATTCGCGCTTCATTCGGTCAACCAAAATTTCAAGATGAAGCTCACCCATGCCGGAAATAATTGTCTCCATCGTCTCTTGATCGGAAGTAATTTTAAATGTCGGGTCTTCGTCCGAAAGTTTCTTGAGAGCCATTCCCATTTTCTCCTGGTCGGCTTTGGTCTTTGGCTCAATCCGAAGAGAGACCACCGGCTCTGGAAATACAATTTGTTCAAGAATGATTGGGTTGGTTTCATCAGAGAGGGTATGGGAAGTTTTGGCGGTCTTCAGTCCCACCGCTGCCGCAATTTCTCCGGCAAAAACTTTTTTTACTTCTTCACGTTCATTCGCCTGCAATCGCACGATTCGGCCGAGACGTTCTTTGTCGCCTGTAGTTGAATTATAAATATAAGAACCGGCCTCAAGAGTGCCAGAATAGACGCGGAAAAAAGTGAGCTGTCCGACAAACGGGTCTGCCTGAAGTTTGAAAACCAAGGCCGAAAAAGGCTCCTCGTCTGAAGCATGACGCAGTACCTCTTGGTCGTTTTTCGGATTAATGCCTTTAACTGGCGGAATATCAAGCGGTGACGGCAGGAAGTCGACAACGGCGTCAAGCACAAGCTGAACCCCTTTATTTTTCAAAGCCGAGCCAGCATAAACCGGGAAAATTTTATTTTCTATCACCGCCTTTCTCAAAGCATTTTTCAAATCTTCTATTGAAATTTCTTTGCCCTCAATATAGTCATTTATGAGAACTTCGTCGCTTTCGGAAATTTTTTCAACAAGCTTGTGATGGTATTCTTCGGCTTCTTTTTTAAGATTTTCCGGAATGTCAGACTCAACCACCGACTTGCCCATCTCGCCTTCAAAGCGATAAGCTTTCATTTTCAAAAGGTCCACCACTCCTTCAAACTTTTCCTCGGTCCCAATCGGAATCTGCAAACAAACGGCATTCTTGCTCAGACGATCGAGAATGCTGGCAAAAGATTTTTCAAAAGAAGCGCCTGTTCGGTCCAGCTTGTTTATAAAACAAACGCGTGGAACCTGCGCTTCATCGGCATAACGCCAGTTTGTTTCTGATTGGGGTTCAACTCCCGCAACTCCATCAAAGACAACCACCGCGCCATCCAAAACTCGAAGGGAACGTTTTACTTCGGCTGTAAAATCAATGTGACCTGGGGTGTCTATAACATTAAAACGATACTTGTTTGAAAGATTGGTCTCATCTGTTTTTTTCCAAAAACAGGTTATAGCCGCGGCGGTGATGGTGATACCACGCTCCCGCTCTTGTTCCATCCAGTCCGTAACAGTATCCCCTTCGTGAACCTCGCCGATTTTGTGGCTCTCTCCGGTGTAATAAAGAAGACGCTCGGACGTGGTCGTCTTACCGGCGTCAATGTGAGCAATGATTCCGAAGTTTCTGACTTTCTCTAGTGGATAATCTCTGTTCATAGTGAAAAAATAAAATACGCCGAAGCGTGATGAGTAGAATAACTTAAATTTGCAAAAATGCAAAGATTTGATAAATTTTAAAAAGAGGCTCACAGGCAGAAAGGAAGTAGACATGATCAGTCATGAAAACAATCTGCGTAACAATTTGCGTGATTTGGGGTTTATGGAAGTAACACCCCTATCTCAAATATTGATTGACGCATTTGATAATCAAAAATCTGACCAAAAACCAACCTTTTTAGTACCAACACCTTCAAAAGACTGGCCTCCAAGAGCTGGAATTATGTACGCAATAGAGGTAGATGGGACTTTTTGGGTACGAATTGGGCGTTTAACAAATGCCATAGACAAACTCCTGGAACTTGGCTTTAAAAAGCTAAACTATCCAGAAATTTTGACGGATAGTTCATCCTAGAATTTTCTGAAACAGCGCTCCTAAAAGCGCTGTTTTTTACTCCGAAGGTTAAACCTTCGGACAAATTTGAAAAAATGCAAAGATTTTGCTATGTTTACAAACAGAGTTCACCCTTATGGAGGATAACGTGAGAGAAAGCAGTATCTATAGCAGAAAACTACTGGAACTTGGTTTCAATAAAATACTGCCTATCACAGGCCAGGAAGTTAATGGACCCATTTTTCTGATGTTTGAAATGCGCGGTGAAAAAATCACTCTAGCCGCTGATGAAAACGGAGGGGTCTGGGGAATTAAGCAATATGTAAACCTCGCCCACCTTGGATTTAGAGACGATTCGAAACTTGTTGCCAGCGCAATAACCAAACTTGCAAATGAAGATTGATAGAATTTGACAGAGTATCTCAATGGCTGACCAATCGGCACTATCTTTAGTGCCGATTTTTTTATTTTACTTCATCAACCAAATCTTCGTGCTTATCATACAAATTTTGTCTTCAAACGTTTCAGTCCGACAGTGGTTTGACAGATGGTATTTGCGAAGATTTTTGCTCAAGTTCAAGGCGCGAGCGCGGATTGCGACCAAGCTGTATGAATAATACTGCGCGGGAGCAAACGTAAACGAGTAACGCAGAAATTGAGCAAAAAGACCGCAAATACTACCAAGCGAAGTGTGCAAAGGCCTTGTTGGCCTCTGCCATTTTTAAAGTGTTTTCTTTTTTCTTTATAGCAGCACCTTCATTATTTGAAGCGGCTATAAGCTCCTCGGCTAATTTTTCATGCATTGGCTTGCCTTTTTTGCCGGCGGCCGCTTCAATAATCCAACGAAAAGCGAGCGATTGCTTTCTCTCCGGTCTTACTTCGCGAGGCACTTGGTAATTTGCCCCGCCGACCCTTCTTGAACGCACTTCCATTGAAGGCGAAGCGTTTCTAATAGCGTTCTCAAATATTTCCATCGGATTTTCCACCTTCTGTTTTTCTTTTATTACATCAAGCGCTCTGTAAACCACACCCCTTGCGGTGTTTTTTTTGCCCGCTTTCATAACATAGTTTATAAACTTGCCAACTCGGTCAGAATTATAAACAAGGTCGGCTTCGGCGATATTTCTATTTCTTACTTTTCCTCTCATTTTATTTATTTTTTAGCTTCTTTAGGCGTTTTATTTCCATAACGAGACCTCGCCTGACGTCTCTTTTCCACACCCTGGGCGTCGAGCATTCCGCGAACTATAGTGTAGCGAATACCAACGTCTTTAACCCGACCACCGCGAAGAAGAACGACAGAGTGTTCTTGAAGATTGTGTCCCTCGCCCGGAATGTAAGCCGTAACCTCCATGCCGTTTGTAAGGCGAACCCTGGCGATTTTTCTGATAGCCGAGTTTGGCTTTTTGGGAGTTTTGGTCGTAACTTTCACGCACACGCCTCGCTTAAACGGAGAATTGTAATAAGTCGGGCGGTTTTTAAGAACGTTAAAACCGCGCGTTAAAGCAACCGTTTTTGATTTACGGATGGGCGACTTCCTGTGTTTTTTTATAAGCTGATTTATCGTTGACACTGCTTTTATCTTATTTATCTTATTCAAAAAAAACAAACGTTGGAGCCACAGCCCCAAATTACTGGTTACTTTACTACGCTCTCATTATAAATGCAAGAACGAGAATAAGAAATGGCCCCCTCCCCTCCCTAAAAAGATAGGGGAAGTTATTGACTCGTTTGAACTAGGGTGCGGAATCACGCAGCGGAGGAAAGAAAAACGACAAGTATTGGGACATCTTCTCAAGATCAAGCTTGTCGTTTGCATGCAACCGTGATTCCGCATCTACGGAAACCGGAATCTTGAAGTAATCTTCAAGGGCCGTTATGTCGGGTAATTTTTCACTATCATACCCGCCCGCGACTGCGATGTGACTGATTCCTTTCTTAACTATGCTCATCATTTTCTCTTGCGTAGACGCCAAATCTTCTCGCACACCCATGCCGAAACTTTCGTCCAACATAATATAGGCATTTGAAAACCGAAAATACCTTACAAACTCCGGGTTCTCAAGCAAAGTGTATTGCGCTTTTTTGATTTGAAAAATGATGTTTTCACTATGAAGTGCAGTTAGAAGTTCAAGATCAATTTTCAGCGCAAGGCGATTCTCTCCTATACGCAACTGGAGCGAATAGCGAAAGTCAAGAAGCGATAGAAAATACTTCAAATCACGGTAAAACTGCCGTTGTCCGCTATAGTCCATGTGAAGAACGACACACATACTGTCATTGTTTCTAAACCGCGCTGCAAAATCATTTATCTCCTTTGCAAAAACATCATTTTTCAAATCGCCATTTTTGGGGGATACGGAAACACCAACAAAGACATTCCTGCCACGATTTTTAGGGTCGAAAGATAATATGCATTCCGCTATCTCGCGGCCTTGGTCGGTGATGTCTTGGCGTGAAAGCGTTACCCCCACATACGGATTATACGCAGTCTCATAGTGCACAAATTTCTGTTCTTTCGTTTGAATATACGCGACGTTATGTATCGTTTCCCCGACACGCAGTGGTCGCATTGAAACGCGATATCCAGCACGTTCTAAAACCAGTTTCTTGTACGGGTTATTTGAGAGTAGCGCGACATTGCTCTTGTAACCATGCATAAGAATATCAAGTGTTTCTACAACATCGGAGTAATCCCGCGCATCCGGGCTTCCACTCAACGCGATACTTGCGTCATGAGTATCTACACCTTCGCGCATGAGGTTGTACGCCTGTATTTTTTTGAACAATCCCATGTTGCGGCCTTCTTGCCGATGATAGATAAAAATGCCATTGCCGTGCTTTTCTATTTCTCGCAAGGATTCCTCTTTTTGCGGGCCACAATCACAAGTGAACGAGCCAAATACGTCTCCCGTGATACATTCGGAATGAATACGCACTAGAACCTCCTTCGAAGGATCGAGGTTAGGGCTCGTGAGCGCAATCGGCTCAAGGCCACGCTCCGCATCCCATACCCAAAAATCAAATACACCATAAGCGCTCGGCATGGGGGTAGAAACAATGTTTTCTGTTGTTTTCATACATAAAGCATATTCGTATTTTCAATATTATGCTTATTTTTCCGTCAGAATATCTACAAAATGGCTGAAATACGGCTTTTATTGAGTAGATAATACATGAATGTGTCAAAATACTTGACATATTTATCAATTTTTGCTACACTTTTTGGTATGGACACTCATTTTACAAAGACCTTACAGGAGACCGGTCTCTCGGAGACCGAGGCAATTATTTATTCCGCACTTCTCAAATCCCAAAAAATGACCGTTTCAGAGATCGCTCGTGCGACGGGTATCAAACGCGCGACCTGCTATCAGCACCTCGACCACTTGCTTACAAAAGATTTCATTGTTCGTGTTCCAATCGGCAAGCGAATGTTCTACGCCGCAGCAAGTCCGAAAAAAATCCTCACTGAGGCAAAAAAGCGCTATTCTGCATTTGAAAGCGCTGTGGATGAAATGACAAAACAACACGAAGAATCCACGCACAAACCACGCGTTGTCTTTTACGAAGGTAAACGCGAACTCAAGAATATTTACGATGAGTTATTCAAAACTGTCGGCGACATCCACTCTATTTTTCCTCCGGCGGCATTTTTTGAGAATTTCACCGAGCAGGAATATAACGAGTTTGACTCCTCAATAAGCAAATATGCGTTGAAAAGCAAAGACCTCATTGTTGGCGATAAGTTTTTCAAGCGTGTCGAACAGATAAGGAAGAAAAACGGGATGGAAAACAAAATAACGAAAAAACTACCAGACACGTTCAAAAGTAATGTGGATGTGCTGGTGTATAATGACAAAGTGGCGCTTATCAGTTTGCGCGACCTCTCCGCGCTCGTCATCGAGAGCAAGGACATCTCCGACTTGTTCAAGAGTATTCACGGAACTATTTGGAAATCTCATTAACTTAAATGCATCGATAATATCCTCCCTGCCCTAAGAGGCGGAGTTTCCTTGCAGATAAAAATTTTAGAAAAACTTAGACAAAATACCTACCATCACGTCTGGTGGAAGTCCCATGAGAAGTGAGGAAATTGAAAAAATGACATTTCCAAGAATTGGAGCAATTACAAAAAGGAGCAGAAAAATAGCAAAGACCATTCCAATCATTCCGTATCTCAAAAAGAAGTTTTCAAATCTGTCGTATATGTAAGCGAGGCGAAAAGGCAAAATAGATTTAAACAACTTGGCGCCATCAAAACCCGGGACGGGCAAAAGGTTAAATATCGCGAGCATTACATTTATATGAACCACGACCACCGATATTTCAACGAAAGAAGCCGGCAATAAGTCCGCCCCAAAACGCACCACTAAAACAGCGAAAATTATGGCTATAAATAAGTTTGTCAAAATACCGGCGGCCGCCACCACAATCTCTCCGGCTTTCCTCGGTGAAAGATTATAAGGATTATAAGGAACGGGCTTTGCATATCCTATAAGAAAGGGCGAGTGAGAAACGACCAGAAGCAATGGCAACAAAATTGAACCGACAGGGTCAATGTGCTTTATAGGGTTAAGCGAAAGACGTCCCTCGGCTTTGGCTGTAATATCCCCAAACATAAGAGCCCCGTAACCATGGGCCACTTCGTGAGCAATAGCCGAATAAATAATGATAGCTATGGTAAATATCGCTTCAATTTGCATAAAAGAGTTTCTATGATAACATGCTCCAAACAGAATGTAGAATTTTAGACTTTAGAATCAAGCAGGAGAATGGCAAACGCCCTTGTTCTGTTTCCAAACTAACCTCTAAAAGTCCGGCTGTCTGATTTCTAATTTTATAACCCATGTCCAAAATTTGCCCAGTAACAAAAAAAACTTCCCAAGTTGGCGGTGGCTACAGCAATAGAACCCGCGCCACTCAATTCAATCCTACAGGGAAAAGGCG
>CAYGDB010000032.1:0-7038 GCA_964348535.1 uncultured Candidatus Saccharibacteria bacterium
ATTTATAAAATGTTTTTCTCGAGATTCTTCAGTAAGCGCGTTTTCAATTTCAAAAAATCTTTCTTTGGCAAGATGTTTGTCAAGCGAAGATGTAAAATAGTGTGATAGGTGAAACGGTAGTTTTCTTTTGGAAGCATGAGAAATATGGGAAATGGTGTTGGATGTACAGCTATTATATGCGGAGTTGAATCTCTCCGGTGAGTTGTGATTTACTTTTTCGGCGCGTTTAATCATATCCAGAAAAAGATTTTGGCTTTCTTCAGGTGATAGGGCGAGGCGGTACATATAGACCAGCTCGTTTTTTCTAACATTTGTTCTTAAGCGGATAACATCTTCTTCGGTGGCGATTATGTATGAAAGCCAATAATGAGGCGTGAATGTTTTCCAGAGAACGTAGGGGTCATTTTCTTTGTATCTGATTTCAACAGAGATAGCGATATATGTTCCGTCAGAGAGGCCAAAGCTTGTAATCAGGTGGGCGAAACGGGGACGAAATGTAATGCACGATAACCACGAATCTTTTATAGAGCTTATGGGAAAATTTTTGTTTATGAACCTGATTTCCGGATTGCTCTCGTCTTTTGATGGGTAGCGGAAATCGCGAATATTAGAAATTTTTATTTCTTCATTTTCAATAACGGAACTCGCTAAAGTTTGATGGGTTTTCTTCCACGGTCGGTTCATTTTTTTTGTTTTTTATCTTCTATTTTTTCTTCATCAATAGCATTTCTATTTTACACAATTAGGAGTTGGCTAACTAGCTTTTCTTTTATCTATATGTAAAATAGCGCAAGAAAGTAAAACGTCGGCTTTTGTCCTTTAATCTAAACAAGGAGGGTGAGATGGGCTATAGGATAATTCTGTGGGTTATTTTTGTGTTTGGGTTGTTTGCCTTCACTGAAACAGCCAATGCCGAAGATGTTAATAATAAGCTATTTTTTCAAAAAAATGTTATTGGTACCGGTCTTGTCTTCATAGAGGCGAATACCGACCCTAACAAAGGTGTTGGAGACCCAACAGCGCTTCCTTTGAGACACGATTACTTCAGTCTATTGAGGAAGTCGGGTTGGAAAATAGCTCCGCCTGGGTATCGGGATGTTGCTATCTCATGTCTTATCGAAGAGAGTGATTCTGACTTGATACTTGTCCACTGCTATAATAATAATCCTGGCGGCAAAATTTTGATGCTGGTAACCATACTTAAGGATGGTGAGATTGAATCTTACATAAGCGAAACGATACAGCTTATGATTAATAAGATGATTGAAGACAAACCATATCCGCAGGAACCCTCAAGGGTTCCTGCTTTTTGTAAAATTTCCTTGCAATTTTTATAAAAAGACTGATAATTAGAGATATAAATATGGTTACTAATATTATTAACTAATAAGAAACTTTTATGTCTCTTACTTATATTTTGCTTGGAATAGCAGTTGCGGTTGTTCTTTATTTTGTGTTTTCTTACAATCGTTTTGTCACTTTTATAAACAGGGTGAAAGAGGCCTGGGCGGACATTGATGTTCAGCTCAAACGCCGTTATGACCTCATTCCCAACCTTATTGAAACTGTCAAAGGTTACGCCACTCACGAACAAGGCACTTTCGATAAAATAACCAAAGCTAGAAGTGTTGCCATGGGCGCGGTCGGCACGGCTGAAAAAGGCAAGGCGGAGAACATGCTGTCTGATACTTTGAAAAGTCTTTTTGCCGTTTCGGAAGCGTATCCGGATTTGAAAGCCAATCAAAATTTTATGGAGCTTCAACGCGAGCTTTCCGACACTGAAAATAAAATTCAAGCCGCTCGCCGTTTCTACAACGGCAATGTCCGAGACCTCAACACGGCTATTGAAGTATTTCCGGGAAATATAATCGCCGGTATTTTTAGTTTTGCAAAAATGGAATTCTTTTCTCTGGAGGAAGGTTCGGAAGCTAAAGAACCCGTTAAAGTGCGGTTTTAGGACATGCTTAAAGATGCTCAAAAGAAGATTGATGACGCTTTGCAGATATTCGAGAAGCCCTATTGGTCACCTCTTTCTATTTGCGCGCGCATAGCAGAAGAGACGGGTGAGCTTGCAAGAATTTTAAACCATATATATGGCGACAAGCCAAAAAAACCGGAGGAGGAAAAACAGCACCTTGGTGAGGAGATAATGGATGTCATTTTTTCCTGCATGTGTCTTGCAAATAGTCATGATATTAATCTTGATGACGAGTTTAAAAAAAACAATTGAGAAAATCACTGCCCGAGACAAAAATAGATTCTTAAACAAAAAATAATGGCAACGCCTTATACACACCAAGGTTCAAACATAAGAAAGACATGGCTTTTAATGAGCATTTTTTTGATAGTGGTTATTGCCATCGGCTGGGCTTTTAGCGCTGTTTATAATCAACCAGTGATTCTCTACGGCGCGGTTATTTTTAGCGTCTTAATGAATGTTTTTAGTTATTGGTATTCGGATAAATTGGTTATAAAAATGACAGGCGCCAAGCCCGTTACGAATGATTCTCATCCGGATTTTTATAATATAGTGGAGAATCTCTCCATTACCGCCGGCATTCCTATGCCGAAATTGTATATTGTGGAAGACCCGGCTCCGAACGCTTTTGCGACCGGCCGAGACCAAAATCACGCCGCCGTTGCCGCCACATCCGGACTTTTAAATATTTTAAACCGCTCCGAGCTTGAGGGGGTGATAGCTCACGAACTTTCCCATATCGGTAATCGAGATATGCTTGTTTCAACGGTTGCCGTGGTTTTGGTTGGTTTTGTCACTCTTCTTTCTGATTTTTTTATCAGAATGTCTATGTTCGGCGGGCGTGATAGAGACAACAGGGCGTCCGGAATAATTATTGTCGCGGGATTTTTGCTTGCCATTCTTTCTCCGATTATTGCCAGTTTAATTCAGCTTGCCATTTCAAGAAAAAGAGAATTCTTGGCGGATGCTTCAGGAGTGCTTCTTACACGCTATCCGGAGGGTCTGGCTTCCGCTCTTCAGAAAATCAGTTCTTATTCTCGACCGATGGAGAGGGCAAACCATGCCATCGCCCATCTTTTTATATCAAATCCGTTTGGCGCAACCGATGGTAAAGCCGGTGTCGGATTTTTGACCAAGATATTTATGACTCACCCTCCGATACAAGAGAGAATAAAAGCTCTAAGGGGTGTTTAGGGGATGTTTAGTTTGAAGCCTTTTTGATGATATACTGAAAAAATAATTTTATGAAAAAAATATCAGTAGGTATAAATGGTTTCGGCAGAATTGGCAGGGCTTTTTTGAAAGTAGCGATGTCGCGGGAAGACATTGAAGTGGTAGCCATAAATGACCTCGGTGATATCACAAACTTGGCCTATCTTCTCCGCTACGATTCAGCTTATGGCAAGGCGGATTTTTCAGTTGAGGTTTTAGATGACGCTCTTATAATAGATGGCAGAAAAATTCCTGTAACTTCTCAAAAAGAACCGAGAGATATTCCGTGGGGAAAGCTTGGGGTTGATATTGTGATTGAATCAACCGGTATTTTTGAAAGCTATCAAAAAGCCAAAGACCATATTTTGGGTGGCGCCAAGAAAGTGGTTATTACCGCTCCGGTAAAAGACGAACCTTTGTTCGATATTGAAAGCGCCACGGTTCTAATGGGCATAAATGATGACGCGCTTAAAACTTGCGTCATTTCATCTAACGGTTCTTGCACCACAAACGCCGGAGCGCCTCTTCTTGCAATTTTTGATGAGGTTTTGGGTGTTGAAAAAGCGGTTTTGAATACCATACACGCTTATACCGCCACTCAATCTATTGTTGATTCTCCCGCTAAAGGAGATGTTCGTAGAGGCAGAGCCGGAGCTCAAAATATCGTGCCTTCTTCAACCGGCGCCGCCATCGCCGTCACAAAAGCTTTGACTTCACTTCAAAATAAATTTGACGGTATCGCCATTCGGGTGCCCGTTGTTACGGGCTCATTGGTTGATATCACTTTTATATCCGGTCGGGATACCACGGCGGAGGAAATAAATAAAATAATGAAAGAAGCTTCTATGTCGGAAAAATGGAAAAAAATATTTTCCGTGACAGAAGAGCCTATCGTTTCTTCCGATATTGTCGGTTTGCCATACGCATCAATCGCTGACTTGGCGATGACCAGAGTGGTTGGGGGGAACCTTGTAAAAGTTTTAGCTTGGTATGACAACGAAATGGGGTATGCCAATATTCTTGCCGACCATGTCGTAAAAACAGGATCTTTTTTGTAAGTAAAGAAAAATAACAAGGACCGATGAATATCTACATAGCTTCTGACCACGCCGGATTTGAGCTGAAAAATAACCTTGCCGAGTTTATAAAATCACTCGGTTTTACTGTCGTTGATAAAGGGCCGTTCTCTCTTGATGAAAATGACGACTATCCTGATTATGTCCGCCTTGTGGCTTCGGAAATTCTGAAAGACCCTGATGGAATTAAAGGAATTATATTGGGCGGAACGGGACAGGGAGAGGCCATGGCGGTAAACCGTTACAAAGGAATTCGGGCGGCTGTTTATTATGGGGGCTCTCTTGATATTGTTAAATTATCTCGTGAACACAATGACGCAAACATCCTATCGCTTGGGGCAAGATTCATAGGTTTGGATGAAGCGGAAAAAGCCGTGAAGCTCTGGCTCGAGACATCTTTTAGCGGTGAGGAACGGCACAAAAGACGGATTGATAAAATAGATTCTTTTTAATCCTATTATAGTTTTTATGGACTTTCCTAAAATACGGGTCAAAGCGATGTGTGTTGTTGCTCGCGAAGGTAATGAAATTCTCGCCGGCATAGGACGAGATGATGTCAAAGGGGAGGATTTTGGCAGGATTATAGGAGGTGGAATTGAATTTGGGGAAACATCAGAATCCGCTTTGCGTCGTGAGTTTCAGGAGGAACTCGGAAGTGATCTCCTCAATGTTTCATTTGTTAAAGTGATTGAAAATATTTTTCAATATAAAGGAAAGCCGATGCATGAGATCGTTTTTCTTTACACGGGTGATCTGTCTGACCAGTCCCTTTATCTTAAAGAAAGGATAAGGGTGGTGGACGGAAAGGAGTTTGATGCTGTTTGGGTAAAACTCGAAGACGACGCTTCTGGTAAAATTAAATTATATCCGGAGATTGATTATAAATCTTTGATTTCGGAGCGGAATCCGTAGTTAGATTTTAGCTACTATGCTGTGAATTACGAAACTCGCACCAAAAAAGAGTTTCGTAGTTCACGATACTAAAAGAAATTTATTTTTTCTCCGCAATCTCCTTTTTTATTTTTGAGATGAAATCTTCTATTTTTAGAGACCCAATATTCCCCTCGTTTCTGCTCTCCACGCTTAATGTTTCGGAATCAACTTCTTTGTCGCCGATTACAATCAGGTAAGGAATCTTTTGAATTTTTGCTTCACGTATTTTTTTACCTAAACTTTCGTTGTTTAAATCAAGCTCCGCTTTAACACCTTCTTCTTTTAATGTTTCAAATATTTTTACGCCATAGGCATGGTGGCTCTCGCCTATGGTTATTACTTTCACTTGGACAGGCGAGAGCCAGAGAGGGAAAGCCCCGCCGTAGTGTTCGGTGATAAAAGCAAAAAATCTTTCAAAGGAACCCATTATGGCCCGGTGAATTATTACTGGTTCCTCTTTTTGTCCATCGGCATTTATAAAGTCTAAGCCGAAACGCTTGGCTGAATAAAAATCTATTTGTATGGTGGCTATGGTGTCTTCTTTTCCATTTACGTTTTTTATTTGAACATCTATTTTGGGACCATAGAAAGCGGCTTCGCCTCCCCCCTCAACATATTTTGCGCCGAATTCTTCAAGGGTTTCCCTTGCGATTTTTGACGCCTCTTCCCACGTGGCGTTATTTTCTATGTCACCAAATTTTTCTTTGTTTGAAAAGTCCGGCAGGGAAAGCCTGAACCAATAATCTTTTATGCCAAAGACGTCATTATAAACTTCGTGAAATAATTTTAGAACCTTAAGCAGTTCTTTTTTTAGGTCGCTTTTAGCGGAATAAATATGAGCATCATTTTGGGTAAAACATCTCGCCCTTATAAGTCCGGTTAGCACTCCGGAGCGTTCAAAGCGATGAACAAGGCCATGTTCTGCCAATCTAAGGGGAAGGTCGCGATAGCTCAAAGGTTGATGTTTGAATATTTGGTGGTGGTGCGGGCAGTTCATCGGACGCAAATAATATTCTTCGCCTTCTATTTCAATCGGGCTGTACATATCTTCTCTGTAGTGGGTAAGGTGCCCCGATTGTTCGTAGAGGCGTTTGTTTGTAAGTATCGGTGTGTAGATATATTTGTATCCATGAGCGCTTTCTTTTTCGTATATAAAATCTTCAAGCTTTTTTCTGACAAAGGCGCCGTTTGGAAGCCACAATGGAAGCCCCTTGCCAACTTCATCCGATATCATAAACAAACCAAGTTTTTCTCCCAGTATTCTGTGGTCGCGTTTTTTAGCTTCTTCAAGCATCGCTTCGTATTCATCAAGTTCTTGCTTTGTAGAAAAGGCAAGAGCGTAAATGCGGGTAAGCATTTTATTTTTCTCGCTTCCTCGCCAGTATGCTCCCGCCGTATGGCTTAAAACAAACGCCTCGGGATTTAGATCTTTAATATCTTCAACATGACCGCCTCTGCAAAGGTCTTCAAAATCACCAGATTTATAGAGAGTAATTTTTTCTTTCTTTGCTGCAATTTCTTCTATGAGCTCCAGTTTGTATTTATTATTTTTAAAAATTTTTTTTGCTTCGTTTTCTAAAACTTCGTGGTGTGAAAAACCTTTCCAGCCCTTCAGAATTTCCCTCATTTTTTTCTCCACTTTTGGCAGGTCGTCTTTTCCGATGGGAGAAACAAATTCAAAATCGTAATAAAAGCCATTTTCAATCGCGGGGCCTATGGCGGGCAAAGCATTGGGGTACAGCTCCAAAACAGCCGCCGCCAAAAGGTGGGCGAGTGAATGCCTCATTTCTTGGAGGTTTTTTTTCTCGTTCATACTTCAAAATCTTACCATAAAAAACC
>CAYGDB010000033.1:0-6867 GCA_964348535.1 uncultured Candidatus Saccharibacteria bacterium
AAATGTTAGATTTATTTAAACTAGAAAAAGTGTCAGAAGAGGTTGGTTAGAACAAATAGTGGCAACAGAAAAAGCCCCTATTTTAGGGCTTTTTCAGGGATTCTCTATTGGGATTGGATTAAAAAATTTTCTTTTCTTATTTCAAAATCGCCAATTCGTTTTTACCCGGAAAATCCAATACAAATTAGTCGCCAAGCGAAGCGAGGCTAACCTTTCAAACTTGCAATTTCCTACGTGGTGCCCGGGGTGGGGGTCGAACCCACATCTCTTGCGAGACACGATTTTAAGTCGTGCGCGTATACCATTCCGCCACCCGGGCATATTTGGAAGACCAACGTTTTTATACTTAGAATATAAAAATGTTATTGGAGGCGTAGGCGGGAATCGAACCCGCGCATGTCGGTTTTGCAGACCGAAGCGTTACCACTTCGCCACTACGCCAATTTTAGCATCTTTACTTTGCTGATACCAAGATTTTGTATTGTCTACTGCTGTCTTGAAAGTTCGTCAATGCGTTGACGATTCTTTTCCCCGCGGTCTATGTCAATTTCAATGAACGGTGGATGAGAGATATTTAATTCTTTTATAATCTTTCGACGCAGTTCCGTTCTTTGTCTTCTGGCGAAAGATAAGGCTTCCGATTCTTTTGTTTCCGGAAAAACTGTTATAAAAATCGTGGCCTTTTTACCGTTCTCGGCAAGGATAACGTTTGTCACCGTTACCAATGATGTTTTGTTTGACTGCTCGTTTAAAAGCCGAGCCGATATGTCTCTTATGTACTCCCGCAACCTTTCATCACGCTTTCCCATATTACACTATTTTACCTCTAACATAAAAGATTGGAGGTTGTCATTTCTCTCTATTGTCATTTTTGATTCTATTTCGAGCCCACATTCGCTTCCTTCAAGAACCTCCCGATTTTTTTGTTTTTGAACTTGAATTCCTTTCACCTTACCCCTGCCTATTTCATTTTCTCTCCTGATTATTTTTATAATATCTCCAACCACTATTTTTCCGGATTCAACCTTTCCGCCAACAACTTGCTTATCTTTGTTTTGACTAAAAGTCTTTAAAACTTTAAGAGAGCCGTGAATTTCTTCAATTTCTGTTTTTGGAGTCCTTTCTTTTATTATCACGGATAGCCACTCTGTTAGCTTGTAAATTATGTCGAATGTTTTGATTATTAAACCGTTCCTCTCGGCAAGTTCAAGCGCCCTAGAATCCGCTTTGACTGAAAAACCGATAATCAACCCATCATTCGTCCCGCTTAAAAGTTTGACATCATTTTCATTTATTTGACCGGCTGAAGCTTCTACAATCTTTATTTTTACAAAATCAGTTTCAATTTTTTTTATTTCATCCATTACCGCCTCGACTGAACCGAGGACATCGGCTTTTATCACAACAGGAATGACCGTGGCTCCGTTTGGGGCTGAAAAATCAGAAACACCGAAACTCTTTTTGCTTTCAAGGGTGCCTTCTGTCGATTTTTCAGCTTCTGATTTATTTTCATATACTTCAAATTCGTCTCCCGCTTTTGGCAGAATATTCCAACCTATAATTCTTATAGGACTTGAAAATGTCGCTTCATCTATATTTTCCCCAAGAAAGTTTTCCATAATTCTAACGGGGGCAAAACTTTTTCCTGTAGCTACAAATTGACCCTTTTTTATGGCGCCATTTTTTATGATTAGTGTGGCCGCTATTCCTTTTTTGTTATCCATACTTGATTCAATCACAACACCTGAAGCCATGTCTTCTCCATTTGCCTCAAAAGATTCAAGTTCAGCTATCAGAACAATCATATTGAGCAACTGTGGTATGCCAACACCGGTCTTTGCGGATATTGGGATATGTGGAGCCTCTCCTCCGTATCCTTCTATATAAATTCCCGCCTCGAGTAAAGTTTGTATCGTTTTTTCCAGATTTGCTTCCGGCTTATCTATTTTATTTATGGCAACGATATATGGGATTTTTGCTTCATTGATTGCGGAGAATGCTTCAATCGTTTGGGGTTTGACACCATCTTCAGCCGAAACTACCAAAATGGCAATATCGGCAACAACAGCCCCTCTTGACCTCATGGCTTTGAAAGCTTCGTGTCCCGGAGTGTCAAGAAAAGTTATTTTTTTATCCGCGCCGTTTTCATCTTTATGAACTACCTCGTAAGCGGATATGTGTTGGGTTATTCCGCCGGTTTCTTTTTCAACAAGGTTGCTCTTTCTTATGTAATCAAGAAGAGTGGATTTGCCATGGTCAATATGCCCCATAACCGCAACTACGGGTGGTCGCGGAATCCCGCCCGAACGATTGGTTGAGTTCAGTCGGGCGGGTATTCCTTTGTTGTTTTGCTTTTTTTCCATTTTGATTTTTTAGATTAAATCTGCTTATCATATCTTGATTTAAGAAATCTTTTCTTTTGCTTCCAACATTGCCATTTTTTCTTCGGTAGTCAGTTCAAATTCAGATGTAAACTTTTGAAGCGGTTTGGCAAAAATACTTATATGGTCTCTTGAATACAGTGTGGATATTATAATTCCATCTCCGTTTTGATTTATAAAAGCGGTCGCGAAGCTTTGATTTCCTCCTTGACCCATTCCTTTGAATGGATTAAATCTTACGGTTCCAACACCTTGAACGCTTTGCCTGATTCGACTTTCCGCTGTTGTCAGATATTCTTCTAATTCTTCTTTGAAATCTTCATAAGAGTCCACTTTCTCTTTAAGGTGTGACAAGACTTCATCTAAGGTTTTTGATTTCCCTCCAATCAAGAGTCGGTTCAGTCTTCTTTCAAGTCTTAGGTTCCAACCCAAAAGGGCCACAATGGCGCAAAGAGCTAAAAGAAAGGCGATTTCCACGTATGAAAGTTGAAGAAAAAAATCCATATGTAAGCAGTAACAATATACCTAAATTTGACATTTTGCAAAATATATAATAAGTAATAAGAAAAATTTTAGTCCTAAGGTTGACTATAAAGAATTTTCTCATTTGATGTTGCGCGTGTTGTAAGTTAAAAGTTACAATAATAAAAAATGTTTAATTTTCTCAAAAACAAAAAAATAATATACGCCGACTACGCCGCATCCACTCCTCTTGATGAAGAAGTCTTAAAAGCAATGTCGCCTTATTTATCAAACGATCTTATTGGCAACCCGTCCTCGATCCACTTATTTGGAAGAAAAGCAAAAGATGCCGTTCAAGACGGTAGAAAAAAGATAGCCCAAATTTTAAAAGTTCAACCGGATGAAATTATTTTTACAAGCGGGGGGACTGAAAGTGACAATCTGGCAATTTTTGGCGCGATTAGATCATCAGTCTCAAAACATCCTCACATCATTACTTCTGTCATAGAGCATTCCGCGGTGCTTGAACCAATAAGGGCGCTTGAGAGAAAAGGGGTTTCAGTTACTTATCTTCAAGTTGATGAATATGGCCGGATAAATATTGAAGAATTAAAAATGGCTGTCAATTCTGAAACAGTTCTTGTTTCGATAGCTTGGGTAAATGGAGAAGTCGGCACTATAGAAAAAATAAGAGAGATAGGCAATGTCATTAAAAAATATAAAGAAAGCCAGCCGATATATTTTCATACAGACGCGAGCCAAGCCAGCCAATTTTTAAACATAATGCCTAAAGACGCCGGTGTCGATTTGATGACGCTCGACTCCTCAAAAATATATGGACCCAAGGGTGTCGGACTTCTTTTTGTAAGGGGAGGCACTCCTCTTTCGCCGATTATTTTTGGAGGGATGCAGGAGAGGGGATTGCGCGCCGGCACGGAAAATGTTCCCGGCATCATCGGTTTTGCAAAAGCTCTTGAAGTCGCTGAAAGAGTAAAAGACTCCGAAGAGAAGCGCCTGAAAAAACTTCGCGACCTTCTTTGGCAGAAACTTTCAAAAAGCATTGACGGCGTGAGCGTAAACGGGTTTGGAAACACTCTTCCCAATTTCTTAAACATTTGTATTCCGGAAGTTGACGCGGAATTTTTATCGGTCAAGCTTGATAGGGAAGGAATAGCGGTTTCATCCGCCAGCGCTTGCCGAAGCATATCTGGAGTTGGTTCTTCTTATGTTATAGAAGCCTTGCCCGGCAGAAGTCATTGTTCCAAAAGTTCGCTTCGTTTCAGTTTTGGACGTGGCACTTCCATCAAAGATATTAAACGGATAGCAGAAGTCTTGCCGAGGATAATTAAGAAGTAACAAGAGGTTGCAGTTTTATCTTTTTTAATTATTATTAAGCTAAATGGAAATAGAAAAACTAAATAAAACTCAAATAATACTTCTTACTCTGCTTACCTCTTTTGTTACGTCTATAGCAACGGGCATAGTAACCGTTTCTCTTCTTGGACAAGCCCCGCCAGGCGTTACTCAGACTATCAATCGGGTTGTGGAAAGAACAATAGAAAAGATCGTTCCTTCTCCTCAAGGAGCTCCTGTTATTACAAAAGAAACGACAGTTGTCGTAAAAGAAGACGACCTCACTTCAAAATCGATAGAAAAAGACATCTTGAGCATTGTGATGATTTTTGAAAAAGGCATCAACAAAGAAAATATCCCGACAACCACTTTTGTCGGTCTTGGTGTTCTACTTACAAAAGATGGAATAATAGCGACTGATAGCGGTATAATAAGCGACTCTCTAGGTTATCTTGTTACTGCTTCTGACGGAAAATCTTTTGAAGTTAAAATCTTAAATCAGGATGAGGAACTCGGTGTGGCTTTTATTCAGGCTGTAAACTCTGACGCTGGATATTCTTTTATTCCAGCTCCTCTTGGAGATGCTGACAAACTTCGTCTGGGTCAGAGTCTTATAGTATTCGGAGGTAATGAAAGGCGGGCGGTTTCCATAGGGATAGTTTCTGGACTGACTCCTTTTGAAAGAAAAATTGAAGGCACTACGACCACCGAGTCATTTATAGGCTACGTTGATTCTAGCGTTCCGCCTTTGGCTGGTTCTCGTGGCGGTCCTTTGGCTAATATATTTGGAGAAATAGTGGGAATGAACGCTGGTGAAATTGGGACTCGGTTTCTTTCAGAAAACATTTTGAGAGAAAAACTTTTCGCTCTGACCAAACCGTCTGATAAGAAAGCTCCCTGATTGAAAGCAACCCTCCCCGTTTAGTTTGACATCTAAGTTTTCTGCGGTATAATTTCAGTGTTTGTTTTTTGTTTACATCTTATTTCTGATATTTAATGTCTAAATAAAAACCATGCCCCCATTTAATCATTTTACAACCAAAGCAAGGGATGCAATAAGGAAAGCTCACGAGATAGCGATTGAGCGCGGCCAAAACCAAGTCAATTCTACCCATTTGATGACGGCTCTTGTCGTCCAAGAAGAGAGTATTATTTTTTCCATTTTAGAGCGACTTGAGGTTGATATAAATCTTCTTACTGATTCGCTTCTTGAGGCCGTTGAAAGTCCGGAATCAGGAACAGTTCTCTCACCCTCTTATCAGATATATCTGACACCTGATTTGGCCCAAGTCCTTGAATACTCTGGCAAGGTAGCTTCCGGTCTTTCAGATGAATTTGTATCGGTGGAGCATCTTTTTGTCGCTCTTCTTGAAATACCTTCGGGCGGAAGGGACATTCTTCAGAGATTTCGTCTTTCTAAAGATATCGTTCTCAAAGTTTTAAATGAAATGAGGAAAGGTAAAATCACCGAAAGTGGCGAACCCAAAAAATTTCGGGCCCTTTCAAAATACACCCGCAATCTGACAAAAATGGCCGCTGAAAATAAACTTGACCCTGTTATCGGGCGGGATGAAGAAACATCTCGGATTATTCAAATTCTCTCTCGTCGGACAAAGAACAATCCTATTTTGATAGGGGAAGCTGGAGTGGGAAAAACCGCCATAGTGGAACGTTTGGCAAGTAGAATTGCCGCAAACGATATCCCGGATTCCCTTAAGGGCAAAGATGTTGTATCTCTTGACCTCGGCCTTCTGATAGCAGGTACTAAATACCGCGGTGAATTTGAGGAGCGTTTAAAAGCCATAATGAAAGAGGTTGAGCGCTCCGAAGGCAAAGTGATTTTGTTTATAGACGAGATTCACACTATAGTGGGCGCCGGCGCCGCCGAAGGCGCTATGGATGCTTCAAATATGTTAAAGCCGGCCCTTTCTCGCGGCGAGCTTCACGCCATCGGCGCCACCACTTTAAAAGAGTATCAGAAGCATATAGAAAAAGACCCGGCTTTAACCAGAAGATTTCAGCCGGTTTATGTAAATGAACCTTCTCTTGAAGACGCGGTGGCCATCTTGCGCGGTTTGAAAGAAAAGTATGAGCTTTATCACGGAGTGCGTATCACCGATGACGCTATCATAGCGGCTGTCAATTTATCATCCAGATATATTACTGATAGATTTTTACCGGACAAGGCGGTTGATTTGATTGATGAATCAGCTTCTGCTCTAAAGATTTCCCTTGAAAATAAACCTCCCGTTCTTGAAGAAGCTCATCGTAAAATCATTCGTCTTCAAATAGAGCGAGAGGCGCTTAAAAAAGAATCAGAAACCACTGAAGGCAAAAAAGCAAAAGCCAGAGTGAAGGTGATTGATAAAGAAATTGCCGATTTGAAAGAAAAAACCGGTGATTTGGAATTAAAATGGAACACCGAAAAAGAAATATTGACTTCAATCCGAGAGCTGAAAAAAGAATTGGAGCGTTCTCGTCTAGAGGCCGAGGCCGCCGAGGCCAGAGCCGACCTTTCAAACGCGGCTGAAATTCGCTACGGTAAAATTCCGGCTCTTGAAAAAGAATTTGAATTGAAAAATAAAAAGCTCGGAAAGCTTCAGAGCTCAAGGCGTCTTCTCAAAGAACAAATAACGGAAAACGATATTGCCGATGTTGTTTCTCGCTGGAC
>CAYGDB010000034.1:0-6860 GCA_964348535.1 uncultured Candidatus Saccharibacteria bacterium
CCATTTTCAGAAATATAGGTATTTATAAAATCAAAGACTTGTTTTTGCTTTTTTGTTAGATTTGACATATCGCTTTAAAAATCAATTTGCGCTACAATTATATTATAACCGAACGGAAGCCGAAAGACAAAGCGAGGTTATTCCCAACAACATGGAAACAAAGCTACAAGAATTTTTAGAAAAACAAATCAACCTCGCACAAGGGCGTGTTTCTCAAGGGTCAACAAGTCATACCTATATCAGAAACCTTCTTGCTAACAGATGGCAGACCGATTCGGAGTTTCCGTGGCTTGTGGATGGCGATTTTTTAAGTGGCTCGTATGCGCGAGGAACAAAGCTTCATCCATTAGACGATATTGATGTGATGATCGTTTTAGATGGCACAGGTCTTATCCCCGTTGGACTAAATGCAACTTATTATGTGCGAGGTAATTCTGAAGGTAAAAATAGTCCAGTACATAACCACCTTGGATATGATAATTTACTAAACTCTCATTCAGTTCTTGAGGCTTTTCAAAAAGCACTAGCTCAATCACACCCCGATTCAACAATTAAGAAAAGCGGTCAAGCTATAAATGTAAAACTAAGTTCGTATAATTTAGGCATTGATATTGTGCCTTGTTTTCATATCAAACCATTTGATAATACACAGCAAGACTTTTATTACATTCCTATTGGAAATGGGAACGCGGGTTGGCTGAAAACTAACCCCAAAATTGACGAAAACATTTCAAAGGGTTTACATGACAGGCACAACAAAAAATTAAAAAGTATTATTAAACTTCTCAAGTATTGGAACCGAGAGAAGAATGCGGACAGAATTAGGTCATATCATCTCGAAACAATAGCGTGGCATGTTTTCCATAATCATACCTCCACGATTACATCTATGTCCGAGGGTATTCGTTATTTTTTCAACAACGCAAGACCCTACATTGAAAATCAGATGTACGAACCAACTGGCTTTGGCGGATTGATTGATACATACTTAACACCTCAAGACAGACAGCTATCTCTAGGTGCTTTTGACAGAGCAAAATCGGCAGTACAACTTGGAGGGCTACTTACGCCTATATCAAATTGGAAAGCAATATTTGGAGATAAATTTGGAAATTAAAATGGCACTTACACAAAAACAACTTTTATATCAGATGGCAGGGGAAACAGCTTGGTCATTCAAGGGGCATATGAAAACTGCGGATGGATATGGTTTTACCCTAGCTTGTTTTATTGTTGTTCCTCTCATCACTTCGCTTTTGGTACTTATTTTTGATTTTCCAGTTTTTATCCAAAGAATCGCGGCAGCGATGGGATTTTTATTTTCTTCTCTCGCTTTGACATCAACGCTTGCGACCAATAAGGAAAAAGCTGACCAGACAATTTCGGCTCATATGGAACTTGGTAATAAATATCTTGATCTTTATAACGAGATAAAAGTTTTAGCTACTGATATCACAACCCTAAATCAAACGAAGTTAAGTGAACTTCAGAAAAAAGTGGGAGAACTAAACACACAAACTAGCAAACTCCGAATCACGCCCATTGGAAGATGGTGGTCTTGGTGGAAAATAAATAAAGAAATGGATTTAGGTTGGATTAAAGATTGTTAAGGGAGCGTTTTCGCTTGCGCGCGAATGGGAGGGTGGGTCCCGCCTTCGCTAAAGCTACGGACGGGCAAGCAAGCGCTGGGAGGTAGACGCCTCGGACATTTCCGCTTCTCCTTCCGCCTCTCCCTCGCCCTCCGTTGAAAAAGGGGAGATGGCTTATGTAAAGTTAAGTTGACATTCAAATTTCTAAAGTCTACACTGAAACATATCGTATATATGAATTATGAAGGAAATCATCAAGAATCAAGTTTACGAATTGCGGATAAAATCCGATATTACCCAAGAGACATTGGCCGAAGCAATCGGAGTAACCCGCCAAACTATTATTGCAATGGAAAAAGGAAATTATACTCCGTCGGTTATCTTGGCTTTGAAAATGGCCAAATTTTTTAAAAAATCAGTTGAGGATATTTTCCAAATTAAATATTCACCCCGTTAGATATTGTAATAACGAAAAGCAGTCTTATTAATCCATACATTAAAAAATATGAACTTTTTCAATAAACAAAGCATATCTAACGGGGTAAAAAATAATCTGCTACAAGAAATTTTAATTTCCGTAATACTTATTATTCTTCTGGTCTTGTTTTTGAACCCGTTTGATTTTTGGATGCCGAACGCATTACTTATGATGATGGTCTTGGGACTGGTCGTCGTCTTTGGTCTATTTGCCAGTTTTGTATGGAGAGAAAATCATAGAGACGAACGGGAGGGACTTCACAAAATGATGGCCGGGCGTATCGCCTTTCTTGTCGGCGCCGCACTCCTAACACTCGGCATCATCACCCAAAGCTTCAATCATAATCTTGACCCGTGGCTCGTGTTTATACTCTCGGGAATGATTGTGGCGAAGGTGGCGACCCTTATTTATGGTCAAATTAAAAATTAATTATACACAGAGGTTGTGTAAAGTAGACTTGACATCGTATTTCCTTGAACATATTCTGAAGCAAAGGGTCGAAGATACTTTTTAGATACTATTAAAAAAAGCAAACAATATAATTAAATATTCAATTAAAAATATGACAAACAATAATTCAGAAAATGGTTTAACCGCGGTCACAACAAGAGGGTTCGCTATGCCCGCAATTATCGCAATCATTGCGGCCGCGCTTCTGTTGGGCGGAGCCGTCTACTACGGCAATAAATCAAATCAGACGGAAAAAATGTTGGAAGATAAGGCAATGATGGAGCAGAAAGAAAAAGAGACAATGATGGAGAAGGGAGACGGCGAAATGATGAAAGATGATTTGATGATGAAAAAAGACGAGGGAGCTATGATGGAGGGGGGAACAAGTGGAATGATGTCCGCCGAAGGCGGATCCGCCTCTGGCGGAAAGTATTCAGGAGTGATACTTGCCGGAAAGTCGGCGCCGCTTCTCGATTTTACAAAAGCGGATTATGAAACGGCAATAAAAACCAACAAACTTGTGGTTCTTTATTTCTATGCCAACTGGTGCCCGATCTGCAAAGAAGAAGTTAAAAGCGCTCTTTATCCGGCGTTTAACGAACTGACTACGGATAAAGTGATTGGGATTCGTATTAATTATAAAGATAGTGATACGACCCAAGATGAGGTTGAGCTTGCGCGACAATTCGGTGTTTCCTATCAGCACACCAAAGTGTTTTTGAAAAATGGAAAGCAGGTTTTGAAAGCGCCTGACTCGTGGAACAAAACGCGTTATCTTGACGAGATAAACAAAGCCATTCCCCAGTAAATAATTATAAGAATATATGGAACAAACCCCATCTTCCGCAAAACGTAATTGGAGTATCTTCTTCTCAAGCGTCTTCTTCGTGCTTGGGTTTTCTCTTGTGTTTTCGCTCATCGGTGTGCTCTTGCAAACGGCGCTTTCAAGCGTTTCTTACACGGTTCAAGAATGGCTAGGACGGATCGGCGGGGTTATTATTATTTTGTTTGGATTTTTCCTGCTCGGTTTGTTTACGCCGTCATTTCTGGCGCGCGACCATAAAATACTGGTCAAGCGCCGATTCCGTTCGCATTATCTGACATCATTTGTTTTTGGCGCCGCTTTTGCCGTGGGCTGGACTCCATGCGTTTCTGCCGCCCTTGGAGCAATTTTGGCGCTCGCGACAACATCCGCATCAAGCGCGTTTTTGCTTCTCTTCGCTTATACCCTCGGGTTGGGGATTCCGTTTCTTATGGTCGGGCTTTTTACAAATCAAGCTCAAACGCTCATCAACCGCATGGGCAAAAAACTCCTGTACTTCCAGTATTTTTTTGGCGTTGTTCTTATTGCTCTCGGTGTTCTTGTCTTTACCGGAACTCTCTCTCGGGTCGCCAACCTTCAGTTTTTGACAGATATTCTTCTCGCCCTTAATTTAACGACATCTATAGGTGGTGGCATCAGTTCGCTCTCGATTTTTAACTTTGGCATTTCATTCCTTGCCGGCGTGGGTTCATTTTTAAGCCCCTGCATTCTACCGCTTATCCCGGGTTTTCTTTCTTACCTAGCCTCAACCGCGGTCAAAGACACTGAGCAGAGTCGAAGTGTAAAAAATGAAGTTGTCGGGTAACCTCAAAATATGACGACCCATAAAATAATTGTCAGCGCTGTTCTTGTTTTTGCCGTTGTCGGCGGGATATTTTATCTAAATTCACAAAAAGTTCCGAGATATGGAACCGCGGATAAAGTAGAAGTAAAAACGACCATGAACAAAGAAGGGAAGTCCAAACGTTATTCAGTCGCAAAGGAAATTACGACTCCGGATGGATTTATTAACACTGACGGAAAACCTGTAACTATCGGTGAATTTATCGGAAAGAAAGTCGTCCTTTTGGATATTTGGACGTATTCTTGCATAAATTGTCAGAGGACCACTCCGTATTTGAACGCGTGGCAGGAAAAGTATAAAGACAAGGGTCTCGTTATTATCGGACTCCATACTCCGGAATTTGGATTTGAAAAAGTTTACGAGAATGTCCTTGATGCGACCAAAAGAATGGGGATCAAGTATCCCGTGGTTCTTGATAACGATTACTCAACATGGAATGCCTATCAGAACCGCTTTTGGCCGCGCAAATATCTTATTGATATAGACGGCTATATCGTCTACGACCATATAGGAGAGGGTGGATATGAAGAAACGGAGCGAAAAATTCAGGACGCGCTCGCCGAAAGAATGGCGGTATTAGGGGAGAGCGAAAAGATAGACCAGACGGTGACCAAAGAAATCCCTGTTCAAGGCGGTCCGCGGAGTCCGGAAACTTATTTCGGGTCGGCGCGTAATAATCAGCAAAAAAATATTTTATTTCCGAACGATGGTTGGAATATAACTGCGGAATTTGCTCAAAACGTTTCATCTGACGCGAGAATTGTGTACCAATACACCGCAAAGGATGTTTTCTTTGTGGCGGAATCTGACACCGAAGCAGTAGTGGAAGTTCTTATAGACGGCAAACCGCTCGGGCCCGAAGCCGTATCGGATATTGTTAAGTCTGCTCTTGGCAGCTCAATTTTAAAAATAAAGGAGGCGCGTCTCTACAAAGTTATAGAGGGCAATCAATCTGAAACTCATACTCTTGAATTAAAAATCAAAAAGCCGGGGCTCAAAGCCTTCACCTTTACTTTTGGATAGGACAACAAAGAGCTCCAACCAAATCCAACAAAGAAAAATAAAGGCGAACCGTTCGACATATCGAACGGTTGGAGGGTTAAAATTTTTAAAGAGATTTTGTCATCCCGAATCGGGGACTCCTTTTCTTCCGTCCTTCCGCCTCAGAGATATTTTTCAATATTTCGTTTGTGCTCCTCGTAAGTTTTTGAACAGTGAATTTGTTTGTTGGCATCGTGAAGGTAGAAAAGGCATCTGGTTTTCTGGGGATTTAAAGCGGCGGATATGGCGGCAAGAGATGTGTTTGAAATCGGGCTTGGAGGGAGTCCTTCATTTTGGTAAGTGTTATAAGGAGAGTCAATAAGTTTGTCTTTTGGTGTTACTTTAGGCCACCAGCCTCTGTCTTCAGAACCCTTGGCGTATTGCAAGGTGGCGTCAATTTCCAAATTCATTCCGGAGAAAATCCGGTTCCATATAATGCCGGAAATGAGCCGTCTGTCATTTTTTCCGGCGGCCTCGCGTTCTATTATAGAACCGATCTTGAGCGCGGTTTGGACGCTGATAACTTTTTTTGTTGAGCTCCCGTAGCGGGACATTACTTCTTCATTAAAACGTTTAAGCATTAACTCTGACACTTCACTCGGTGAGGTATTGGGCAAAATAATATAAACGCCGGGATAGTAGTAACCTTCTGAATTCGGCAAACCATATTCTTGAAGGGATAGAAATTCTTTTTCTTCAGCGTCACTCCAATTTAGTTTGTCGCCAAAAGTATCCGCTATTTCTTCCCGCCTTAGCCCCGAATAAATTTTTATATATTTTGTTGAGGGATTGGCAAGGGCAAGGAATCTGACGGCATCCGTCCCGAACATCTTGTAAACTCGCTTGATGGTTGAAAATGTTTGAAGCTCGGTTTCCAACATTTTGGTTTCGTCCAGAATATTTTTATTTTCAAAATCAATATTGGTTGTAAGAGGATTGCTCGGGTATCCTTGGTTCAGGTAATAATAAGAGGGTGGTAAAAATATTGTCAAAAGCAAAAAAAATAAAAGATACAGGCGAGTTCTTCTTTTTTTTGTTTTATATCTAATATTGGAGAAAGGGGACCATTTCATAAAGTGATTTTAACATATGGCGTAAAATTTAACATGATAGCCTGTTTTGGTGTAAAAAAATGAAAGATAGATAACCTTTGAAGTGGAAAGTCTCTGGAAGGTTGGAGGCTATCCATTTAAATGCGGAGTTTACAAACTTAAAATTTTAGACCTCCTTTTATGAGGTGGACAAAATCGCAGAGGTCGTGGATTAGTGCGAATTTTTTCTGTTTGATAAACGAGGGGAATCTACTTGATTCCCCGGGCACGTGCTAAAAAATCATTCTCGGCATTCACACAGGCGATTCCAGCCCTGATACGCTCCTATGGTATCATCTTGGACTTGTCGATTCGTTCCTTCATCCTCCGTCCAGTATTCACTCGTTCACGTTTATCGCTAAAAACCGAGCTTTCAACATTTCTTTTTCTTCGCCCTTTCCGAAAGGGCGGGGGTTTTTATTTTACAAACCCCGCCCGGATGCGGGTGGAAAAGTCTTTTTCTTCTACGGGAATATTTTTAGCCACTTGATTTATAAAATGTTTTTCTCGAGATTCTTCAGTAAGCGCGTTTTCAATTTCAAAA
>CAYGDB010000035.1:0-6653 GCA_964348535.1 uncultured Candidatus Saccharibacteria bacterium
GCCAGAACCAAACTTGAGCTTGCAATTATAGAAAATCTTCAGCGAGAAGATTTGAATCCAATAGATAGGGCGAGAGCCTTTGAGCGTCTTGTTTCCGAATTTAAATTTAGACACAATGAAATCGCTCTTAAAATAGGAAAAAGTCGCGAGTATGTTTCGAATAGTTTGAGATTGCTTTCTTTACCAGAAGAATATCAAAACGCGGTGACAGAAGGGAAAATAACCGAAGGACACACCAGACCGCTTTTGATGCTTGCGGACCATCCGGAAGAGCAGGGAACTCTCTATAAGGAGATTCTATACAAAAAATTAACTGTAAGAGAGGCCGAAGGGATAGCCAGAAGGATCGCCACTGACAGAGTTCGAAAAAAGGAACATATGGTTGACCCTGAAATGATTGAGCTTGAACAGAAGCTTACGGAATCTCTTGGCACTAGGGTTAAAATAGAACGAAAGGAGGCTGGCGGGAAAATAGTGATTGACTTCTTCTCAAACGATGATTTGCGCACTATCTTGGACTTAATTGGCTCGAACGAAAAAAGCCAAACTAATCTTATGGAAAGATTTATTGAGAAGACCGGAGCGGCGCTCGGTATTTCTATCAACAAAAATGATGTTTCCTTGCCGTCTTATTTGCCTGTTGAAGTTTCTTCCGAAGTCTTTGCCGGGACTCCTATAGACGATAAACCCGCCGCGGAGAAAAAAGAGGAAGAGGTAGAAAGTGAGCTTTACTCTGTCAAAAACTTTTCAATCTAGATTTGTTATTATCTACCCGCAGCACCTCGGAGCCTGTCTAAGCAAACAGGCTCCGAGGATGAAGCGGCCCAGATAATAAACCCGGCACCATTTTCACAGAATGGAAAATTACACCAATCTCAAATATTCTATTCTTAAATTCTTAAGAATTTAAGAATAGAAATCAAATAACATATGCATATATACTGCTCACTGCTAAAATAACTATCGTCTCATCTTGCCTGCGTAGGCGGGCTGTTTGGTAAAAATGGTGCTGGGCACCGAGAGCAAGCCGACGATCACATGTCGGTTTGCCGCGCGGTAGTTGATTTAGAAAAAAGATTTTAGATTTAGAAAATAGCTTAATAAAAGGCGTATCTAAGAGCCTTCTGGTGCCTGCTTCCTAATGTCTAATTTGCAGGACGTTTTTAATATGACGTCTTGCTTCTGTCGTTTTTACAAAATCTAACCACTTGCCCGATGGTTTGCTTCTTTCTTTTGTCACTATTTCAACAATGTCGCCATTCTGGAGTTTTGTTTCCAAAGATACCATTTTGCCGTTTACTTTTACTCCAAAAATGTGATTGCCAATATCGGAGTGTATGGCGTATGCGAAGTCAATCGGACTTGATTCGGTTGGCAAATCAATAACATCTCCTTTTGGCGTAAAGACAAATACACGATGCCCAAAGAAATCCGATTTTAAATTTTTAATATATTCTTCCGGTTCATTGGATAATTCTGCCTCCGCAAGGTGTTTTATCCACTGAGGAATATTAGAGAATTTTTCCATGTCAACATTTCTTTTTTTAAATGAAGGGCGAAGCATGCTCACTATCCATGCCATGTTTGATTCGGATTCTTTCTTTGATCCTTCTTTATAGGAGACGTGAGACGCTATGCCGTATTCGGCTTCGCGATGCATCTCCTCGGTTCTTATTTGTATTTCAAGGATTCCGCCATCTCCCGTAAAAATAGTAGTGTGTATGGAGCGGTAGCCATTTGGTTTGGGCACGGCAATATAATCTTTAATTCGTCCCAGAAGCGGTCGCCACAGCTTGTGGGTGATACCGAGGACTTTATAGCAGTCGGCTATTGTTGGCACGATTATTCTTATTGCCGACACATCGTAAACTTTTTCAATATCCATATCTTTTCGCACAAGTTTCTTATACAGACTATAAAGTCCTTTTACGCGATAGTCTGTGTGGAAGTTTGTCAGACCTTCCTTGGCCAGTTCTTTTTTTATATTGTTTAGAGTTTTTGTCAGATGTTCGTTTGTCTCTTTAGTTTTCTTTTTTATGATATCTTGGATTTTTTTATACTCTTCAGGGTAAACGTAAGTGAAAGCGTAATCTTCAAGCTCTCTGTTTAGTTTTCTCATTCCGAGTCGGTAGGCGAGTGGAGCGTAAATTTCCAAAGTCTCAAGAGCGATCCGTTTTTGTTTATGTGCGGGGACGTGTTCAAGAGTCTTCATATTGTGAAGACGTTCTGTTAATTTTATTATCAGCACTCTTATGTCTTGGGATATGGCCACGAATAATTTCCTCAAGCTCTCGGTATGACGCTTTGCTCCTTGGTATTTTAATTTACCGAGTTTGGTAACGCCTTGTATCAGAAAAAGAATTTCCGGACTGAATTCTTTTTCTATAGTTTCTTCACTTACGCCCACGTCTTCGATAGTGTCGTGCATTAATCCGGCGGCTATGGTTACCCCGCCCATGCCGAGTTCCGCCAAGCTCTTGCCGGTTTCAAAAAGGTGAACAAAGTATGGCTCGCCTGAATATCTGGTATGACCCTCATGGGCTTTTTGGGCGAAAACAAAAGCTTTACTTATAAGCTCAACGTCTTCTTTTGAAGGATTATCCATTCTTCCTATTATTTCTTTGACATCCATATTTTCATTATCAACCGTGGTGAATTTTATTGCAATCGGTGAGGTTCTGGGTATTGTTTTTTATGGTTTTGTGTTAGTGTGTCTTTAGAATACCTAGAAACTCTAACTGGAGGATAATGCTTATGGGTAATGTCCTTAATTTTCCTAAAAGGCAAGGGTCGGATGTTAAAGGAAAGGTTCCTTATCCGGATGAACCTTTGAGCCCTATTGGAAAAGCCCTTGATGATTACTTTCTAAAACCTTCTCTGACTCCAGAATTCAGAGAAATGTTGGAGGGGATTATAGATAGGGAGTATACTAATGAAAAATCATGAATGTCCATATTGCGGTTCCATCGTCATTGGAAACTGGTACGCGCACGAGTTTGTGTGTAAATGCCGGTATGACAGTTTTGACTTTGCCATTCGCAATTTTGAAAAATGTGTGGATGAGCTCAACCTTGTCAGTTCTAGGGTAGAGCGCAGACTATTCATCAACATCGCTGATTGCGATAATACCCCACGGTTACCTTAATCTGTAACTGTGGGGTTTTATATTTAGTCTCGGCTCGCCCAGCACCTTTCACGAAAGGTGCTGGGCTCCGCCCCACTAAAACTATTTGCGCATGCAACGTAGGTTGCATGCTTTCTAACCTACTGTGTAAGTTTATGAGGATTGTGATTTGGACATTCTTTTTTTGAACAGCGTTCGGGGATAGTTTTAGTGCCTTCCATCATTAGCGAATCGCAGATTTTGCATTTGTTTCCTGTGGGCTTGGCTTTGATAGCGTATTTGCACTCCGGATAATTTGAACAGCCGTAGAAAACGCCGAATTTTCCTTTGCGTTCCGCAAGCTCGCCTTTTCCGCAGACCGGACAGACCACTCCCGTTTTCTTTTTCTCTTCTTCTTTGGGGTCGTTTTCAATATGTTTACACTTTGGATAATTGGAACAGGCTATAAAATTGCCAAACCTGCCTTCTCTTTCTACAAGCATTCCTTTTTCGCACTTGGGACACTTTCTTCCCGTTGATTTTGGTCCTTCAAGTTCGCGTCCCTCATTTGTTCTTGCCCCGTCACATTCCGGAAATTTAGCGCAACTCATAAACTTTCCATTTTTTGAAAGCTTGAATACCATATCTCCCCCGCACTTAGGACATTTGAATTCTTTCTCTACCGGCCCGAGATTTGTGAGCTTTTCAATTTTTTCTTTTGATTTAACATCTTTGTGAAAAGGCCCGTAAAAATCTTTAAGAGTTTTTTGGTATGTTCTTTCGCCATTTGCTATACCGTCAAGCTCATCTTCCATTTGAGCCGTAAAGTCGTCGCTTATGTATTTGCCAAAATTTTCTTCAAGAAAAGTGGAAACGACTTCGCCAGTGTCTGACGGTATAAGTGTTCTGTTTACTTTACTTACATAACCTCGATCAATAATGGTTTTTATAATGGAAGCGTAAGTCGAAGGCCGTCCGATTCCTCTTTTTTCAAGCTCTTTGACTAGTCCCGCTTCACTGTAGCGTGATGGTGGTTCCGTTTCTTTTTCTTCGGTCCTCATCTCAATCAGAGAAAGTGGCTCGTCTTTCAATACCTTTGGCAATTCAACATCTTCACCCCGCGCTCTTGGGTCGGCTTTTAGCCAACCATCAAAAAGTATTCTTGAACCATTTGCGGAAAAGAAAGGAAGTTTTTCATCACCCAATGTCGCGGTAATTTTTGTTCTTAATATTTTAGCGTCTGCCATTTGGGATGATATCACTCGTTCACGAATAAGCGTGTAAAGTTTTTTTTGCTCGTCTGTCCTTCCGCCTGTCCGCAGATTAACATTGCTTGGCCTTATTGACTCGTGAGCTTCCTGAGCATTTTTGCTTTTTGTTTTGTAACTTTTTGGCGAGACATATTTTTCCCCAAATTCTTTTCCTATTAAGTCAGTGATTTGTTTTTGGGCGACATTTGAAATAGAGGTGCTGTCAGTCCTCATGTATGTTATTAGTCCGGCTTCATAAAGTTTTTGGGCGGTCCCCATTGTTCTTGATGGCGAAAAGCCCAACCTTGAGCTTGCCGATTGCTGGAGTGTCGATGTCGTAAAGGGCGCGCGAGCAACTCTTTTGGCTTCGGTTTCAGAAATATTTTCCACTTTCCATTCAGCCTTTTTCCCGACTTCTAAAATTTTCTTAACTTTATTTTCATCTCGTGGTTCTTCTTCGGAGGTTAGGGTCAACAACTCTCCTTTTTTAGTTTTAAAGTCTGCCGTGATTACCCAAAACTTTTCGCTCAAAAAAGCTCTGATTTCACGCTCTCTCTCTACCAGTATGCGAAGAGCGGGGGATTGAACTCTCCCCGCTGATAGTCCGTATCTCACTTTTTTCCAAATCAATCCGGACAGGTCATATCCGACTAATCTGTCGAGAACCCTTCTTGCTTCTTGAGCGCTCTTTAATTTCATGTCAATCTCTCTTGGATGAAGAATAGCTTCTTTAACAGCCGATTCTGTTATCTCATGAAATACCACGCGCTTCGCGCCCTTTAATCCTATTGCATCATTGATGTGCCAAGCGATAGCCTCGCCTTCTCTGTCGGGGTCGGTGGCTAGATAGATTTCTTTGCTTTTTTTGCTTAAATTTTTCAGTTCGCTTATTACTTTTTCTTTACCTGCCGTAACCACATACTTGGGTATAAAACCTCCTTCTATATCTATGGCATCTTTATTTTTCTTTGGCAGGTCGCGAATATGACCAATAGAAGCTCGGACGACAAAATCGCCCCCGAGATATTTTTCAATAGTTTTGGCTTTTGCCGGTGACTCTACAATTAGAAGTTTCATACATTTGAATCTAACCAATACCACCCTTTTAATTTTTTAGCAACTTTTCTATCCAAATTAAAATTGCGCGCAGGAAAAATTTTTCCTGCGCGCAGTCGTGTGCCTTTTATCGGGGGGATGAAAAAGGGCGGTCAACTTTTATTGGAGGTGTGTTGACATAAGAATCACCACAATGTTCTTTACAGTAGGGCTTCCCGTTCATGGCCTGACTTAAACATGTACGATAGTTAGCCTTCTTTGGGTCGCCCATGGGCCATGCGCATATTTTTACTCTAGGCGTTTTTCCAAGAAGCAAATTCTCCATGAGTTCATTGTCTGGCCGAAACCCAGTATGTGGTCCATGTGTTCCATTTAAGGGAATGGCATCATCTATACCCGCCCCTTTCAGCCTTTTATTTTTGGGCCAAGAAGAGGCTTTTTTTGATGTTTTTCTGGGAAATTTGATTTTGTTTCGACCTACAATCCCCGCTAACTGACCTATAGTTATATCCATTTTATCCGCCGCTGCCCTCATTGAGAATCCACTGTCAGACAGTTTTATTATTTCGGCGACTTTTTCTTTGATATGTGGGTCCTTAGTCATTTTTTACACCCCTTTTTGTTTGTGAATGGTCTAAAAATAGATTAACACATAGAACAATAAAAGCAAAACATTCGGCTTTTTATAAAGCTTTTATTTAAACTACAACCGCAGTCTCTAACAGGATTCATAATCTTATGGCACTAACCAATACCACAGCCGTTTATTTTTAGCAAATGTATAACAAAAATACGCGCGGGGGAAAAGTATTTTCCCCGCGCGCTGGTGTTTTCATTTATAGTGCTGGAAGAGTTCCCTCTGCTTTTGGTTGAAATAGTTTATCATCATCAAGCCAGCCTTGATGTTTAGAACAATACGGTCTTCCCTCCTTGACCATTTTTCCGCACGCACGGAACAAGGAGAAGCATTTTTTCCCTGGATTACCAACAGGCCATTGACATTTTTTTTTCAACGGAGGGAACAGAGAAATCTCCTCTTTAATAATTTTAATGTCCTTACTTTTTCTAGCCATCTCTAGCTCCCTTTGTTTGTGAAGAAGAATCCAATAAAAGCTAGAACCGATGGATTTCTCCTCCTCTTTCTGAAATCAACCCTTTTATTTCAAGCATGGAAATAAGGGCGTTTACGGCATTTGGCGGAAGAGCCATTTTTCTTATAAGCTCGTCTCTTTGGCGCGGTTCGT
>CAYGDB010000036.1:0-6406 GCA_964348535.1 uncultured Candidatus Saccharibacteria bacterium
ATTTTCCATACAATTCTCATTTTAGAGTGTTCGGATTCAAAGGTAAATTTCCCGTGATGAATCAGTGGCTGAGACGAGCTTTTTGGAGCTGATATTTGGCTATAAAAAGCTCGTCTCAATCGAGGCAAGACGCAAATCAGAGCGAATCTGGTGCTACGAAAAGGAGCTAACGTCATGACGACGCTTACTCAATTGGCCACCGCCGGCCAAATTAAGCAACTCACCCGCATGGCCACCGACGCTGCCGAGAAGGCGGTGAAGGCATATGCCAACTCAAACTACCTCAGCAAGGAGGGTGCCGAGCGCGTGAAGAGCAACGCCGACTTCGTCGGTCGAATCCATGCCGCGACCGTTCTCGCCATCGTCGAACTGTCGAACTCCGACAAGTTCAAGGACGAAGAGGTGGAGTCCAACTACGGCTACCTCTCCGGTTACCGCAAGCCCAAGTCGATCACGGAGCAGTGCAACATTCTGCGCCAGATCTTCCCGGGTGTCGGGTTCGCCGACGAGAAGCTCGCGGAACGCGAACTGCCGAAGTTCGCCGAAGGATGGTTCGCCATCCCGAGGTGGCAGACGCTTGCGCCGACCTACAGCGAGGCCGTGCAGAAGGTGCTCGACGCGATCAAGAAAGTCCGCAACGGAAAGTTCCACAACTACCGTGACGGGCAGATCAACGATCAGCGTCTGCGCCAGTCGGCCAAGACGACGACCGTGTTCCAAAAGCTCGGCGACGAGCAGAAGGATTACGACATCCTCGTGGTGGCTGCCCAGTTCGGCATCCGTCATCGGGGACGCTCCGTTCGTCGCGCTCGTGAGGTCTTCTCGGTCAACGAGTTCGGCCTCGGCGGTTTTGCGGTCGGGATCATGATCCTGACTCACGCGGAACGCCTCCAGCACTTCGACGATCTCTGGATCGACTGTGCTGGCGATGAGTTCGACGATCCGGATGCCGATGTCCGCTTCGATCGCGCCCGGTGCTTCCGCTTCAGCGACGGCAAGGTCGGGTTCGGCACGCGCTGGTTCGGCTTTGCCTACGGCGACTACGGTTCCGCGTCGGCTTTCGTTCCGCAGAACTGACTCTTTGGAAAATTTTCAGGGCTATCCACTCGTTGGATAGCCCTGATTTCTTTTTATACCCTAATTTCTAAAGCTTGCGAAAAAGAGCCATATATGATAAAGTTTCCATAATGCTTACAGTAAAGAAAAAGGGTAAAGTTATAGCCGAAAATAGGATACATGATAAGGACACGGGGTCTCCCGAGGTCCAGATTTCCATTTTGACAAAAACTATAGCAGAGTTGGCTTCTCATTTAAAAAAACACCCGAAAGACAAGCATTCAAGAAGGGGACTTCTCCAGATGGTGGCGGACAGACGTTCTCATCTCGGATATTTGAAAAAGAAGAGCGAAAAAAGATACGCCAGCATTGTTCGCAAGCTGGAACTTAAATAACTTAGAGCGTGAAGCCTGGAGCTTCAGAAAAATTCAATTAAGCTATTTGTAGTGTATAATTGAAAGAGTCAATTTATTAAAGTAGGGTCGGATTTTTATATTTTATAAAGGCTTTGCCTAAGAGGTTTTGCCTTTAGCAATTTAAATATGTCAGTAATAAAACACAGCGAGCAAAGAGTGGGTATGTTTATAGATACCCAAAACCTTTATCACAGCGCCAGAAATTTATACAAAGCCAAAGTTAATTTCGGTCAAGTGGTCAAAGATGCGGTTGCCGGGCGGGCCGTTATAAGAGTGGTTGCTTATGTTATCTCAACCGAAAGCGGGGAAGAAAAAACATTTTTTGAAGCCCTAGAAAAGCTTGGCATTGAAACCAAAGTCAAAGACCTACAAATTTTTTGGGGTGGCGCCAAGAAAGCCGACTGGGATGTGGGGCTGGCCGTTGATGCCATAAGGCTAGCTCCAAAACTGGACACGGTCATAATCGCTTCGGGCGACGGAGATTTTGAACCTTTGGTGGAATATCTAAAAAATAATGAGGGTTGCCAAGTGGAGGTGGTGGCTTTTGGGAAATCAACTTCAAGCAAACTAAGAGAAGCCACGGACGGTTTTTTTGACCTTTGCGATAACCCCAGAAAATATCTGCTCGGACAAGGAAAACGTGGAAAGGAAGAGGTGGAGGAATAAAAAAAATTACAAAAATTGTCCCGAAGCTTTGCTCGGGACAATTTTTTAGTTTTTACTTATTGTGCTAATCTTGCCTGTATTAAAAGATAATTAAAAAGTCCGCAGAGATTAGGTTTGCCCAGCACCTTTATTGAAATCTAAAATCGGTCAATAAAGGTGCTGGGTGAATCTCTGGATTTTAAAAAGAATGGAAAAAAAACAATATTCTGTGGAAATTGGGGGCAAGACCCTGACAGCGGAGTTTAATGACCTTGCCAACCAAGCCCACGGCTCGGTGATTTTAAGATACGGCAACACCACCGTCCTTGGAACGGCGGTGATGTCATCAAAACCCAAGGAAAGTCAGGGTTATTTTCCTCTGACCGTTGAATATGAAGAAAAATTTTACGCCGCCGGTCAAATCCTCGGCAGTCGTTTTGTCCGCCGCGAGGGAAGGCCCTCTGATGAGGCAATGCTTTCGGGAAGAGTCGTGGACCGCACCATAAGACCGCTTTTTCCACAGCATATGAGAAATGATGTTCAGGTGGTAATCACCGTTCTTGGTGTTGATGAATACGACCCGGATGTTTTGGGAGTGGTGGCGGCCTCGCTTTCTTTAGCTACCTCCAAAATCCCCTGGAATGGACCCGTCTCCGGAATACGAGTGGGGAAAGAATCCGACAACGAAAATTTTTTAATAAATCCATCCTATATAACAAGAAGTGGTTCAAAATATAATCTTGATATTACAGCCTGCGGAAAAGATGGAAATATAAATATGATAGAAGTCGGCTCAAAAGAAGTCTCGGAAGAAATCGTAGCGGAAGGGCTAAACAAAGCTTCAGAAGAAATAGAAAAACTCCAAGAATTTCAGAAAAAAATAATCGCCGAAATAGGAAAAGAAAAAGTTTCTATTCCGGAGCCAGAAATTCCAACAGAGATAAAAGAATTTTTCCAAAAGAGCTTCAAGGAAAAACTTGAAAATCTGATAGCAAAAGGTCAGGGAAATAAAGAGGCTCTAAATACCATAAGCGAAGAATGGTTTTCCGCCATTGCCGAGAATCTTCCCGACTCTGACAAATCAAGAGCTGATGATTTCTGGGACGAAATGGTGGATGAAGTAATACACAAAGAAGCCATAGAAAACGGCAAACGCGCGGATGGAAGAAAGCTTGATCAAATCAGACCTCTTTATGCCGAAGCGGGAGGAATTACACCAGCCGTCCACGGCTCTGGCACTTTCTTTAGAGGTGAAACCCATGTTGTTTCTTTCCTGACACTGGGAGGCCCGCAAGATTCGCTTCTCTTGGACACCATGGAAGACCGCGAAGTGAAAAAAAGATTCATGCATCACTACAACTTTCCGCCATTTTCAGTCGGAGAAACGGGAAGAGTGGGCGGACTAAACAGAAGGGCGATAGGGCATGGAGCGCTTGCTGAAAAAGCTCTTGAGGCCGTCATTCCTGATATTGAAAAGTTTCCTTACACCGTGAGACTGGTCTCTGAATGTATGGCTTCAAACGGATCCACCTCAATGGCTTCCGTCTGCGCTTCATCAGTAGCACTGATGGACGGCGGAGTGCCCATTACCCGGCCCGTTGCCGGAATATCGATCGGACTGATGCTTGAAGATAAAAACCGTTATGCCCTCCTTACCGATATTCAAGGACCGGAGGACCATCACGGAGATATGGATTTCAAAGTGGCTGGCACCAGAGAAGGAATAACCGCCATCCAGCTTGATATAAAACTGGACGGAGTGCCGATTCCCATTTTGATTGAAGCCATGGAAAAAGCCAAGACCGCGAGAATTTTCATTTTGGACACCATTGAAAAAGCCATCCCAAATCCGAGAAGCGAAATGTCTCCGAGAGCGCCCCAAATAGTGGTAACCAAAATCCGACCGGACCAAATCGGTCTTGTCATAGGTGGAGGCGGGAAAACCATAAACGAAATAAGAGAAAAAACCGGAACGGAAATAGAAATTGAAGACGACGGAACGGTCTTTATCACCGGCAAAGGGGGCGGAGCTGAAAAAGCGGCCGAGATTATTCGCGATATGACCAAAGAATATAAAGCCGGAGAAACTTACGATGGTGTGGTAACCAGAATAATGGACTTCGGAGCTTTTGTAAAAATTGGGCACAGCGCTGAAGGACTCGTTCACATATCGGAAATTGCTCCTTTCAGAATAAACAAGGTCTCTGAGGCTTTGAAAGAAGGCGATCAAGTTCCGGTAGTAGTAAAAGAAATAGACGAGAAAGGCAGAATCAATCTCTCAATAAAAAATCGAGACAAAAGCTTCGCTGAAAGAAAGGGGCTGAAACCGCCTGAAGAGGGACGGGGCGAGCTATAAATAAAGAATTATTATGAAAAGAAAAAGAGAGGCAATCCATTCAAAAGTGGTATAATTTTTCAATGGAGGAAAATAAGAAAATAAACCCGGAAGGTTTTGAGGCCCTTTTAAAACAAAATGAAATTGCCGAGCAAGAAAAAAAAGTTCTTGGAAAAAACGAATCTATTGAATCTCGAATTATAAAAAACGCACCGAAGCGGGGATCTGGCACGGTCAGAAGTTTTCGAACTCTTCAAGGAGACGTGGAGGAAGGCGTTAATCATGGCAAGACAACCATAGTTTCAATGATGGCCTCCGAGAGCCGCGCTCAATCGGTAAAAAATATGGCAGACGATATTTTTTTGACCGTTAAGTCCGAGAGGACAAAAAAAATAGCGGCTTACATTTTGGGATTGGTTCTTTTAGGATCGGGCGGGTCTGCTCTTTATTACGTTCTCTCTAAAGAAGATGCTGTAGTTAAAATAGCCGACCAAGAAAGTTTTATTTTTGCCGAAGAGACATACTCGATAGACATAACTGGACGCTCAAGCGCTGAGAATAGAGCTCTTTTTGAAAAAGAACGTCAAAAATTATCAGCTTCGCTAGGTTCAATGGTAGAGATCCGCCTCACCCGAACAATTTCGCTTCCGGAAAATAAAACCGAAGTCAAAATTCTAACCACCGAAGAATTTTTTCAATCTTTCAAACTTAAACCCCCGCCCCGTTTGCTTCGCTCTTTTCAACCGAATTTTATGCTCGGATTTAACGTCTTGAGCAAGAACGAACCATTCCTCCTTTTAAAGACAACCTCTTACGAAATAGCTTTTTCCGATATGCTTGATTGGGAAAAAGACGTATCCGGTTTTTTCCGCCCCAAAAGGGATTTTGTAAAAATAGGCACCACCACTGCACCATCATCTGATTCCTTAATCTTCAAAGATGCCATTTATAAAAATATTGACACCCGAGAACTTAAAAATGAGGCCGGTAAAACTCTTTTAATTTACGCCTTCCCAAACCAGGAAACCCTTGTAATTTCAACAAACCCGGTAACCATTGGAGAGGTCATAGACCGCTTAACCACCAGAAAGGTGGTTCGCTAAAGAAAAAAATGATATTCTTACGGAATGATAAATAAAGAAGATTTAAAAAAGAAACTTGAAGAGGAAAAAATTTTGCTTGAAGGCGAACTTAAAAGTGTCGGGCGAGTAAACCCTGATAATTCCAAAGACTGGGAAGCTAAGCCTGCGGATTTGGATATTCTACCGTCGGATGAAAATGACATGGCGGATGGAATTGAAGAGCTGGAAAATAACACCGCCGTTTTGAAACAGCTTGAAATTCGTTACAATCAAGTGAAAGAAGCGCTTGCCAGAATAGAAACTGAATCTTACGGAAAATGCGAAATAGATGGGGGAATGATAGAAGAAGAACGGCTTGAAGCCAACCCCGCTGCCAGAACCTGCATTGAACATAAAGAGAGAGAATCTGAATTAAATTAAAAACTTCAGGGTATTAAAAAACCGCTCTCGGAAGAGCGGTTTTTGTTTTGAAGACTGATTATATTTTTTCAGTCTGATTTTGAAAAGAATTCCGGACCAGAGCAGTAAGCTCAGCCTTGACTTTAGGATGCTCTGCGACAAGAAAAAGAATTAGCAGAATTCCCATAAAGAAAAGAAGAAAGTCAATTGCAAACCACGATAAAGCTACATTGCCAAGGATTTGACCTCCATAAAAAAGAATAAAATTTATGATGATCGGGCCACAGACACAAAACTTCCAAACATTACCAGTGGTCATCCAAAAAACAAAGCGAGCCAAAAATTTTACAAGGTTCTCACTCATATAATCCTCCAAACCCCAGAACCCCGAGGCGCGGGTGGCGCAGGGCGCGCTTGTGTTCAAAGGGAAATTTACCTTTGAATCCGAACACTCTAAAATGAGAATTGTATGG
>CAYGDB010000037.1:0-6131 GCA_964348535.1 uncultured Candidatus Saccharibacteria bacterium
GAATTTCATACACTTGATTTTATCAAGTGTTGCAGTTACTTGTTGAACTTATGGTCCAAAGCTACTGTGCTACAAATCAACCACCCCAAAAACCCTTATTTAAAAGCACCCCACGCACCAAGGACGGTCTTTGGAAAATAAGTCTTTGGAAAATAAAAGCCCCACAAGGAAAGAGGGGGGCTTTCCTTGTGGGGTTGTCTTTAGGTGCGCTAGGGCATTGAGTGCTGGCGTAGTTCCTGCACATAGTTCTCCGATAGAATTTTTTCTATCTCTTTTTTCCAGACCCTAAAAAAAGTCTTTGCTTTTTCTAGGTCATCAGGGGAGATGGTTCCCTTGGTTGTTTCAGTAGAGGAAAAGGAACACATAGCAATTGACAATATTCCTTCCACCAATTCATCTATATTGTAGTTCTCCCCGAAGGCAAATTTAAAGGCGGCGACAACAGTTTCTCTAAATTGTCCTCGTCTTCCAAAAGTCTGTCCAAGGTCTATCCCTCTAGGTGGCCTATCCTCTAGACTAAATTTACCATCGTTGTCAATGCGTTTGAGAAACCAATATATGTTATCGGCTTCCCACTCAGCACACTTAAATTCTTCTTGCTCAAAAAGAGGATTGAGCAAATCACTGGCACGTATAATGAGATCTACACGCCCTGCTCTCCCACCACCTGTGCAACTCATTGATTCCTCCCTTGTTGTGTTGAACCCTTCTTCCTGTATTATATTCAGTAATTAAAAAATTACAACGGATTATGGGACTAGTTGCTGAATAGCCTCGTGATGTCTTGGTAGGTTATCAAGAGCATCAGAATAATGAGAAGAATAAATCCGGTGGCGTTTATAATATTGACATATTTATAGTTTAAAGGACGTTTGCGAATCGCTTCTATCCCCACTATCAACAACCTCCCGCCATCAAGAGCCGGAATCGGCAAAATATTTATTACCGCTAAATTTATTGAAATAAAAGCGGTGAAATTCAGAAGATAGGCCAGTCCCAAATCAGAAGCGTCGCCCACCAAGCCCACAATGCCTACAGGCCCGGTCACTTGTTTTATATCGGCCTCTCCTGAAATGGCGCTTTTTATGAAGTCAAATAACCCTGCCGCAATAAGCCCCGTTGAAACAAAGGTCTTTTCCGCCCCCTCAATCAAGGCTTTGTGAACCTGTAGCCTCATTGTTCCTATATCTCCAAGTGAAACGCCGACGGCTTTTCTATTGTTTTCTATATTGCCATTAGATACGGCTTTGAGTGTAAGCGCTTCATTTTTTCTCTTAATTGAAAAAATAATTTCTTCTTCCGGATGAGCGCCTATAAAATCACGAACCTGAAGAGCTGATTCGGCTTTTACTTCCGCGCCTTTCACTTTGACATACTCAATCTTATCCCCCGATTTGAAACCGGCTTTTTCAGCCGGAGAAAGCGGTAAAACTTCTATTACTAAAACTGCCGGATTTTCAACAAGTGGTGTATTGGCGGAGGGGTCGTAAGGAGCCGGAAGGCCGATGCTTAAAGCCGATGATATCAGAATCCAGCCGAATAAAATATTAAAAGTTACTCCGGCAAGCAGTGTCAGGGCTTGTATAAAATAGGGTTTTCTGACAAAACTTCTTTCGCTTTGAGGACCACTTAGCGATTCTTCATCGGGATTTTCGCCGAAAATTTTTACAAAACCTCCAAATGGAATAAGATTTATAGTGTATAAAGTCTCACCTTTTCTAAAACTGAAAATTCTGGGCGGAAAGCCGATTGCAAACTCGTCCACCCTCACTCCTGAAAGTTTCGCCACGATGAAATGTCCAAGCTCATGAACAAAAACAAGAGCAGTTAAAATGAAGAGAAATAATATGATAGACATTTTTTATAATTAAATAACAGATAGCAAACGTGAAATAATAAGAGAGAAAGAAAAAAGAAAGCTCTAATTTTGAATTTCTTTCTCTTTCTTTGAGGCAAGGATATCGAGCTTTTCGTTTCCTTCAGTTATGATTTTCTGCATATCGTCTTTATTTCGAAACTTTTCGTCCTCGCTCATTTCCCCGTCTTTTTCCATTTTTTGAATATCGCCCCACACTCTGTCTCGTTCAATGCGAAGTGAAATGCGCGCCTCTTCAAGCTTTTCTTTTACAAGTCTTCCCAAAATAACTCTGCGTTCGCTTGTAAGCTCGGGAAAGTGGACACGGAGGCCTTTTTCATCAGTTGATACCGATACGCCCAAGTTTGAAACGGTTAAAGATTTCTCAATCGCCTTTAGCTGTGAAATATCCCACGGCGCGATACGAAGAGTTCTGGCGTCCTCAATGCTTATAGAAGCAATATCTCTCACGGATACTCGCGAGCCGTAAACTTCCACCTGAATACTATCCAATATGGCGGGAGTTGCCATTCCGGTCCTGATGCCGGAAAGCTCCTCGCCCAAAAATCGTGATACCTCCTCTACCCTTTTTTTAAGATTACTGAAATCGTATGACATTTTTTCTATCTTAACATAAATTTAATTATTTGACTTGAGGCAAACGAAGAGCCAGATACTCCGCAATCATTGCGGTTTTTGGAGAAGGACCAAAAAGATAACGTTTTAACTTAACAAGCTCTACCATTGAAGAAAGCTCATCTTGAGACAGAGATGACATATCGGGATTTTTATTTTTCAAAAAAATTTCGATATTGCTGATGAGATTCAGAAGTTCGCTTTTTTTTGTTTCATTTTCGGTGTCTTTGAATTTTTCGGCCATTTTAAGACGGGAGTCAATATCGGCCTTCAAAAAATTTTCAGCTCCTTTACTTGAAGTGTTTTCAGAATTTGAAAGAGAAATAATTGAAAGTCGCGAACGGAGGGTGGGGAGGAGTATGGCCGAGGACGGGGCTATGATAAAAAAAACAGTGTCTGCCGTCGGCTCTTCCAAGACTTTCAAAAGAGCGTTTTGGGCTTGGGCAGTTATAAAATTAAAATTGATAATAAAAATCTTTTTTGCCTCCCCAAAAGCGCTTTTTTCTTGGCGTTCTTTCAACCATCTAGCGTCATCAATGCCGAATGTTTCGTATTCTCTAAAAATAACATCGGGATTTCCTTTAACCGAAATATTTAAAGATTCAATAAAAGACAGCACATCTTTTTCCGCCACTGCTCTATCCCCCGAAATAAAATAGGCGTGGTGGAGATTGTCTGCGTTAAAAATTTGACTTTCCATCTGCTCATTTTCTCAAAAAAGTGGTCACAATATAAGACTTGACATAATTAATTCAATATGAGAAATTTGAACCAGAAATTTCCTTTTCGTTGTGGAAAGGTAAAAACTGAGAGAGGGTCTTGTCATGATGCTTATGAGATATGTACGTCGAAATTTAGATCTACAGAGCAAAAAAGTTTTGCAGGAATATGCCGCAGGCTTAAGAAATATTGTTCTGCTTGGGGCTGCGATGATTATTATCATTATTTTAATGATCATATTTATGCCTCCCGCAACTCTTCGTCCACTGTGACAAATACCCCGCGAACAGAGATGTTCGCGGGGTTTTGCTTTTTATATCTTAGTAATTTATCTTTTAGAAATAATGCTTTTTTTATAAACCTCCAAATGTTCAAGGGCGATTCCGGTGCCTCTTACCACACAATAATAAGCGTCTTTGCCGAGCTGGGCTTTTACTCCAGTTCTTCTGAAAACAAGCTCCGGCAAATTCCGAAGCAAGGAAGAACCACCAGTCATGGTTATCCCGTAATCAATAATATCGGACGAAAGCTCCGGCGGGGTTTCTTGCAAAACATCCTTAATGGCTTTTATTATTTCTCTAAGTTCCCTCCCTATTGCTTTTACAATCTCATTGGTTTTTATATCAGTGGAACGCGGTAGTCCCGTGATAAAATCACGTCCTTTTATTGTCGTTGAAATTTCTTCTTCAAGAGCTATCGCGGACCCTATTTTAATTTTAATTTCCTCTGCCGTCTTGTCGCCTATTGCCAAATTAAATGTTTTTTTAACATAATCCGCAATCGCCGCGTCAATTTTATTACCAGCCACTTTAACAGAAGTGGAAGCCACGATACCACCCAAAGAAATAACGGCAACATCGGTGGTGCCACCACCAATATCCACTATCATATGACCACGCGGTTCATGAATTAAAATTCCAGCGCCTATTGCGGCAAGAATCGGCTCTTTGACAACATAAGCGCTTTTCGCTCCGGCCTTTATAGCCGCTTCTATCACCGCTCTCCTTTCTGTCGATGTTACGCCGGCCGGAACGGAAATCATCACTTCAGGTTTCCAGATGTTCCACCTTCCCAAAGCCTTGGTCATATAATATCGGAGCATTATTTCCGTCACTTTATAATCCGCTATCACGCCGTCTTTCATCGGGCGATAAGCTATTATATTTTCCGGCGTTCTGCCAATCATCTCTTTCGCCTCCGCGCCAACAGCCAAAACTTTTCCGCTTTGCTCGGAGACCGCAACGACGGAAGGCTCATTTAAAACAACACCTTGCCCAGGCACAAAAACCAGAGTGTTAGCTGTACCTAAATCTATTCCGAGCTTCGGACTTATTAGTTTTGAATAAATCTTTTTTATCATTTTACCTTACTCTATCAATGGCAAGCCCCAAGAGACGAAGCCGTTTTTCCAATTTTTCATACCCCCTATCTATTTGATAAACATTATTAATAACAGATTCTCCCCTTGCCACAACGGCAGCAATAAGAAAAGCGAGACCTGCCCTTATATCAGGACTTTCAAGTTCCCTGCCTTTAAGAGGAGTGGGGCCTTTTACGATTATACGATGCTGGTCAAGGATTAAAATATTGGCTCCCATTCTGTTTAGGTCATCAACGTACAGAAGCCGCCCTTCAAAAATAGTCTCAAACACAAAACTTTCCCCATATGCCTGCGTTAAATACACCACCATCGGCGCCTGCAAGTCTGTGGGAAAGCCGGGATATTCGTGAGTCTTGATCGAAACGCCTTTCAACCTATCGCCTTTCACTTTACCACCGACCGTTATTTTGTTTTTTCCAACCTCGATATTTACTCCGGATTGTCTCAATATTTCAATCGGGACTTCAACCTCCGATGGTTCACAGTTTGTAATTTCAAGTCTGTTGGCGGATAGAGCACCAAGAATTAAAAAACTGCCAGTTTCTATTCTATCCGGTGGCACACGATAGACTTTTCCGCCTGCTTTAAGAATCTTTCCTCCTTCTATTTCAATAGTCGAGGTGCCGACTCCTTTTATTTTTGCTCCACAACTTATTAAAAACTCACCAAGATGTTTTATTTCTGGCTCCGTGGCGGCGTTTTTTAAAATTGTTTTTCCTTTTGCCAAGATGGCAGCCATCATCATTGTTTCCGTAGCTGTAACACTTACAACTTTAAAAATAATCGTTACTCCTTTGAGAGATCCTTGAACACTCAAGGAGTATTCTTCACTTTTTTCCGCCAACTTTGCACCCATTTTTTTTAAGCTATCAAGAAAAATATCTATGGGTCTTTCTCCTATGACATCCCCACCCGGATGAGGAAAGGAAACTTTTCCGAACCGAGATAAAATGGGTCCGGTAAAAACAATGGAAGCCCGGAGTTGTTTTGCTATTGAAGGTTCAAGGATGGTATTTTTTAATTCTCTTGTATTTATTGAATAACTGTTGGGGCCGGTTCTCTCACACTTTCCGCCCAAGCTTTGAAGAAGTTCTACCGCTTTTCTGATATCCGCAATATCCGGCACATTTTGAAAATTAACAGTGTCCTCAAAAAGAATGGTTGAAGCCAAAAGTTTCAAGGCGGTGTTTTTTGAACCGCCGACTGAAATCGTCCCTTTTAGCTTTTTTGCCCCCCCGAGTCCCTTGATTAAAAACTTCTCTTTTACCATTCTCGTATATTAGCACAGAGTGTAACCGTCCTAAATTAGGGCAGTTTTATTTAAAATGAAAAATACCCCGCGCAAGGTTGCGCGGGGTGTTCTAGCGTAATATTCACTTCCAAAAAAGATGAAGATCATTGAAAATTGCTAAAATAATAATGGTAAGACCAAAACTTATAATAGCCGTTTCAAGAAGTTTCATTAGGATAACCCCCTAGTTAAGGTTCAAAGGGAAATTTACCTTTGAATCCGAACACTCTAAAATGAGAATTGTATGG
>CAYGDB010000038.1:0-6061 GCA_964348535.1 uncultured Candidatus Saccharibacteria bacterium
TTTTCCATACAATTCTCATTTTAGAGTGTTCGGATTCAAAGGTAAATTTCCCTCACATATGTGATAGTAAAAACTGAACCTTGGAGGTAATTATGTCTTTAGAGTCAGATAGAGATATGTTAGAATTTCCGATTCCATACATGCTCGGGGCTATGGTTTCAGTATTTAGCTTTCTTTTGTTTGCAGTAGGAACAACCTCGTTCATCCTGGGGCTACTGATGTTAATCTCAGAATATACTAATTTGAGTGACAGTCTATCCTCTCAGGAACTTTTTTGGACTTTGGCTGGGGTTTCCATGATAACCCTGTCAATATTTCTCCGTAAGTTTTTGGTGAGTGCGAGATAATATTATCCCCCCACGGACGTATGTCCGTGGGGTGATTTTTTTTATTTTAATACTAGAAAGATTTTTTTAGATTAATAAAATCAGTTATAATATACAAATGGAAATAAAAGAACTTGGACATGTTGTTTTATATGTTTCAAACTTGGAGCGTTCCGCTGATTTTTACAAAGAGATTTTAGGTTTTAGAGAAATTTCGAGAGGTGGCGGAGTGGCACTTTTTTCTTCAGGCAGGACCCACCACGAGCTTTTACTGATTGAAATTGGTGGAGAGCCGAGGCAAAAACATTTTCCGGAGCCGGGCCTTTATCACATAGGATTTAAAATCGGGGACTCAACCGACGATGCCAAGAAAGCTTATAAAGAGCTCGTTGAAAAAGGAGTTACCATAGTCGGCACAGGCGACCACCACATTACTCATAGCGTTTATATTCTTGACCCGGACGGTAACGAACTTGAACTTTACTCGGACGTGAGCGATGAATGGAAAAAAGACCCGTCTTTCATTTTAAAACCGGTAAAGGGGCTTAATTTAGATTAAAAATTTTAATATATAATATTTGAATTCGTATGTCTTACAAAGGAAATATAGTCAGAGAGACGGATGAAAATAATAATTTCAGAAAAGTTATATTTACTGGAGCAAAAAGCCAGCTTGTGGTGATGGAAATTCCGCCTGGCGGAGAGATAGGTGAAGAGACACACGAACATGTGGAGCAGACACTTTTTTTCTTGAGAGGTGCTGCGAAGGCATTTTTAAACGGTGAAGAAAAAAATATTAAAGAAGGAGATGTGGTGGTTGTTACTCCGGGCACCAAACATAATTTTATTAATACAGGGACGGAGCCTCTCAAAGTCTACACTGTCTACGCTCCACCAAATCATATAGACGGCACTGTACACAAAATAAAAGCCGACGCCGATAAAGATAAAGCCGACGAAAACTTCGGGCATTCAGTATGATAATTGTGGATAACTTTTTTGCCTCACGGCAAGAGAAAGAGTAGAATTGCTATGGGTTTGGTATATGATGAAACTCTACCGTAAGAAAGAGTTTTTCAATTTCGGTTGATAGCATACTAGGCCCACTAAAGAACCTCCGCTTAGGCGGAGGATTTTTAGTTTTTAAAATTAAAAAAATATGATAGAATGGGGAACTAATCTTTCTTTATCGTGAATTACGAAACTCTTTCTTGGCGCAAGTTTTTGCTCGACGTGCATAAAAATCTGCTGATTTTTTGCTATTCTCGGCTTGTCAGCCTGCGAAATGTCTCACAAAAACTGCGCCTGAGACGAGTTTCGTAATTCACGGTTCTTTAACTTTAAAGATAAAATCAAAAAAATCATGAAAATATCAATGTATAACATCACCGTTCCGGTGTTCATTAAATCTCTCAATAACCTCTCCGCTCTCCTTGATAAAGCTATTGTTTATTCAGAAGAAAAGAAATTTAACATAGAAAATCTTTTGTCAGACCGTCTTGCGCCAGACCAGTTTGATTTTACCCGTCAAGTTCAGATTTGTTGTGATACCGCCAAAGGGGCCTCCGCCAAACTTGCCTCTATTGAACCTCCCAAAATGGAAGATTTTGAAAAGACCATGCCGGAGTTGAAAGCTCGGATAGAAAAAACGGTGGAGTTTTTAGAGTCGATAAAACCGGAAGATATAGAAGGAACTGAAGATAAAAAAGTTTCCATATCTTTTATGCCGGGGAAATGGGTTAGCGGTTTTGAATATCTTTCTGAAATTTATTTGCCCAATTTTTTCTTTCATCTCACCACTGCTTACGCCATTCTTCGCCATCGCGGTGTAAGTATCGGCAAGGCGGATTATCTGGGAGAACTTTCTTTAAAAGAAGAAGAGGCCTAACCTAAAAACCAAATAACTATGGATTACGAAACTATTTTCTCGGCGCGTATTTCTCGGAGAAATACGCGCCTCCCTAAAGTTTCGTAACTCAAACTAAATAAAAATGTCGTCGGCAATTTCCATAAAGGGCTTAAAAAAGGTTTATTCAAATGGCACCGTTGCCATAAAAGAGATTAGCCTCGAAATTTTAAAAGGTGATTTTTTCGCGCTTCTTGGTCCAAACGGCGCTGGCAAGACCACTTTGATAAGTATAATTTCCGGTCTGACGAATAAAACCGAAGGGGAAGTCAGAGTGTTTGGAAAAAGCATTGATGAAGAGCCGGAAGAAGTTAAATCATATATCGGAGTGGTCCCGCAGGAATTTAATTTTAATATTTTTGAAACGGTTGAGAATATAGTGCTTGACCAGGCCGGATATTACGGTTTATCGCGAATCGTAGCCAAGCCCGCCAGCGAAAAATATCTCAAAGCCCTCGGTCTCTGGGACAAAAGAGGAGAACAGGCTCAAAAACTTTCAGGTGGCATGAAGCGTCGATTGATGATAGCAAGAGCGCTTGTTCATGAGCCGAGAATTTTAATACTTGACGAGCCGACAGCCGGCGTTGATGTGGAGCTTCGTCGTTCCATGTGGGATTTTTTGAAAGGATTAAAGATTGAGGGTAGGACCATAATTTTAACAACTCACTATTTGGAAGAGGCAGAACAGCTTGCTTCCAATATTACCATTATCAACAGTGGTGAAATCGCCGAATCTGGTTCTCTTAAAGACCTATTGGCCAAGCTTCACAGCGAAGTTTTTGTTCTTGATTTAGATAAGCCTATATCAAGCCTGGATTTGGAAAAATTGAATATTTTTAATGCCCAAAAAATTGATGATAATACAATTGAAATTACTTTGACAAAAGGCCAGGATATAAGTTCTGCCATAACCGCTCTTAATCATTTGCCTGCAAAAGTTCGGAGTTTGAGAAACAAGAGCGGCCGTTTAGAGGAATTTTTTATTGCCGCGACAAAACAAAAATAACATTTACTCCGTTAGACATTTTAAGAATTTATAAACCAAGTCATTTTTATAATTAAAGAAATTATTATGTTAGAAAAACAAGAAAAAATGTCTAACGGGGTGAATAAAAATCGCGCTTTTATTTCATATTTGACGATAATTCGCAAAGAACTTAATCGAATGTTTCGTCTTTGGACCCAGACTATTTTACCATCGGCAATCACAATGTTTCTTTATTTTGTTATTTTCGGAGCTTTTATAGGTTCTCAAGTCAGAGAAATCAGCGGGTTTTCTTACATGCAGTTTATAGTGCCCGGCCTTGTGATGATGGCCGTCATCACAAATTCTTTTCAGCAGGTGGTCTCGGGATTTTATTTTTCAAAGTTCACTAGAAGCATTGAGGAGATTTTAGTTTCTCCCACGCCGAATTTTGTGATAATAGGCGGATATGTTACAGCCGGCGTTATTCGGGGTCTCGTTGTCGGTTTTGCCGTGCTTCTCATTTCACTATTTTTCACTCATCTCGTTGTTTACAATCTTGCCATTGTTACCGCTTTCATTCTTTTAACGTCCACTTTATTTTCGCTTGCGGGACTTTTAAACGGTCTTTACGCTAAAAACTTTGACCAAGTCGCCATAGTGCCGACATTTGTCTTGACCCCGCTTACGTATCTTGGCGGCATCTTCTACTCTATTTCATTCCTGCCTCCGTTTTGGCATGCGGTCTCGCAATTCAATCCCGTGCTTTATATGGTAAACGGTTTTAGATACGGCTTTTTGGGGGTTGCGGATGTCAGCGTTTCTTTCAGTTTTTTTATCCTTGTTTTTCTTAATGTAATTTCCCTTTTAATCTTGCTAAATCTTTTTAAAAAAGGAGCTGGTCTGAGAAGCTAAGTAATCCACAGGGTTACATATCTTGCTTGAATTTAATGTTATTATAGTTGTGTGAAAAAGGATTATCATACAAATTTTTCTTTTGGCTACACATCTCCTTCTGTGGCGGTGGGACTTTCGGTTTTTATAGCACTTGTTGTTGTGGGGTATTTTTTTGCGGGCAGTATTTTTTCCAAATCAAGCGAACAAAACCAGCTCATTCAGGGCCAAGAAAGTGTTGATGGCTTGAGCTCCCTAAGTAAAACTAAGACAGGCGATTACTATGTTTATTTTAATAATTCTAATATTTCAGAGAATGATTGCGCTTCCGTTTCCGGAGTTCCAAGAGAAATTGAGAATTACAGCAAGGAAACAGGCGCCCTTCTTGAGCTTTTGAAAGGACCTACGGACGACGAAAAAAAGATGGGCTTGACTTCTTTGTTTTCTGAGGCGACTTCTTTTGCTCTGAATAGTTTGAGTATTAGTGGCGGGGTCGCCGCCGTTAATATGGCTGATATAAGCGCAATCATCCCGGGAGCAAAATTAGATTGTGGCAGGAAATCTATCATTTCTTCGGTTGAGAAAACTTTGTATCAGTTTGGTAGTATCAACAAAGTTGTCTTTGCCATGGATGGAAATCCAAAGAAATTTTATGAATGGCTTGGGATGAGCTGTAACGAAGAAAATAATAACTGCGATTCCGGTTTGTTTCGTTAGTGGTATAACAATGACAGAAGTGATTCCGGCTATAATGCCAAAAACATTCGAAAACATTGAAGAAACAGTTAAAATAGTTTCTCCGTACGTTTCAAATGTCCAGCTTGATTTAATGGACGGAAAATTCGTTGAAGCTCTTACATGGCCTTATTTTTCTTATAAAGATCCTAATTTTGCCGCTCTTCTTTCTGAGAGTCTTGGTTTGCCTGAATGGGATAAAATTGATTATGAAATTGATTTGATGTCTTCAACTCCCGAGTCCGACGTTTTCGATTGGATTAAAATCGGAGCCAAGAGAGTTGTCCTTCATTTTGAAAGCAGTAAAGAAATTTTAAAACTGATTAAAGAAATACGCTCTGAATATGGCGTCGCCAAGGAAAATATAAACGCTCCTGAAATAGGGATAGCGGCTTTAAACGACACCCCGCTTTCTTTGTGGGAGGAGATTATTCCATCGGTTGATTTTGTTCAGTTGATGGGAATAGCAAAAATAGGTTATCAGGGTGAGCCGTTTGATGAGAGAGTTTTGGATAGAATAAAAATTTTGAAAAATAAATATCCGGAAATGATATTGAGCGTAGACGGCGGGGTCAACTCTGATACGGCGTCCTCCCTTGTCAAAGCCGGCATCCACAGGCTTGTTTCCGGTTCTTATATTTTCAACAGTCTTAATATAAAAGAAGCCGTTGAAAGTTTAAAAAATCCGATTTAATATTTAAAATATGGAACAATTGGATGATACAAAAATTTGGGACCTTGAAATGAATGCCAACAAAATTCGGATGTCTACTATAGAGATGCTTCTTGAAGCTGGTTCCGGACACACCGCAGGGCCTCTTGGTATGGCGGATATTTTTACCGCTCTTTATTTTCACATTCTTAGACATAATCCAAAAGAACCGCTTTGGGAGGAGAGGGATCGTTTGATTCTTTCAAATGGTCATATTTGTCCTGTCTTGTACGCCGCGATGGCTCACGCCGGATATTTTCCTATAAAAGAACTGAACACTTTACGGAAATTCGGTTCGCGTCTCCAGGGCCACCCCCACAGAGAATGGCTTTCGGCGCTTGAAACAAGCTCGGGCCCTCTTGGTTCCGGACTGTCACAAGCCCTCGGTATGGCTCTCGCTGACAGAATTGACAGAGGACAATCAAGCGGACGATTCTTTTATTGTCTTTTGTCTGATGGGGAACACGACGCCGGAAATACTTGGGAGGCCGGAATGCTTGCCGGAAAAGAAAAACTTCATAATT
>CAYGDB010000039.1:0-6003 GCA_964348535.1 uncultured Candidatus Saccharibacteria bacterium
TGGGGACCTTCACTTTACAAAAGTGTTGCTCTACCAACTGAGCTAAGGCGGCTTAAATTAAATATTAAACAAAAATTTTATTTAATAGTATCTTCCAAACTTTTCTTTTTGTCTTTAAAAGAAGACATTCTTTTAAGAAATTCAGAATTTGTGCCATTTGACGAGGAATCGGGTAAATACTTACCTCTGACCATTGAACCGATTTTTGTATCCATTATTTTCCGCACCAAATATAGGATAAAAACTTTAATTTCAGATAAAATAAAAATCAAAAGAAGTTTTAAGGTGTGCCTATTGAGATATTTAAGGTATGAAAATAAAAGTTCTGATTTTTTTCTAAGAACTAAGTCAATTTTGTAACGATAGGCAGAAAACGGCTTTACGCCATGATTGAGCTCAAATATTTTCAACCCGAGCAAAACACTTATTCCGCCAAAAGAAATGAAAAATATTACAGTGGCAGGCATATTTTTAGATTACTCTCTAAATTCCAAACTATTAAAGAATACCATTTAAACCGTCAATCGAACATATTTTGAAATCTCCACCCTTTCACCGAATTTCTGAACGGCTTCATCCACAAGGCCACCAACCGTTATTTCAGGATTTTTTATATAAGGCTGTTGAAGAAGAACTTTGTCGCTAAAATAAGAAGCCAGTTTGCCTTCTAGTATTTTTTCTTTTAAATCTTCGGGCTTCCCTTTAACCTCCTCGGCAAAAACATCTTTAGCGATTTGTTTCGCTTCAGGGGTAATATCATTGAGACTTAAATATTCAGGATTGGAAGCGGCTACATGCATGGCAATATCATAAGCCAATTTTCTAAATTCGTCATTTTTTGACACAAAGTCAGTTTCTGAAGAAAGCACGACCATGGCTCCCACAGCTTGGGTAGCGTGAAGATAAGAAGCCACAACCCCGGCGCCAAGCTCCCTGTCTCCTTTTTTAGAAGCTATCTCGGAGCTTTTTTTTCTTAAAATCACAACCGCCTTTTCAAAGCTGCCATCAGCTTCTTCGAGAGCCTTCTTGCACTGCATGACAGAAACGCCTGTTTGATCACGCAACTTTTTAATTTCTTCAGTAGTTATCATAAATTTCAAAGAAACATAAAATGAAACCGATTTTTAAAATTTAGCTTAAAACGGGTGAATTTTTAATCTCGTCTGAAAGAACAGAAGGGTCGGCTTCAGATATTTCGCCATTTTTGTAAGCCAAAACTATTTCGTGGACAAAGAATTCAATGCTTGCTCTCGCTGAATCGTTACCGGGAATGGCGTAATCAACCTCAGACAAATCACAATCTGAATTTGAAAGGGCGATAACCGCTATGTTGAGCTGACGGGCTTCAGCAACCGCGATATGCTCTCGCTTTGAATCAACGACAAAAATAGCAGCCGGCAAAGATTTCATTGAAACAATACCGCCGAATTTTTCTTCAAGAGTTATTATTTCACGGTCAATAAGAAGACGTTCTTTTTTGGTATATTTTGAAAGTTCTCCACGTTCTTTTTCCAAAAGAAGACCCTCAAGTTTTGAAATTCTCTTTTTTATTTCAGAAAAATTTGTCAGAGCTCCTCCAATAAAACGTCCGGAAACATAAGGCTGATGAATCGCTTCAGCGCCTTTTTTTATCGCCTCTTTAGCTTCATTTTTGCCAGAAATAAAAAGAATCTGCTTTCTGGCTTGGGCAATGCTATGAACAAATTCTTTGGCTTTTTCAAGAGACTCGTTAATTTTTTCAAGATCAAAAATCTCAACTCTGGCTTTTGAACCGAAAATATACTTGCTTGCCGTGGGATGTCTCCTTGATTTGCTGTAAGCAAAATGAGCCCCCACCCTGAAAAGCTCATCAAAACGCGGGTTGTTTTCCAAAGTTATTTCTGCTTCTTCTGTGTTTTGCATTAGGAGAGTCTAGCAAAAGAAGACCCAAAACGCAATGGTTCGGGGTTATCAAACAAACTATCAAACAGGCACTTCACTGAAACTAAGTAAAATTTCTTCAATATTTCCAGCCATTATTTTCGGCAGGTTGTGCCAAGATTTTTTCAAACGATGGTCGGTAAGACGGTCTTGAGGAAAGTTGTAAGTCCTAATTTTTTCAGAGCGATCGCCTGAACCTATTTGCCCCTTCCTCTCCGCTCCAAGCTTTTTTGCTTCTTCCTCCTCTTTGGCCGCTTGAAGTTTGGCAAGAAGAATGGCCATGGCTTTATCGCGGTTTTTTTGTTGGCTACGTTCAGAGGTGCATCTTACGTCAATCCCCGTAGGTTTGTGTATAAGCCTTACAGCCGTTTCCACCTTGTTAACGTTTTGACCCCCTGCGCCACCCGAGCGAGAAAATTCCATTTCTAAATCGGCCGGATTGATTTCAAAAGCGCTTTTTTTCAAAATTGGAAGAATGGCGACGGAGGCGGTTGAAGTATGAATCCTGCCCATCTTCTCTGTCGCTGGCGTTCTTTGAACACGATGAACTCCTGTTTCATAACGAAGAAAATTGTAAACATCTTTACCCGTTATTTCCACTGAAACTTCTTTATACCCGCCGACCGAACTTTTAGATTCATTAAGAATTCTATTATTCCAACCTTTTTGGTCAGCATAGCGTTGATACATTTCGGCAAGCTCATAAGCAAAAAGGGACGCTTCGTCCCCTCCTGTGCCGGCTCTAACTTCAAGAATTATTTCATTGGTAAAACCGCCGGCATCTTCATCTTTATTTTCCATAATTTCCTCCATCTGTCTCTCAAGCTCGTCCTTTTGCTGTTTTATTTTTGAAAGCTCTTCCACCCCAAGCTCTTTTAAAGTCGGGTCGCGTTCAAGCATCGAAAGAAGTTGTCCTTCTTCCCCAACCAATCTCTCATAACTCTCGGCAAGATACTGGGTTCGATGGTCTTTTTTATAGACGTTTAGGTCAATCATACGTGTCAAAAAATCTCACCCGCTTAAAGGACAAGGTTCAAAGAAAATCTTATTTTTTCTTTGTAGAATTTTTAGGAATTTCTGTAGCGGCTTGCCGACGAGCTTTAAAGCGTTCTACTCTACCCGCGGTATCAATCACTTTGTCCATACCGGTATAAAATGGGTGGCACTGACTACAGATTTCAACGTTAAGCTTTTCCATAGTTGAACCAACAACAAAAGAAGCGCCACATACGCATGTCGCCTTGGCTTTATTGTAATATTTGGGATGTATGTCTGTTTTCATATATGTTGAGAATTTAGCACAGATAGATAAATTTGCAAACCACGAATAGGCAACCTATCCTTTTATAATATCAATCTGTTTTTGATAATAATCAGCCAAATCCATCACTTCGTTGCCATAAAAAGCATAAGCCGGCTTTGTGGCGTTTTTCCATCCGGCAAGATACCGAAGGGCGGCAAGCCTCTCGGCATCCCTCGTCCCCTTGCCTGCGCCATTATCTTTCAGAAGAATAGCGGAAGCAAAAAAAGCGTCTCTCGGATCCCAAGGATTGGGAGCATGACCGACTACGGAAGCAATTTTATCTTCGTAAATAATCCAAGTCGAAGGAATAAATTGGGCAGGACCCATTGCCCCTCCCCACCCATACCAAGCCTTTTTTGAAACAGGGAGGTTGTCCGGATTTAGACCAAGTCTAGCGGCGATTTTTGCAAAAACAGGCTGATCACGAGTGGGGTGCATGTCTTTTTTCCAATTCCCTGTTCCAACATTTTCACCAAGATTTGATTCTTCAGCTATAATGCCCAAAATAAAAGCGGGCCGTAACCCCGTTTTTTCTCCGGCTTCTTTTGCGTATTGGTAAGCTTTTTCAAAAGGAATAGCCCCGGTGCCGGTCAAAGAGAAGAGCGCTGTCCTGATAGCGGCGGCGCTTTTTTCTTTATCAGCCAAAATCTGCTGATAGACTTTCTCTTGTCCTTTCGTGGCTTTTAAAAGATTTTTCTTTTCGGCTTCCTGTTTTTCTATGGTTTTCTTTTGAAGGTCCTGAATACGGCGAAGTCCCAGCTCTTCAGCGTGCTTTTCTTCAAGGGCTTCTTTTTGTTCTTTTGTCTGGTCGCGGTTTTCACCTATATCCGCGAATGATTTTTGAAGTTCCGCTTGTATGGAATCGAAAGAATCAAGGTCAATAAAAAAGTCAGAAATTGTTTTGTCGCTAAGAACGAATTCAGTCATTGAGTAAGAGTCAAGTTCATTTATCTTTCTCAACAGTTGGGACAACGATTCTTTTTCTCTCTCCAACTTTTCATCAAGTTGCCCTATTTTTTTTTGCTTGCCACCGATATCTGAAGATAGTTTCTGTATGCTCAAATCTCTGGCTCTTATGGCAAGTTTTGCTTCTTTTATTTGGGCATTTAAAATATCGACATCACGCTGAAAAGATGCCGACTCGCGACGTTTTGAATCAAGAATTTGTCTTTGAGCGGCTATTTGGTTTTCAAGCCCTTTGAGCTCTTGTTCAAGTTCGGCCCTCCTTGAAGAAGAAACGCCACCGACACTCTCGGCTTCGGCAATTTGAAAAGTTATATTTATACTCGCCAAAATTAGGGTGAAGAGTATAACTAAAATTTTAAAGAATTTTTTATTTAAGCCATCCATAAAAAATAAAAGAAAAACAAAAGAAAAATAAAAACGAACCGTGGAGGCTCGTTTTTTATCCTATTCCTCCGAGCTTTCGCCAACCTCTTCCTTTTTACCTTTCTTTTCAACTTCAATGGCCGACAGGTCTATTGGCGCTACTTCCTCATCTTTTTCTTCCTTTGGAGCGGAAACGGCGGCAACAACCTCCTCGGATTCTTCAAGGGATGAAACACCGGTTGGAAGTATCACATCCTTAACGTGAATTTTACTGTCGAAATCAACAAGTCCTTCTATATTAACAATAATTGAGTGCGGAAGATTTTTGGGGAGCGACTCTATCTTCATTTCATGCAAAACTTTAACGAGAATTCCCCCGAGATTTTTAACAGCCGGAGAAATGCCCTCAAAGTGGATAGGAACGGAAACCTCGACTTTCTTACCCGCCTCAATAACATAAAAATCAGCATGGCGAGGCTCGCCCTTTATAGGGTCAAAGTCTATTCGGTGAATCAAAGCTTCAATTTTTTTACCCTCTCCCAACAGAACAACCACAGAAGACTCTCCCGCTTCCTTTAAAACCTTCTTAAAAGCCAATTTTGAAAGAGTAATAGGGGTTGATACCTCTTTAAAGCCGTAATATACGGCTGGCATAAAGTCCAATGGCATATTCTTGCGTTTGCCAGTAACAATCCTTTTTTCTATATCCAATGTAAGCATTTCAAAATCCTACACTAAATCAAACCAAAAATCAAACACATTTAAGCACTTCTCCCACTGGTCACTTGGCGATGAAACCGCCAAGTGATATTTTGCACAAAACTATATATATGTAGTTCCAAACAGCAAGGGAATAGAAATGAATGTTAAACAGAAGTAAAGTAGCAATTGGATGATATAAGATATCTTCCCCCAACTCCTATCAAACCCAATGCATGCGAATACGTATGCGCCCAATACGAGTAACACTAATGCCAAGAAATATACAGTAAAAACAAAACCTCCGAGTCCCATACTATTACTATAAACACCAATCAAGACAACTGCAAAGAGTGGCAAAGGTATCATAACGAGCACGGGGGTCAATACGAGAACAGTGATGAAATCAAGCAACTTTTGCTTGGTAGGTCTGAAAAATTTTACGAGTTCTCTCTCTTTCCTGTCGAAAAACAAAATAAAAAAATAAGAAAGAATAGAAAAAAAGAAAAAAAGAAACAGGTATAGCAACATCCCTGAAAGAGGGTAGCCAGCTATAAATTTTTCATACTTGCTGTATAACAACCAAGTAGCGGTCGAGAGTAAGACCACAAACATAGCTACTCGAATTGGTAATGATATAACTTTGAACATAATGATAATGATAAATTACTTTAGGCATACTGTCAAAACCATGTACGGGTAAATTCCCTAGTGAAATGCAATTGCTTTTAATAATGAAACCCTAGGTATTC
>CAYGDB010000040.1:0-5846 GCA_964348535.1 uncultured Candidatus Saccharibacteria bacterium
TTGAAGAGGTTTGCAAATCCAAAATAGACACAGAAGCGCATGTATGCCTGAAGAAATCCGACCGCGGACATCATTGCCGGAAAAAAGATTAGCAATGACCATATTCTAGGGATGTCAAACAGTAAGAAAGCTCCCCAAAGCGCTATAGTGATAATAAGACCTGACCATCCGCCAATCTTTCTCCTCTTAATTTCGTCCAGGCCGATGTTGCATACTCCCGGTATATATGTGTTTTTTTCCATAATATATTTGTTAAAATTTTAAATTTTAATTTAATTTTTATTCTATGGTTATAGGACGTGTGAATTTCACCAGAAGCGGCACTATAATTACAAAAACAACAACGTGCATTGTCATAAGCGCAAGAATGCCTCCGGTAGTCGCTCCAGCGAAAAATGCAATATCGTAGAAGAATAATGGGATATCCATCAAGAAGGAGAGGAGAAACGCAATCCATGCAATACGCGTAAACGCGCGATTTGGATTTTTTGAATACTTGCGCGTAAGCGCAAACACAATGGCCGCGCCAAGAACGGCAATTATGCTCCAAAATGCAACCGGCATCACCGTGAGAGACATGAAGTCTGGAGCAAGCGGTTTTGTAACAAAAAGAACGAGAAAGTTCGCCCCAATACTAAAAATTAGAGCGGCAACTGTAGTCACCCAAAGTGGATATTTAGGCATGGATTTATTAGTCGTTTCGTTTTGGGTGTTCATATCAGTTTTAATAATTATATTACCATTATATTACTAATTACATTTCTTCCCGAGCTACCTTGAGCGTCTTTGCCCACCAAAGGAGGTCGTCAAAGAATACTTGTACGCGATCCCCCATCATGCTCTCACGGATCGGCTTAAACATTTCAGGGCCCGTCGGTCCCTTGCCCATCATCGCTGCCATAAAGATATCCACAGGGATATGAATAGCATTCCTTATAGGTGCCATTTGAAGTTCAACCGCTACTTGACGAAGCTGCTCTACGGAACGCGCGCCGACCGCGCTGCCGTAGCTTACAAAACCGACCGGCTTTCTATTCCATTCTGGATAGATCACATCCAGAGCGTTTTTAAGTACGGCAGAATAACCATGATTGTATTCCGGCGTCACAACGATAAACGCATCTCCGTCGTTTATTTTCTCCGCCCACTTTTTGACTATCTCATTTGAGTATTGACCTTTCGCCATTGAGGGCGACATCGGGTCGTCAAAAAACGGCATTTGATAATCGCGCAAATCAAGAAGCTCGGCTTCTATGCCCTCCAGTTTATTCGCTTCTTCAAAAATCCACTCTGCCGGTTTTTCGCTGAAGCGGTTTTGCCTTGTACTGCCGATAATAATTTTTACTTTTATGGGTGTTGTTTTGTTGTCCATATATTTTTATTTTAATTATTTATAATTAACCTTTCTTTGTTTATTAAGGTTCGACACTAAGTTGGTTAATAATTTTGTTGTATACGCAATGTTAATTGAATAATAGACCTCCTGACCTTTTTTACTGTCAGTAACCAGATTATATTCTTTCAGCGTTTTGAGGTGCTGAGAAACGGCAGGCTGTGATAATTTAACTTTCTTCACAATATAGGACACTGTCTGATGTCCCTCCATAAGAATCTCAAGAATACGATATCGGTTAGCGTTGCCGATACCTTTTCCTAAATTCTTAATCTCGTTACATAAATCAGTCATATAAGTATATTAGCATACTCTTATATAAACTGTGAATTACGAAACTTGTCGCGGGCGCGGTTTTTGTGAGACATTTCGCAGGCTGACGAGCCGAGAATAGCAAAAAATCAGCAGATTTTTATGCGTGTCAAGCAAAAACTTGCGCCAAGAAAGAGTTTCGTAATTCACGATCTATAAAGTATAAATAATTCACCAAAAATACAAAACCATATTGCGACGAATAAAGTTTTTTTAAAGCTAGAAAATATTTTTGTCTCATTGATTTATTTTATTTAATCTTATATAATCTTACATATAATATACATAAGATTATGAACAATAAATTCAACAACAGAATACAAAATTTACCACAGGAAATCCATTGGCTTATTAACGAAATTGATTTGTCAAAAAGCAAGTGGTTTTCTGGCGCGAAGCTTGATCCGCAAGTGCTCAGTAATCTTAAAAAATCCGTGCTTATCACCTCAACCGGCGCATCTACAAGAATTGAAGGGTCGGAACTTTCCGACGAAGATGTGGAACGGGTAATGCGGGGACTGTCTATCCAGAAATTTAAAAATCGCGATAAGCAAGAAGTTCGCGGCTATTTTGAAATTCTTACCAATGTTTTTGAGGCATACAAATCAATTCCTTTTTCCGAAAGCACCATTAAGTTTTTTCATAGAGAATTGTTGAAATATGCGGAAAAAGACATTCACCATCGTGGTGACTACAAGTCTACTGAAAATAAAGTAGCTATGGTTAATTCCAATGGCGAGCCGACTCAAATACTATTTGATACGACTTCGGCATGGTTAACACCAAAAGAAATGCAGGAGTTGGTTGAATGGACCCAAAACAGTTTTTTAGAAAAAAAATTTCATCCGCTTGTAATTGTCGGAAACTTTATAGTTGAATTTCTGTTGATTCATCCCTTTACTGACGGCAATGGGCGACTTTCGCGCGTTTTATCAAACCTGCTTTTGCTTCAGCACGGATATGAATATATGCCGTATGTTTCGCAGGAAAAATTAATCGAGGACAATAAGCCTGAATATTATGTTGCCTTGCGTCAAAGTCAAAAAACATTCCGAACTGATAAGGAAAATATTCTTCCGTGGCTTTCCTTTTTCTTCAAAATTATCCTTGAACAATCTAAACGCGCCACAGAGCTTCTCTCCAGAGAAGAGGTTGGGAAACTTTTGTCTCCGCAACAGCAAATTGTTTGGGACATCATTTTAAAATCAGATACAGAAATTACACCGATCCAAATATTTGAAAAAACGAATATTCCTCGTCCGACGATCAACCAATCTCTCGTTAAACTTTTGCGATTGAAATGGATTGAAAAAATCGGACTCGGAAGAGGAACGAGATACAAGAGAAGATAATTTATGTATGACGAACCAAGAAAAAATCGCGATCTTTTCGTCTATTTTTCAGGGGCGAACGGATGCCTACCCTCGCAGGTGGGAGAAAAACGGTAAAAGCGGATGGACTCCGGCATATTCTTTTGATTGGAATGAATTTAATACTCACAGAGCAAAAAACTTTTATGAAAACCATGCTTAAGAAGCATTTTGGGTACGAGGAATTTAGACCGTTACAGAAGGAGATTATTGAGTTAATTTTGACTGGGAGAGATTGTATAGTTTTAATGCCGACAGGCGGAGGAAAATCTCTTTGTTTCCAGTTACCGGCGCTTATGCTGGAGGGGGTGGCAGTGGTGGTTTCACCCTTGATTTCTTTGATGAAAGATCAGGTTGATGCCTTGCGCACGAATGGGATTGAAGCCGACTTTATAAACAGCACGCTTTCTCAAAATGAAATTTCCGATGTTATGGATAGAGCGAAGACGGGGAAAATGAAAATTCTCTATGTCGCGCCGGAACGATTTTCTGTATTTGGATTTGAAAATTTTTTACGCGAGTTTAAAATAAGTCTCATTGCCATTGACGAGGCGCATTGTATTTCGGAGTGGGGACACGATTTTCGACCAGATTATCGAAATTTGAAATTACTGCGAAAAAAGTTTTCCGAGATTCCAATTATAGCGCTCACTGCCACTGCCACGGAAAAGGTGCGTGAAGATATCGTTAAACAGCTTGATCTGGTAGATCCTCAAGTTTTTATTTCCAGTTTCAATCGACCAAATTTAAGTTACGAAGTGTTACCAAAAAAAGATTCTTTCAAATCAATCTTGGCGTTATTAGAAAATCATCGGAACGAGAGTGTGATTATTTATTGTTTCTCTCGTAATGACACGGAAAACATGGTTACCAATTTAAATAAATACGGATTCAAAGCTGCGACCTATCACGCTGGATTGGACGTGAATAAAAGAATAGATAATCAAGAAAAGTTTATTCGTGACGAAATAAATATTATAGTTGCCACCATTGCTTTTGGCATGGGGATTGACAAGCCAGACGTGCGGTTGGTTATTCATCACAGTTTACCTAAATCCGTGGAGGGATATTATCAGGAAACAGGACGAGCGGGTCGCGATGGTTTGCCTGCCCGATGCGTTTTATTTTTTTCATATGCCGATAAATTCAAGCACGATTATTTCATACGTAAAATGGCGGACGAAACAGAACGGAAAAAAGCGCAAGAAAAATTAGATAATGTTTTGCAATATGGAAATCTTCGAGGATGTCGTCGTCGATTTTTACTGCGTTATTTTAATGAAGCCTATGATAAAGATAATTGCGGAAACTGTGATGGATGCGTCACGCAAGTTACGATAGAAACAGATAAAGTTGATTTGAATTTCGGAGTTGTCAAACCAAAAATTTCTTATCCATCTTATTATGCGCCAGTGGTTGGAAAAAACGCAATCTACGATTCGGTTTTGTTTGAAAAATTAAGAGAGATAAGAACACAAGAGGCGCGAAGATTAAGCGTCCCACCATATATGATTTTTGGAGATAAGGCTCTTCATCAAATGGCTACTCATTTCCCACAAACAGAAACCGCCTTTTTGGAAATTAATGGCGTTGGAAATCGCAAACTTGCTCAGTTTGGAGAAATATTCATGTCCACCATCCGTCATTATGTAAGAACGAGTCAGTCTCAAGATGAAACAAAAACTGATGATTATAATTTAAAAAAGACATATTCAATTTCGGATATACGCATTGAACGCCCTAACGCCTACCGTGGGTGGTCAAAAGAAGAAGATGAAAAACTGAAAAGATTAAGAGCTGAAGGAAAAAGCGTTACAGATCTTACTGATATTTTTAAAAGAGGAACGGGAGCAATATCTTCGCGTTTAAAAAAACTATCGGCTGAGTAAAAATAAAAACAGCGACCATAAAAGTCTTTGTTTGTATTTACAATTTTTAGGCAGTCGGGTCATAGCTTACTCGCTATCACTCTAGAAATTCTTTTAGTTCGGCAACCGGCCTAAAAAGCAAAGATGTCTTTTTATATTCTTCCTCGCTAAGTTCCCCTCTGGTGACAGAATATCCTTCCGCTATAAATATTTTGTCCCATGCCCAGCCATTTTCACCAGCCGGAATTTTTGCTATCTCTCCATCAAGTTTTCCTTCAAAAAACTTCATCTCTTTTCCATCAAAGTAAGCAAAGGTACTCTTTGCAACCGCTTTTCTTACCTTTCCATCTAAAAGCGAACACATTGTTTCAAGTGACATCTCATCAACAAAGAAACGAATGAAAGGTCCCGGAAGTCCCCCTAAAGCGGTAAACTCCAGAGAAGCATCCTCCACTAAAACAGGGAGTTGAATTTCCTAATAAGCTTGCCGAGCTTTATGTTCTGCCACTTTTCTCAAATCTAGTGACTGAATCTCGTCCAAATCAATTTTTATGTGTTTTATAGGCGCTCCAAAATACTTGGATAAATAATCCACCTTATTTTGGTTTCCAGTTACAAATGTAAAGTCTTTCATGATTTATTTATATATTTTAGTAGATGTGGAATGCTATCTCGCTTTCTCTACAATCTTCTGGCGGGCTAGGCCCGCGCGCCATCGCTAAAGCTATGGCGACGTGCGACCGAATCCAAGCTTCAGCGAGGCGAAGGCGGGCCCACGAGGAGTTTCTCGGCTTACAGCCGCAGTATACCTTTCCGTGCTCGCAATACTCCGCGCGACATGCTCAAGGTCTTCGAATCCTCGTCAGGAAGCACACTCGTGCTTCCTTTGTGCCCGCCACAAAA
>CAYGDB010000041.1:0-5694 GCA_964348535.1 uncultured Candidatus Saccharibacteria bacterium
CCTTTGCCTGTCGGCTTGCCCCATAGAGATTTTGCCCGCCTTAATCCTCTCCCTTGACGTCCCTCGCCACCTCCATATGGGTGGTCAACGGGATTCATAGCGGAACCACGAACGGTTGGGCGTATGCCCATCCAACGAGAACGACCGGCCTTGCCCAATTTTTCCAAGTGATGTTCATCATTTGAAACTTCACCGATTGACGCCCATGCATTCTCTGGAATTTTCCTAACTTCCGAAGAAGGAAGCTTAACGTTTGTGTAGCCTCCGTCTTGAGCCACAACCTCCGCGTAATTGCCTGCAGAGCGACACAGCTTTGCTCCGCCTCGGGGCTTTAATTCAATATTGTAAATAAAAGTGCCAACAGGAACAGCGCTAAGAGGTAGACGATTTCCGGGAGTAATATCGGCCTTGGCGGAAGAAATTATCATTTGTCCGACTTTTACAGACTTAGGCGAAAGCATATAGCGCTTCTCTCCATCTTTATATGAAAGAAGGGCGATGTAACCGGAACGATTCGGGTCGTATTCAATAGAAACGACTTTGGCCGGAATATCAATTTTATTAAAAAGAAAATCAACATCCCTGAAACGTCTTTTGTGTCCTCCTCCTTTGTGCCTGACAGTAATTCTGCCACCGGCATTTCTTCCAACACCGCGTTTACCTCCTTTAACAAGGGATTTTTCCGGATATGAACGAGTGGTAATGCCACGGGTTGAAACCGTAGTCATATTGCGACGTGATTTAGTTGTTGGTCTGTAAGTTTTCATGAATTAGCGATTTAATAACAGTCAAGAAATTTTTCTAAACAAAATCAATCTTTTCTCCTTTTTTAAGATAAACATAGGCTTTTTTTCCACCGGAAGTTTTTCCTCGCTTACCTCTAGCTAGTATCTTTTTAGCTCTAATAGTGACAATCGCCACCTTTCTCGGCTTTATTTTATACAACCGCTCAATAGCAAAAGAAATTGAAGATTTGGTGGCCCTCGGTGAAACATCGAAAGCATAAACGCCGTGTTCTGACTTTTCTGTCGCTTTTTCGGTAATTCTGGGCCTTATCAAAATTTCTGAAAAGTTACCACCTGCGACCAAAGACGCGCCTCCAATCCGGCCAATCGCTTTGCTTGAAGTTTTGATTTTTTCTTCCGCTTTTTTGTCTTTATTCTTTTTTGAGTTGAAAATAGGCATAGAATATTTTAAATTTTTTCAGAAAACAATTTTATTGAATCTTCCGGATTAACAATGGCGATATATTTATAAGTGGCAAGCGTTACCGGATTCAGATTTCGGGCTTCTATCACCTCTATGTTGCCAAAATTTCTAAAACTTTTTTCCAAAATAATATCCTTCTTTGGGATAGCCAATAAAATCGCGTTATTTTTCTTTTTTGAAGCTTTGTCAAAAAGCGATTCAAGAACGGCTTTTGCCGATTTTGTCTGTATTTTTGGAAAACTAATAGAATCGACTAAAATCAACTCTTCATCTTTAAACTTGCGTGAAAGAATAGTATAAAGAGCCTTGGCTTTCATCTTACGATTGACTTTTCGGTCATAATTTTTATCGGAGCGAGGTCCAAAAGTAACACCACCACCCTTCCAAATGGGCGAACGGGAAGAACCGTGGCGCGCTTTGCCTGTACCCTTTTGCTTCCATGGCTTCTTGCCACCGCCTCTTACTTCGCCACGCCCCTTGGTGTGAGCATTGCCAAAACGGGAGCTTGATTCCATTGAGGTAATAACTTGATGTACCAAATCGGCATTCCAAGGAAGACCAAAAATATTCGGAGGCAAATTAAATTTGCCACTTTCTTTTCCTGTTTGATTATAAATTGGTATTTCCATAAAAATGAATTAGTGGTGTTTATGAATTATTATTCAAACTTCTGATTTCTATAAGCGTTCCTTTTCTGCCCGGAATAGCTCCTGAAATAACAAGCTCATTGGTTTCGCTTAAAACCTTAAGAACTTTTAAATTTTTGACAGTGGTCCTATCCCCACCCATCCGCCCTGCCATCTTCATTCCTTTCGGGACATGAGTGCGAAGACCTCCGCCAATTGAGCCGGGTTCTCGCTCGGAGTGCTTCTGCCCATGAGAGCGAGAACCACCGGAAAAACCATGACGCTTTACCACACCTTGAAAGCCTTTTCCTTTGCTCACGCCGGACACTTCCACAACATCGCCTTCAGCAAATGAAGAGACGTCAATCAAAGCTCCTAATTCATGGGCGTCTGTAGTCCTAAATTCTCTTAAATGTTTAAAAAGTCCTTTGTCTTTTAAATGCCCGCGCACAGCTTTTGAAACATTTTTTTCTTTTGCTGTGCCATAGCCGACTTGAACCGCTGAATATCCGTCTTTTTCAGGAAGGCGAACGTAAGTTACAGACACGGGGCCTGCGGAAATAACCGTTCCCGGGTGGGACATGCCCTTATCATCAAAAACCTGCGTCATGTATTGTTTTGTGCCTAATATAAACTTCATTGAAATAAAAAACGCCGGCAATGGCCGGTCGCTAAGCGATCTGGGCCATTGGTCTCCGCTCCTTACGGATGCGCGGATACTTAGCGAATTCAGACACTATACACGAACATAAGAAAGATGCAACAAACTGTCGGAGGAATCTTTCCAAAGAGCGGAGCTTTTTAATTAGACGGTTAGACAAATAATAGATGTCCAGACATTAGACAACTAGGTGTCTAATGTCTTCTGTCTAGTGTCTAATATCTAGTTTCCAAAGGGCGGAGCTTTGTAAAACGAATAAAAAAAAATGAGCCCCGCCAAAATAAATCTGGCTAGGGGCTCAAAGAGTCTAGGGTCCGAAGGACAAGCGAAGCGACTAAGTGCCTAAGGGCCAAAGAACTAATCAGCGTCGCAGAAGCAGAGAAGGCAGTCGTCGCCGTACCAGTCGAACTCGAAGTAGCCGAGGTCGAACTCGAAGCCACCGTCCGAGGACCGGCGCACGAACGGCACCCTGTGGCGGCCGAAGGTATCTTTCCAGAGGGCGTTCTTCTTGTCGAGGGAGACGGACCACCGATTGACCGGCAGTTCTTCCTTTTTCTGCTCGAAGGCAAGCGATGCACCGTGTGCGCCGACTAGAACAGCCTTCTGGCTACGCAAGAATACGAGGCAGTCTTCCGAGGTAACCTTCTCCTTGATCTGGAACATCTTCACCTTGAGCTTGCGCCCGGGTTCGAGTTTCGTTGTGGCCTTGACATAGTTCTCGTCGGTGATGGCGTCGTCGTAGTAGTAGAACGCCTTGCGGTGTTCCCTATCGAACGAGCCCAAACGCTTGGAGTGATCGTAGCCTTCCGGCACAACGATTTCAAGGGTTTTAACCAATTCAAACCGGTCGTCCACCGTTTTTGTGCTCATAACGTATCCTTTCTGTGAATGTACGCCGGGGTCTGCCGGTGCAGTAGCAGGTCAATCCCGCTCTCTGGCTCCAAAGCTATCACACTTAAGTGTGAGAACAAACCAAAACCCCTCCGCTTTAGCGGAGGGGTTTTGGTTTGTTTTTCTTTTTCTTACATTCTTACAATCACATCATCTTCACATCTATTGAAACTCCGGAGGGTAGGCTCAAGTTTGTCAGAGATTCCACCACCTTGGCGGAAGGATTCACTATATCAATCAGCCGTCTGTGAACTCTCATCTCAAACTGCTCGCGGGAGTTTTTGAAAATAAAAGGAGAACGATTAACTGTGTATTTTTTAATTTCAGTCGGAAGAGGCACCGGCCCTTCCACTTTGGCGTCATAGCGAGAAGCGGTGTCAATAATTTGTTTTACTGAAGCGTCAAGAATTTTGTGCTCGTAAGCCCTTACTCTGATTCGGAGTTTGCCGAAATCATCTCCGCCTTTGACGGCAGTTTTTGGCGCCACCTTGCGCTTTGTGGCGGTGGTGATTCCTTTTATTTTTGGTGTTTTTTCCTTAACCTGCTTTTCTACCATGAGTTTTTAGCAATTCTTTAAGCTACGATTTTAGTAACGACACCTGCGCCGACAGTCTTTCCTCCTTCGCGGATAGCAAAGCGCTGTTTTTCTTCAAGGGCAACCGGCGCCACCAATTTAACTTTGAAAGTAACAGTGTCTCCGGGCATTACCATTTCCACTCCCTCTTTCAAAGAAACTTCTCCTGTAACGTCTGTCGTTCTGATATAAAACTGCGGTTTGTAACCGGTAAAAAATGGAGTGTGACGACCGCCTTCTTCCTTTTTAAGGATATAAACTTCAGACTCAAATTCAGTGTGAGGGGTAACGGTTCCCGGTTTGGCAAGAACCTGACCGCGATGGATATCGTCTTTCTTCAAACCGCGAACGAGAATTCCGGCGTTGTCTCCAGCCATACCTTCCTGAAGAGATTTATTGAACATTTCAACTCCAGTGACAGTGGTTTTGATTGTGTCTTTGAAACCGATAACGGCCACTTCTTCACCGACTTTAATTCTTCCGCGCTCAATACGACCGGTAACAACCGTGCCACGACCTTCAATGGAGAATATGTCTTCAACAGGCATCAAGAAAGGTTTATCAAGCTCTCGTGTTGGCATAGGTATATAAGTGTCAAGAGCGTTCGCCAATTCAAGTATTTTAACGGCGTATTCATCATCCACCGACTTAGACTCAAGCGCCTTAAGACCGGAACCGCGAATAACCGGGGAATCATTTCCAAAACCTTGTTTCTCCAAAAGCTCTTTGACTTCTTCTTCAACAAGGTCAATGAGGTCTTTGTCCGGAACCATGTCAACTTTGTTAAGAAAAACAATAATCTTTGGAACACCGACTTGTTTAGCCAAGAGAACGTGTTCTCTGGTCTGTGGCATGACACCGTCTGTGGCGGCAACAACAAGAATTGCACCATCCATTTGAGCGGCGCCTGTTATCATGTTTTTTATGTAATCGGCGTGGCCCGGCGCGTCAATGTGAGCATAGTGACGAAGATCAGTAGCATACTCGTTGTGAGAAATATTAATGGTAATACCTCGGGCTTTTTCTTCGGGAGCAGAGTCAATCTGGTCAACGCCCTTCATTCGCACTTCCTTTCCTGCCATGTTAAGGACATGAAGAATAGCCGCTGTCAGGGTTGTTTTACCATGGTCAACGTGACCAATTGTGCCGACGTTAACGTGGGGCTTTGTACGATCAAATTCTGCCATAATTTTTCTTTTAAATAATAAAAAACTAATAATTTAAACCAAGTCTAAAACCAATATCAACACAAAAAATACTTTTGGTTCAGAGTTCAGACACTATAGCAGAAGGGATTTAATAGTCAAATTGGAGCATAAGTAAAAAAGTGGAGAGCGAGTGGAAAAACCGGGGGAAAGAAAATGCCGCGGGATAAACCGCGGCGTCAATCTTAATTCAACGAAAAGAAAAAACGTGTTGGCGCGTATCCACACCCAATTTTTTTTCTTGATGGTCAAATGGGGGCCTGACGATGGCTCCTAAATTAATCGCCACCGTATAGACTCTGGCCATGAACATCTCCCAAAGACACCTTTCTAGACAGGTGAATAAAAGTGGTTCTTCCTTCAACCACTCACGGCGAATCTTAGATACCTCCTGATACTCTTTAGCCGACTTAAGTGGAATGATTCCACAACCCCAAGCTGAGCTCATAACCCCTCCATTTTCAAGCTAACAGGCCCGAATTCTACCCCCAAGCGCAATGTCTTGTAGAAATAGTCTTGCAAGACAAG
>CAYGDB010000042.1:0-5499 GCA_964348535.1 uncultured Candidatus Saccharibacteria bacterium
AAGGCCTGAAGTCGGGTTTTCCCCTTCTCTGTTATTTTCTGGGAGACACGAACAGTATCACCCGGGCGAATATCCAGGTTCTTCCGCTCTTCTATATTTACCGGTGAATGAATAGTTTTCATCATTAAGATGAGAGATACTCTAGCATGAGCTATTTTGAATGGCAATGTTTACCCGCCGAAACTTTTTTATAGAGATACACAGTCATACACTTTTATTTCCGACTTTTTATCTGTTAATAGTAACGACTATAAAGTCCGAAAAGTTTGTGCGGGTTAAGGAAGGTTATCAAACAGCTCTTTAGCTTTTATAAAATCATTAGGCAGTGGAGCTTCTACCACAATTTCTTTGCCTAATAAATTCTTAAATGAAATGGAACTAGCGTGAAGAGCCAGACGGTCAAAGCCAAGAGCGCATGGCATACTTTTGGCGTAAATTCTGTCGCAGACCACAGGATGATTGATGGCTTTTAAATGGGCTCGGATTTGGTGCGTCCGTCCGGTTTTCGGCATAAGTTCAAGAAAAGAAAAATCTTCTTTAAAAGCCCGCCTGTTGAAATAGGTAAGGGCTTCCCGCATCTCCCCTCTGGCTTTAGCGGGTGTTGTATACTGCCTGAAATCTCCCTTGCTTCTACCAAGCGGTAAATTTATACTACCGACTTCTTTCTCCACTTTGCCATAAACAAAAGCGTTATAAACTTTATGAACTTCTCTTTCCTGAAATTGCTTTTTAAGAAACAAAAACGCCTCCTGACTTTTGGCTATTAAAAGAACTCCGGATGTTTCCCTATCCAAACGATGAACGATTCCCGGTCTAGAAATTTCTAGACCTCCTGAAATTTTAAGTGGTTCACCAACATCTTTTGTTTGAGGCCAACGCTCCAGAACAAAATCGCAAAGGGTCAGTCCTTTATTTTTGCCGTCCGGATGAACCATCAATCCGGACGGCTTGAAAATAGCGGAAATGTCAGAGTCTTCGTAAAGAACCAAAAGCTTATCAAGCGCCGAATCGTCTTTCTCTTTGGTCATATTCTTTTAAGATAGATTCAAACTCTTCTTTAGTAAAGGCCGGCCAATAAGTATCCGTGAAAAACAATTCCGAATACACTCCCTGCCAAGGCAAAAATCCGGACAACCTCCTTTCGCCTCCCGTCCTGATTATTATATCCGGGTCTGGCATACCTGCCGTCCACAGTTTTTTAGAAAAAAGTTCTTCGGTAATATTCTCCGACTTTATTCCTTCTTTTATTATTTCCCTTGTGGCATTCAAAATTTCTTCCCTGCCTCCGTACGAAAGAGCTAGATACAAATTAGGGCCGGGATTATTTTTTGTTTTTTCTTCAGCCCTTTGGCAAAGTTTTTGTATATCATCAGGAAAACTTTCAAGCTTGCCGACAGACTTTATAACCCCGCCCTCTTTATGAAAATAATCCAATTCTTTATCAAGAATAAGACGAAATAAATCAAGCAAATAAGAAACCTCCGTTTCTTTTCTCTTCCAGTTCTCTGTTGAAAAAGCGAAGACAATAAGATTTTTTATACCGGCATCTTTGATCCAAGGTAGTGCATCTTTCAGTTTTTGATAACCGAGTGAGTGTCCTTCAAACGAAGGCATCCCGCGCTCTTTAGCCCATCGGCGATTGCCATCCATAATGATTCCGATTGTTGTGGGAATTTTCATTTTGCTTTTAATAATAAATTGAAAAATCTTTAAATACTTCCCTCGGCGTTCTCCATTCCACGGAAACGGATTTAACGTTTGAAAGGAACGACCCCTTTTCCAAACGTCCGACAAATTTCTCAAGTTTTTCTTTCTCTCCTTGAGCAACCACTGTTACTGTGCCATTTTGATTATTTGAAACGAAGCCAAAAAGACCGAGTGCCCGAGCCGAACGTTGGGCATAATCACGGAACATCACAAATTGAACTCTGCCGGATACAATCGCCTCTATTTCCAAAAGCTCTTGGTCCATTATTATGATACTAACACAACCAAAGAAAAGTCATTGTGTCCATTGAGAAAAAATAGGAAGTGTCGTAAACTTCAGTATGAAGCGCCCTTAGCTCAGTTGGTAGAGCGACGCATTTACACTGCGTGGGTCGGGAGTTCGAGTCTCTCAGGGCGCACTACTATAAAAAACATCGGCTCGAATCATGTTTTAATTTAGGGAAAAAAAATTTTTAATCATACTATGAATAACAAAAATGATATTTCTTGGCGTGGAATAGTGATAGGAATTGTCATTTTTCTTGGAATTATCTATGTATTTTCTTTTGATAATATCTCATTTGGTGGGTATTTCCGTTTTACTCTGGCAATGACGGGAGTGGTCCTATTATGTGGTGCGCTCATAGCCTTCTTTTTTGGACTTCTCCCAGCAATTTTTAGTTTTGTTGGTAAGCACGCAGAAAAGTTCTTGAATAACTACCCATATTTTACAAAAAATAACATTAGCAAAAATGTTTCTTTGATAGTTGGTGGAACTTCAGCGATATTTGCCTTTTTGCTTCTTATTGTAATAGTCATATTTCTAGATGAAAATAATTACTTTGATAAAATAAATTGGATTTTAGATAATTATTTGTTTAGATAAAGTTAATGAATACTAATAAACCCAATTTTATATTTACCGATTGCGATGATTGCGGTAAGGAACTTAATGACATGGAAAAGAAATATTGCCGTGATATGCAATTAAAGACAGACCAGATTGTTGTATTATGCTCCTCGTGTTTAGACAAAAGCCACGATGATCAGTGGCCCGCAATTGCTATAAAATAACAGTTCGCAATACTTGAATAGAATTGCTATTTTTATCTTAAATCGCCACTCTTTTAATAAACTCAAGACAAAAAAGAAAAACTCAATCTATTGGAAGAGTAAAAGAACTTTTTTCATACGAGTTTTTATCATAGGCGACGACTTGCCCGCTAATTGAAATCAACCTTCTAATTTGAGAAAATAGAATAATAAAAAAAGATTTTGATAGTTGGAACGAAAGGAAAAAGAAAATTCATAAAAATAATAATGCTCCTTTTTACCATGAACGAGAATTATGGTGGTGCGCTTTAGGTGTGAATATTGGCTTCGAGCAAGATGGTTCGGGAGAGGAGGGCAACAGACCCATACTTGTATTGAAAGGATTGAGTGGCCAAACATGCTTTGCTATCCCACTAACTACTTCTACAAGCGAACATCCTTTGAGACCATCAATCGGAATTGTGGAATATCAAGAAGCTCATGCTCTCTTGTCACAAATGAGAGTAATAGATACAAAGCGACTTATTAGAAAAATAGGATATTTGGATAAAAAGATATTTGAGCAGATACGAAAAATCGCCAAAGACATGCTTTAGCGATTTCTCTCTTTCTGTTTGCCTCTTGCGAGGCGAGGCCGAAGCCACTTGTGCCATAAGTATATAGTAAGTGGAGCATAGAAGTCAAGCGCAAATATTCATAGCACTTTGATATGAAGCCCGGGAGGACCGCGAGTACGCTTATCTCCTTCGGCTAAAACTTTTTCGTCAAAAAGTTTTGCCTAGGCACCGGCTCGCAAAATTTCCTGCTGAAAATTTTATGCTCCGCCGTTCGATTCCTCCACGCGAGCAAAATAGTTTGCTCGCTCGTGTGGACAAAATTAAAAATTTTGTCCCCCCGGGAGGAATCGAACCTCCATTAAGAGCTTAGAAGTCTCTGGTTTTATCCATTAAACTACAGGGGGGGTTATGAAGACAGTAGCAAAAATTCTCCGAAAACAAAAGGTTTGAAAGTTTTAAGGAGTTGGTGCTACCGGCGGATTTGCTTTTAGATAGTCAAATTTTTGCTTTTTATCCTCAAGTTTTTCAATCACTCTGCCAAGTTCGTCTTGACTGAAAGTTTCAGAAACTTCGGCGTCACCATCGTTATGAGGCATTGATGAAGTCTTATAAAAAAAGTAAAAACTGAAAATGATGGAGGACAAAATAAGAATTGATATAAGAAAAAAAAGAATCACCCAATCCCTATAAAGAAAAACTGTTTCGCCTTTGTCAAAAGATTTCGTCTTTATTTTCAATTTTAAATTTGAAAACGTTTTTTGAAAGTCAAAATTCATCATATTATTTCGTGATGTTGTCGTTGCTTAATTTTTAAACTTTAAAGCCTTAACGGTGACATCCATCCTCCACTCCTTGTTGTCTTTCTCCGAGTCTGGAGATTCTTCAAAAACAAACTTTGTTATATCGAGTTTAATGGGAACGCTTTCCAAGAGAGAAAGGAAGAAGTGAAGCTTGGAAAAACTGCCCGAAGCGCTTGCGCTCACCTTAACATACTCAAACTGCTCCTTTGGGGCGGATTGCTCGACGCTAACATTGTTGACTGAAATTTTTACCCCCGCAGTCCTTGAAAGATTTTCAACAAGTTCAACAAACGAAACAGTGTCATCTTTTGCAATAAAATAAGCATCCAATTCTTTTCTTTCCTCTTTGGTGTTCTCAAAAAGACGCTTTGTAAACAAATTACCGCTTTCAGCTTTTTCTGAAATGGCAAGGCTAACTCTGAGTGATTCGATATTGGTCTTTTTTTGATTGATGACATAATAAAGAGCGACAACAAAAAACATAAACGCTAAAAAAGCGCCACTGGCTATTATCAATTGGATTGTGGTTGGCTTAAATTTCATATTTAAAATAAAACGCTTACAGTAAGGGCAAATGGCGTGTTGAAGCCCTTGGCCAAAACTTCGACGGGAAGTTCCGCTTTTTCAAACGGATCAGTTTTTTCTATGTTGTTGCGAAAAGAGATAATACCTTTTCTTTCAGTGGCCACTCCGGAAATTATAAAAACTGATTTATTCTGACGTTTTTCGTAAACCACGCTTCCGATAGAAACACCTTCCGGTTTTAATTTTAAAAGTTTGGACATCAAATTCCCGACTTCTCCAGCCGGCCGTTCTTCCTCAACAAATTTCATCTTTTCTTTTGCGGAAGAAAATACGGATATCATATTTTGGACATCTTCGGGCTTTTTAAATTGAGAAAGTTTTTCGTACTCCGCTTTCATTTGGCTTTCTTTAATGGCAACCGAGAAGTAACTTGGCAAAAAACCAACCATGGTCACAATAATAGCCACGACAATCCCCCAGATGGCCACTATAAGTAGCCTCAAGCGATATTCTTTTTTAAGCCCGCCTTTAAATTCTTTAGGGAGAACGTTATACATATAAATTAAATAAATAGGCTAGCCACGAAGACCCAATCCAATAGCGGCAGTATAGGATAACGATTCCGAAAAATGAATTTCCGGTATGTATTCACCCAAAGGAAAAGCGTTAGACCAAACATTTCCAAGCTCAACCTTTGTTTTAAGAAGGATGGAAAGGTGTTCCGGAAGGCCGAATAGATTAGAGTCTCCGCCACAGAGAATTATTTTTTTTATTGGCGCCGACCTTCTCCCCTTTTTGTCGACGTGAGTATGCCAATAAATATAATGTTTATTGATTTCTTCCGAGAGAGAAGAGAT
>CAYGDB010000043.1:0-5294 GCA_964348535.1 uncultured Candidatus Saccharibacteria bacterium
TTTATCAAGGCTTCTATTTCTGGCTTCTTTGCTTCTAAAACGCTCTTTTTGACAACAAAGCCGGTTAAGTCAGCGAAACCAAGATCGTCCATTACTAACACTGCTCTGCCCCCTCGACGCGTCGTTTCGGTCAATTGAGTAAGGCCCGCTGTCGCAATATCAAGACTTCCGCCTTCTGCCGCAAGAAATCCTTGGTCAAATGGGGTGTCAATGATGTTTAAATTTTTAGGATTTATTCCGTTTTGAAGCGCCAAGTGATAAAGCATCATTTCGTATAAAGAACTTTTTTGGGCTCCAAGTTTTCCGCTCAAAAATTTTGCAACAACATCAGGATTTTTGACTGTCTCTGCGTTAAGAGTCGGGACTTTTGTTTCGTCCTTGAAAGTAACAAATGCTCCGCCTTTGAAAACATACACTGGATAAACAAAGAGGAGTGGGTCGTCCGAGCCTGCGTTAATGTTGTCCATCTTTGTCAGGTATTCAATATAGCTCGCAAAACCGATATCAAGACCGCGTCCGGCACTGGTAACTGCTGGAAAAATCTCCTCCCACGGCATTGTAACTAAATCAATATCAACGCCGTATTTTTTTTCAAGACCGAGAGGCTCAATATTTACAATCATCGCCAAGTCTTGATAGGGAGAAATGCCAACACGCAGTGGTTCCGCTTGAGTATATTTATTAGAGTTAGCAAATAAAATAATTCCGCCCAAAACTATTACCGCCATGATTCCCAACAACCATTTACCGCCCACTTTCGTCAAAAAATTATTCTGTTCCATAAATTTATTTTTATTGATTTCTACTAAATTAATAATTTAATTAAATTACTAACAACGTTTCACTTCCTATTTTCGCCAAAAAACTGTTTTATTCCATAAATATATTAAGGCATTATCGAATAAACTAGTTAAAATACCGAAAATCGCCGTCGCTAAAAGTATGACATTAAGCGAAAACGTGGCTCGCGATGTTTGAATAAGATATCCAAGCCCAGTTTGAGAACCGAGCATCTCAGCGACCACAACAACGCCTATTGCTGTTGCGAGACCAAACCGTAATGTGGGCAAAATTGATTCCAGTATCCGCGGCAACCACCAATGCAAAGCGAGTTTATTTATGGGAATGTTAAATGAACGAAAAAGTATTCTGTCGCGTTCGGTAGGAAAATGAAGCACATTCGCGCTTGCAACAAGAACATTTATACCAAGACCAAGGGTTAATAAGATTATTCTGCCGATTTCAGAAAAACCAAACCAAAGGAGAAAGAATGGAATGAGGGCAACGGGAGGGACCGAACGGAGCGCATTCAAAGAAGGCATAAAGAAATTAAGCATCTTAAACCTATGCAAAACTAAAGCGCCGAAAATTCCAAATAAAATTCCTAATACAAGAGACGCGCCAATTCTTATGGTCGTTGCTAAAATATGCCAAGGTAGTTTTTCCTGAAGGTCGATTATGGCATTAATAACTCCTGTCGGCGACGGCAAATACCGTTCGGGTATATCAAAGAAGACCCTAATGCCAACCCAGATTATAAGAAGCAAAAAGATGCTTACAAAAGATTTAATAAAATTAATCATATGCTATTGGTCTCCGCTTTATTAAGGTTGGAAAACGGCATCTCGCCTTTAAACTCAAAAAATTCCGCGTCCTCTATTCCGACATTATCGGTAAAATGAGTTGTAAAAATAATCGGCACTTTCGGACACTGCTCGCTTTTTAAAAAATTCAAGAGTGTAAGACGTTTAGACGGGTCAATATAGTTAAGGGGTTCGTCAAGCAACAACATTTCCGTTTCAGTTAAAAATGCGCGAAATAACTCTATTATTCTGCGTTGCCCGAAAGACATCTCGTACGCTCTTTTATTGAGAATTTCCGAAACTAAAGAAAAAAGTGGGTGGTTACTAAAATTACTTACTGGTTTTTGGAGAAAAATCGAAAGATTTTCTGTTCCAGTCAGCCATGGGGCGAGATTGTCATCCTGCAAAATGAGAGATGACTTTTTTGGTACTAAAAACTCTTTAGCAGACTCCGGTTTCAAAATTCCGTGCAAGAGTTTTAAAAGAGTTGTTTTTCCACATCCGGATGGTCCACGGATAATACCTATTCGTTTTGATAAAATAAAATCAAAACTTGAAAAAACAGGCGAATGTTCATAGGAAAATTCTAAATCAGAAATTCTTATCATGTTTGTATATAATCAGTTAATTTTTAGCAAAAACTTCATTTAGGGGAAGTGTTCTCGTGGTAGTCGTGGTAGGAAGACTGGAGCTCATCTGCTGGAAATTATATATAATAAAAAAGAAAAGTCAATTTTAAGACAAAATAACTGTCTTCACAAAGTATAAAAAATCTAAATTTATCAATATATTTTAGTAATAAAAGAAGTGTTGTCAGTTATATTGACAAAAAGTAGCTTCATAAAATATAATACAAAAATGACCACCCCCGAAAATACGCTTAAAAAATTGGGGCTAACTGACAAAGAAGCTCGGGTTTATTTAGCTCTTCTTAAATTGGGACAAGCCTCAGCAAACTCAATAGCTCGTTCGGCTAATCTAAAAAGGCCAACAACATATCTAATCCTTGAGGATCTCCGCCAACAAGGAATGGTTTTAAAAATGCCTGGATCTAAAAAACAAATGTTTAGCGCTCGCTCACCGGAAGAGCTTTTGTACGAAATAAAAAAAAACCTGTCTGAAGCGGAGCATCTTTTGCCGGAGCTTATGAACACCTATAATGCTAATACATCTCAAGTCCGAACCATTCACTTTGAAGGAGTATCCGGTATTCGTGAAGCATTTTGGTATAAAATAGATTCATTAAAAGGAAAAGAGGTTGTCGCTTTCTATGGAGGGGCAGAGGATGCAAGCCAAGAGCTGATTAACATCTCTCACAATTGGAATGAGGAGCTCGCCAAACAGGGAACCCATATTCGTTCACTTGTTCCAGATGATCAAAGTTTGAAACAATTTAGAGAAAAAGATAAAATCTACGAATTCTTGCCAAAAATTCTTCCACAATCAGTTTACACGTCAAAAGTTTCCATAGACATAAACGATAACTTTGTTCGTATAGTTATGTTCAAAGAACAACAAGCCACTATTATAGAAAATCCTAAAGTAGCGAAGGCTTTAAAAGAAATTTTTGAAATAGTCTGGCAAAGTTTCCCAAAAAAAGAAATTGCTTTGGATGCTCCAAAATCTGAACCTCAAGAATAGTCGCAATCTCTGTTATTTCCTCCTTTTACCATGAAAATTCTTGTGAATATCCCGAAGGTGGGTGTCGGTAACGTGAGTGTATATTTGGGTTGTAGTGATATTGGCGTGGCCGAGCAAGGCCTGAACGGAACGCAAATCAGCGCCGTTTGACAGAAGGTCGGTTGCAAAAACATGACGAATGGTGTGGGGCGTAACCACGCTGGTAATGCCCGCCAAAGCCACATAAGATTTCAGATGCCTTTGGACATCGCGAGGTGAAATGCGATGCATTTTATTTGGTCGTCCATCCAAAAATAAGGCTTCATCCATATCTTTTCTGGCTTTAAGATATGCTCGCACGGCATCTTTTGCGGTGTTTGAGAGAAAAACCACTCGCACTTTTTCGCCTTTACCTCGAACCGAAAGCTCATCGCGGGAAAGGTCAATATCAGCATTTAAAGCGCAAAGTTCGGAGACGCGCAGTCCTGTGGAAAACAATAATTCAAGAATGGCTCGGTCTCGCAAATACATTATGGCTTTATCTTCATCTTTTTCTTTTTCATAAGCTTCAAGCGGCGCTCTCATAAGGCGGTCAAGCTCATCTGTTGAAATCAAATCGATGGAACGCTCCGGAACTTTGGCAAGCTCAATTCTATCCGGCGGAAATGATTCCACTCCGCGCTTAATTAAATATTTCAGAAAAGCCCGAAGGGCGATGAGATAATAATTTTGAGTTTTCTTTTTTAGAGTTTCAATTCGGCCGGCAACAACTCCGGCGCTTTGTCTGTTGAGCCAAAGGCGATACTGGCGCAACATCTCGTCGGTGATTGATTTCGGGTCTTCGGTTTTGGCAAAATCCAAAAAACGCGAGATATAGTGGTCATAATTTTCAACCGTCTTCAAGCTCCGTCCTTTTTCTATCTCTATATGTTCCAAAAACTGCCTTTTTAATTCGGAAAGTTTCATTTTTCTTAAAATTTTCAACTGCCCAAGTTCGCACAATCTTGTGTTCATAATAACACACAGGCGAGGCTCAAAACACAAAATGTGTAAAGTCAGAAAAATTCCATATAAAATTCTACGCAGAGCTTTACTTTTCTTATAAATAGCCTACCCTAGATCAGGAAACAGCTCAAAAGGAGGCTCTCATGCCAAAACAAGATTTTCTTTCTATGTCTGTCTCAGACTGGGAAGCGTTCTTTACTAATCGTAGTAATACTCAAGCTCAAGACAAATTCGGCGCTTCACCTTTCGATTACTTTGCCGAGGCGTTTCGATCACCTCACTTCATAGCAAGTCAAAAAAAGCGCATCGTCTATCCAAAAATGGTCCAAGCGATTCTCAACCGTTGGATAGAGCTTGATACGGTTGTGCGAGATGGTTGGGAAAACAGACCGATTACGGCCGTGGCAAGTATGGCTTTTATCAGTAGTGAGGTTAGGTCAGTTATAGATGAGTCTCTTAGAGACTCCTACGAGCGGTTGTGGAACGAAAGTCCTCGTCCTCACTCAAAAACTCATCTGATAATCGCTCTTGAATCAAGAGGAGCTTTGCCAGTCAGTCGGACTGAGCTCGGTCTGCTATATGAGCTTGATGGTTGGGGTTTTATGGCGGCTAGAGTAGCCGGGCAGAAAGGCTGGACTGATTTGGCTATCCAGCTATTTGATCAGTTGTATGAGGATAACCGAGCGAATGATTATGGTATGAATGTTCATAACATTCATAAAGCTGTTGAGATTTGCCTCCCGAAAATCAAAGGCTTGCGCTTGATACTCAAGTTTTTTGGAGACACTAAGTACGGGCAAAGATTCATTCAGCGTTGGGAAAAGGAGCTACTGGCTGAAGGTATGACAAAAGAAGAGATATATTCCTAGTCGCCCCCATTAAAAAGAGAAAAAGCTCAGCCTTTATCTCACAAGATGGAGGCGGCTTTTTTACTATTAAACTAAACGCAAAAAGTCTAAAATCCCTATATAAAATTCTAAAAACTTGACACATAGTATGATTTAGTGCTACACTGTTGTTAGTTCTTTGTGCCTACAAAACCCCCTCAATCCGAACACTTGCTGTTAATAAAATATCTTTGCTAAT
>CAYGDB010000044.1:0-4895 GCA_964348535.1 uncultured Candidatus Saccharibacteria bacterium
TCTTTGTCGGGGCGCCGAGATTCTCCCGCGACTAAAACTTTTTCGTCAAAAAGTTTTGTCTGGGCACCAGCTCTTTTATTTTTTCTATCGTTCGAGACCCTGAGGGTCTCTCAGACCCGAACGGGCTGAAAAAATATAACTCCGTTGTTCGGTTCCCGGCCGTAAGCAAAGCAGTCGATGCTTCATCGCGCTGTTGAGCGTAAGCTTGCTCGCCCCGAGGCCCAAAATCCGCCTCAAGCGGTTTTGCGCAAGTCGGGGCGCCGAGATTAGAACCCAAAGTCATCTAAATTTTTTATCAAAATTTCCGCGGAAGTCTCCCAGACTTCCGGAGATCGCTTGTGTCGGGGCGCCGGGATTCGAACCCGGAGTCATCTGTACCCAAAACAGACATGTTAGCCGTTACACCACGCCCCGACACAAGCGACCTCCCCAAAAAGACATATTACCGTTACACCACGCCCGGATACCTACTGAAATATCAACACCACCCATACTAAACCACCCGTGAAGAAGAATACCATTTAAAAACCCAGCCTCCTAATTATTTTCATGTCCTATAGAATTAAATCCTGTAAATATTCTACTTTTGCCTGTTTTTTATCAACATCCAAATAAACTGTCATAGCGTCAAATTGCCAGTCTTGATCCTCTTCCAATTTGTTTTCCAAAAGATAACTCTGTATTGTCTTTGAAATTCTTTTAAGTTTCCATGGGTGGATATTGTCTTCCGGTCTAAATGAGTCATTTTCAGGTGAAATATCATCTAAATTTTCACGTGTAACGCTTTTTACCTCTATAAAATGAATTTTTTTAAACTTTTGAGCAATTATGTCTATCTCTCCCCACTTTTTGCTATAATTTGTTAAAATTATTGAAAATTCCCTTTCTTCGAGCCACTCACAGGCCACTTTTTCTCCCAAATCACCTGTTTTTCTTTTCTCTGTGCGATTGTCTAACATAAATATTGATAAAACTTTTCACGTGTAACTTATTTTATAGTTTCACGTGAAACTATAAAAAATTAACCACTAAAACAAATTATATCATTATATAAAGCCATTCTGCGAGATTTTTAATCTATAAAAGACAGTTACAGTAAATGTCCTTTATCAACATGTCCCCAAGTTTATCCACAGATTTCTTTGTTTTAATCATTTTTTCTAAATCTATCGGACAACAAAATGACACCTAACATTAACTTTTACATTGAAAAGGACTTCTCGGTGCGGGTAGGGAGAATCGAACTCCCGTCTCATCCTTGGCAAGGACGTGTCATACCACTAAACTATACCCGCATTTTGAAAAACAAGTTATTATAAAAGTATAACACACTGCTTTGTTTATTAAAATCTGTATCCTTAATTTTATTATTATTAAAAAGTAGGATACTATTAACATCAAGCTCCCGTGGTGAAATGGATATCATAACTGGCTTCGAACCAGTTGTTGTAGGTTCGAGTCCTGCCGGGAGCACAAGCGGACGGGGTGGGCAAACTGCTTTGCCCGAGTCAGGACGAGAAAGGATTTTTGATGCCGAGCCTCGCGAGGCCAAAAATCACCCGCCGTGGTAGTGGAGAGTCCTGCCGGGAGCACCAAAAGAAATGAAAAAAGAGCTCAATGTACCAAAAGAGGTTACACATGTAACAAAAACGCTTCAAAATGCCGGTTTTGAGGCTTATTTGGTAGGTGGGTGCGTTAGGGACCTTATTATAGGAAAAAAGCCAAAAGACTGGGATATTACTACTAATGCTACACCGGAAGAAACAAAATCATTGTTTCCACACACTTTTCACGAAAATGAATTCGGGACGGTTGGCATTGTAAACGACGAAACGCTTGATGAAAGCCTAAAAACCATTGAGGTAACAACATACAGGGTTGAAGCCAGCTATTCAGATTCTCGCAGGCCCGATTCGGTATCCTTTAGCACCAAACTAGAAGATGATTTAAAAAGACGAGACTTTACAATAAACGCAATAGCTTATGACCATTCTAAAGGACACATAATTGACCTTTATAAAGGACAGGAGGATATAAAGGACATGGCGGTGAGAGCGGTGGGGGAGGCTGGTCTGCGTTTCAGTGAGGATGCTCTAAGAATGCTTCGGGCAATAAGAATAAGCTCCGAACTTGGTTTCACCATAGAACCTATTACCGAAAAAGCCGTCCAGGAAAATGCCCACTTACTGAAAAAGATTTCACGTGAAAGGGTGCGTGACGAATTTATAAAAATTCTTCAATCTTCAAGAGCGATGGAAGGATTACTTTTAGCTAAAAAACTGGGAATTCTAAAATACATAACGCCAGAAATTGAAATGGGGATAGGAATAGACCAAAACCAGGCTCATAAATATGACGTTTTTGAGCATAATATGAGAACCTTGAAACATTCAGTCGATAAAGATTACGGTATTGACCTTCGCCTGGCCTCTCTTTTTCATGATATTTCTAAACCGGAAACCAGACGCTGGTCGGCTGAAAAAAATGATTGGACTTTCTATGGCCACGACGTTGTTGGGGCCAGAGTAACCAAAAAAATACTTGAAGACCTGAAGTTTCCCGTGAAACAACTTGAAAAGATAACAAAACTTGTCCGTTGGCATATGTTTTTCTCGGACCCAGAAAAAATCACCCTTTCCGCCGTAAGGAGAATGGTGGCAAACGTCGGCAAAGAAGACATCTGGGAACTTATGAATTTGAGAATTTGCGACCGGATAGGCACAGGACGTCCTAAAGAAAACCCTTACAGATTTCGTAAATATAAATCCATGGTTGAGGAGGCCTTACACGACCCTATTTCAGTTGGAATGCTTGAAATTAACGGAAATAGCATAATAAAAGTCCTTGGAATAGAACCGGGGCCTAAAATTGGTTATATACTGCATTCGCTCCTTGAAGAAGTATTGGAAGACCCCTCCAAAAATACGCCTGAATATCTGGAAAAAACGGCTAAAAAACTAAATAAATTAACAATTGAGGAACTTAAAAAAGTAGGGGAGAAAGGCAAGAAAATGAAGGAAAAAGTGGAGGAAGAGCAGATAGGAGAAATAAGAAAGAAGTATTTTGTAGAATAGTATCAAAAAGTCTTAAGAGCTTATTTTAACATTTTGGCTTTTAGACAAAATAAAAAAGGCGGGATGTTTGATTTGAAATCTTCAAAACAAACATCCCGCCTTTTTGTGTCGCTAAATTAGACTTTAAACTAAAACAAAGAACAAAAAAATAAGTCTTAATCCCGCGATGTTTGAAAGAACTTCCCAGAATCAAATAACTGGCCTAAGCAATACCCTTTATTTACAAAGATTTTGATTATTTGATGGATTGCGTATTGGCAAAAACTATTCAATCCAAGAAGTATTTCGTGAGAGGAGATTGCAATCTCCTATAAAGAACAAGTGGGAAAATATTATCTGTGTAAATTATATGTCCTATAGAAAAACTGTAAAGGACATTACTGTGGATAACTTGTCCTATAGAATTTTTGAATGTCCTTTATAGTTTAAATCCTACATATCAATCTCTAGTTCAACGGGACAGTGATCAGAACCCATAACTTCAGGGATGATTTTAGCTAATTTAACTTTACTTTTTAACTTTTGAGAAACAAGAATGTAGTCTATCCGCCAGCCGACATTTCTAGCCCTAGCATTTGACCAATTACTCCACCAAGAGTAGTGGCCGTTACCTTTGTGAAAAAGCCTGAATGTATCTACAAAACCGGCATCAATAAAATTTTGAAATCCTTTTCTTTCTTCTTTGGTAAACCCATGGTCGCCTTCGTTTTGTTTTGGGTTGCTTAAATCATATTCCGTATGAGCGACATTCAAATCACCGCAAAATATAAGAGGTTTTTTCTTCTCAAGTTCTTTACAATAATTCAAAAAAGCCGGGTCCCACTCCCTAAAACGAAGAGGGAGACGACTCAAATCACCTTTAGCATTTGGAGTGTAAACATTCACAATATAAAATTTTTGATACTCCGCCATTATGACCCTGCCTTCGGTGTTTGGGTCTCCATAACTGTCATTTGAAAGACGAAACTTTTTTGATATGGATAGTGGAAAATCATTGACTATAGAAAGGGGCTTGTTTTTTGTAAAAATTGCCGTGCCGGAATAACCCTTTTTATCGGCCGAATTCCAATACTCTTCATAATCAGGCAAATCAACCTCGGACTGATTTTGTTCAGCCTTAGTTTCCTGCAAACACAAAATATCCGGCTTGTATTTCTTAACAAACGGCTCAAAAAGCCCTTTTCTGTGCACCGCTCTTATGCCATTCACATTCCAAGAAATTATTTTCATTACTATGTATATTAGCAGGTAACGGGTATTAAAAAAGAGCCCACAGAGGGGCCCTTTTATTTGTTCGTGGTCGGCACATTAGACGACCTTTTTATCTTTCTAAATTATATTCAAAAGCTAAAAAATTGCATCATTGAAAAGCTAAAAAATTTGTGTCTGAATATTTTAAAGTGCCTTGTTTTTAAAATAAGAAAAATACTCCGCCCGCTAAAAGCTGGCGGAGTATTTTTATGTCTAATAATGATTACTTGACTAGGATAGGTGTAGGTATGGCTGTTTTAGATTTTACAATTCCGTTAGAAAACAGGTACTCTTGGGCGGTTTTGCCAATACGCAAGTAGGAAAACTTTCCACTCTCATCGATAAGCTCCTTTTTTGATTCAGCTACAGATCGTGGCAAATACTCCTGTGACAGAGCTTTTTTATACTCTTCAAGAGAGTAACGTGTAGATGCGTTTTTATCTAGATAAGCCAAGCTATATTTTGAATTTTTATCAATGTCCGAATATACATAATCAACTGAGTCAAACCACATTTTTATCAAGGCTTCTATTTCTGGCTTCTTTGCTTCTAAAACGCTCTTTTTGACAA
>CAYGDB010000045.1:0-4876 GCA_964348535.1 uncultured Candidatus Saccharibacteria bacterium
GAACCCCATTAGAAGTCTTTAACCAAAGTGTTGCAATTCAAAGTTGAATGTACCCAGAAAAAAGTTGACAGTACATGATTATTTGTGATATAGTCAAAACAGAAATGTAATTAGCGTTGTTCCCTAGAGGAGGACAAAATGCGTCTAGTATTTATCTTACTGGTTTGCACAATTACTTCCGGTTGTGCTTACTCTTCCAGGTTTGATTGCTATGGGGAAGGAAGATCTTGTGAATTCCTCGGTGGAGTATCAAAAGCAATTGACGCCGGGGTAGTGTCAGTTCTTGGTCAGCCGGATTCAGCTGAAAACCATAGCTATAAAAACGAGAATGTCACAACAGAGATTTGGCAATGCGGGCCAAACAGATGGTGTAAGAGGGAGAGAGTCTACCAAAATTTCTCTGAAGACATCAAAATGAGATGGGGGGAACCTTACTATCGTAATTACGATTATTGGTTTTACCCCTAAAAACGAGGAGCGCAAGCTCCTCGTTTTTCTTTTTAAAATGATATAATGGCTATAATAATATGGAAATTATAGCCAAAAACCTTAAAGAAACGGAAAAACTTGCCGCCGATTTTGTTAAAAAGATTTTAAAGTCGCCATCCAAAAAAGATGCTACAGTCGTTCTTCTCGAGGGAGAACTTGGGGCCGGCAAAACCGCTTTCACCAAAGCTATGGCAAAAACTCTTGGCATAAATGAGGTCGTTAGGAGTCCGACTTTTATAATTCAAAAAACATACAAATTGAAAAATAAAAAATATAATCAGCTTACTCACATAGACGCTTATCGTTTTGAAGAAGGGTGGGAGGCTAAAATTCTTGAGTTAGAAAATCTTTTTAAAAATCCGCGCAATCTTATTGTTATTGAATGGCCTCAAAACCTTGCCGAACTTCTTCCAAAAAACGCGCGCCACGCCAGTTTCACTTTTGTCGATGAATCAAAAAGAAAGATAAAAATTCATGGCTAAAGAAAAAAAAGAAGAAAAAAAAACAAAAAGACTGGTTCTTTTGGACGTCCACGCCATTATTCATCGGGCTTATCATGCTTTGCCCGATTTTTCCTCAACAAAAGGCGAACCGACGGGAGCCCTTTATGGTCTTTCAGCCATGCTGATGAAAATCATAAATGAGCTAAAGCCTGATTATATCGCCGCTTGTTATGATTTGCCCGGCGGCACTTTTCGTCATGAAGCTTACAAAGAATACAAAGCGGGACGGAAAAAAACGGACGACGAACTTGTCTTGCAGTTAAACCGCTCAAGGGATGTTTTCAAAGCTTTCAGTGTTCCGGCTTATGATACTCCCGGTTTTGAAGCTGATGATTTGCTTGGCACCATTACCGAGCAAATGAAAGGAATGGGTATAGATATAATTATCGCATCCGGTGATATGGACACTCTTCAGCTTGTTGATGATGAAAGAGTCCGTGTTTACACTCTTAAAAAAGGAATACAGGATACTATTTTATATGACGAGAAAGCGGTGGTTGAACGTTTTGGTTTCAAACCCGCCCTCCTGCCTGACTACAAAGGACTTCGCGGAGACCCGTCTGATAATATTATAGGAATAACGGGTATAGGAGAAAAAACGGCCACTGATTTAATTAAAAATTTTGGCAGTATTGAAAAAATTTACCAAGCTCTTAAAAAAGACGAGAAACGATTTTTGGATGTCGGGATAAAGCCCCGAATTATTGAGCTTTTAAAAAACGGGGAAGAGGAAGCGGAGTTTTCAAAAACTTTGGCTCTCATAAGAAAAGACGCGCCTATAAAATATGAATTGCCGAATAAAACTTGGAAAGAAGAAATAAATCAAGAAAAAGTTCTCGAGCTTTTTAACAACCTTGAATTTCGTAGTCTAGGAAAGAGAGCGGAGAGTATGTTTAAGCAGGGAAATGCCGGACAACAAAGTTTGCTTTCTTTGAGCGCCATCCAAGTTGAGGACTCTCCAAAAGAAGATGTTCCGAATAATGAAGAGCTAATAGAAACTTCGATAGCGCTTTGGGTTTTAGACTCAAGTATTCAAGATCCTTCACTTGAGGATATTTTAAGATTTGCCAAAATGAAATCATTTGCCAAAGCCAAGGAAATTATTTTTAACGCTCTGTTGTCCAAAAAGTTGGAATCGGTTTTTAACGATATTGAAAAACCGCTTATTCCCATTGTTGAAAAAATGGAAAAACGCGGTGTTAAAATAGATGTTGCTTATTTAAAAAAACTCTCCGATGAGTATCACAAAGAGCTTTCAGCATACGAGAAAAAAGTTTTTAAAATGGCGGGTGGTGAATTTAATCTTAATTCCCCGCAACAACTCTCCGAGGTTCTTTTTGAGAAACTAAAACTTTCAATAAAAAATCATAAAAAAACGGGAGGAGGATTAAAATCAACTCGCGAATCCGAGCTTGAAAAAATGAAAGGACTCCATCCCATTATTGCCGAGATTCTTTCATATCGCGAACTTCAAAAACTGCTTTCAACTTACATAGATAACATTCCGAAAATGGTTGGAAAGGACGGATGTCTTCACGCACGCTTCCTTCAGGCCGGCACAACAACGGGCCGTATGTCTTCACAAAATCCCAATCTTCAAAATATTCCGATTAAATCCGAAGCGGGGAGGAAAGTCAGAAACGCTTTTGTCGCTCAAAAAGGTTTTTATCTTGTCGCTTTTGATTACTCTCAAGTAGAGCTTCGGATAGCAGCGTTTCTTTCCGGTGATGAAAAATTACTTCGCATTTTCAGAGAGGGCAGGGATGTTCACACTGAAGTTGCTTCCGAAGTTTTTAAAGTTCCGTCTGAAAAAGTGAGCAAAGAAATGCGCCGTCAGGCAAAGGTTATTAACTTCGGTATTCTATACGGTATGGGAGTGAACGCTTTAAAAGAAAATTTGGGAAGCGACAGAGCAAGCGCTCAGCAATTTTATAACCGCTACTTTGAAACATTTCCGACTCTGGCTGGCTATCTTGATTCTGTAAAAGCCGAAACGGCTCGTCGCGGTTATACTGAAACTTATTTCGGACGCCGTAGGTATTTTGAGGGCATTAAATCAAAGATTCCTTATATCAGAGCTTCTGCCGAAAGAATGGCGATAAATGCCCCCATTCAAGGCACCGAGGCGGATGTGGTGAAGCTTGCGATGGTGAAGATTGAAGAATATTTAGGAAAAGAAAATCTGGGAGACGAAGTTTTCCCCATCCTTCAAGTCCATGATGAGATAGTCTATGAAATAAAAAAAGAGTCGGTTGAGAAAGTTTCCGCCCAAATTAAAAAAATTATGGAAGGAATAATTCTGCCCGAAAAAATAAAAGGGATTACTCTTTCGGTCAATATTTTAACAGGTAAAAATTGGGGCGAGATGCGCTAAATATGCTAACGGTTATAACTGGCTCAAAAGAAGACGCGGTGGCTTTTTTAAAAAAGTTATTTGAGAATGAGGGCAAAAAAGACCGTTCTCTTATTAAGATTACGGATTCAAATTTTTCAGAAGGACTCACCGCGTCCTACTTTGGCGCCCGAGATTTGTTTGATAAAGAATACGTTGTTTATCTTGACAGAGTTTTTGCCAATTCCGAAGCCCAAAACTTTTTTTGGAAAGAATTGGAAGGATTTGTTGAAACGCCCAATGAGTTTGTGTTGTTTGAGGAAAAATTATCGGCAGATGACATTAAAAGTATTGAAAAAGCCGGTGGGAAGTTGGTTGCCTCAAAAAAAACCGCCTCTTTGAAACCGAAAGAAGATTTTAGTATCTTCTCTTTGGCGGACTCTTTGGGGGAACGAGACAAGAAAAATCTCTGGGTTCTTTATCAAAAAGCTTTAAGAGCCGGTAAAACTCCGGAAGAAATATCCGGAACTATTTTTTGGCAGCTTAAAATTATGCTTTTGGTTTTCAAAGGAGGAGGAAACTCTCTCCACCCTTATGTTAAAGGCAAGGCCGTTCGTTTTATTAAAAAGCATTCAATTTCCGAGCTTGAAAAAATGTCTCTTGTTTTGGTTGATGAGTATCACAAGTCCCGTCTCGGCGGTTTACCGCTTGCTGAAAGGTTGGAGAGGTTTATTCTTTCAATTTAAAATTAATCCAAAAAATAAAATGCCGCCCGACTTTGGGTGGTATCTGGCGATAGTTTTAATGAGACGAAATGTTCACCTAGGAATTTCTCTTTTTTTGTTGTAAGTTATATGTTGTCGGTTGTTTTATTAGCGACATAGAGCGAGAGAGATGGAAACTGCTTTGAGTTTCCATTTCCGAGCCGAGGAGCTAATATAGTCCAATACTGCGTGGCTCTGCCGCGCAAAAAGGACGGCCGAAGCAAGTGTCAATATTGCCTCGGGGCTTGCCCCGAGGGACTATATTTTATCCGCCTATAGCTCAGCCTGGTAGAGCAGCTGCCTTTTAAGCAGTTGGTCGGAGGTTCAAATCCTCCTGGGCGGACTTGAGCAAAGCGAAAGGATGGCTAGAGCAAGACGTGGGACGTCTTGCGTGAGGATTTGAAAGTCGGAGGCAGACGTGCCGAGGCGGGGTCGCGTAAAATTTCAGCAGAAATTTATATGTGACCAAATCCTCCTGGGCGGACAAGCGTTAAAAAAACCTGACCTGCGTCAGGTTTTTAGCTTGGCCGAGACGGAGCGATGTTTTGCGAGCACGCAAAACCGCGAGTCGTGGTCAAGAAATTTTGCGAATGACGACAAGCAAAATATTCCTGACGACAAGTGTTTAAAATTTTGCGAGTGGCGGCGAGCAAAATATTCGTGACGACAAGTGTTTAAAAATTTGCGAATGACGACAAGCAAAATATTCGTGACGACAAGTGTTTAAAAATTTTGGTCTAATACCCTTTTTGGGAGGCTACCTTTCTCCCCCAAGTATTTCTTGAATC
>CAYGDB010000046.1:0-4844 GCA_964348535.1 uncultured Candidatus Saccharibacteria bacterium
TTAAAAAAGGCAAAGCGGGCGCCAAAATCTCGCCATTCCATAAACATAAAAAAGAGGCGGTGGAGGTGTAAATAACAAGAAACCAAAAAATATTGGCTTAAGGACATTTTTCTTTTTGTATTTTTTTGGCAGGGTGAGCTATAGTAAATAATTTTGGAAAGTGATAAAATACAATTGTTGTTATGGGAGGTTATAATTGTATTGTCTCCCAAAATTATTAACTAATCTATTTTAAATTTTATGAATAAATACGGAAACATAATCATTAGTGTCGTTGCAGTAATCGCTTTGGTCGTTAGCTTCTCAGCCATGAGACAAACTAAATCAGAGTCTGTTGCCGACAAGGTAATTAACAGTGGTGAAATTCGTATTGGATATATTGTCTATCCGCCATTACTATTTAAAGATCAGGCAACTGGAAAATTGTCAGGTGTTTCTTATGATCTTGTTGAGGCAACTGCGAAGAAACTAAATCTCAAGACAAACTGGGTCGAAGAAGTTGGTTGGGGTTCAGCGATCGAAGGATTGAAAACAAAAAGATACGATGTTCTTGGAACTCAAATGTGGCCAAACTCGGCTCGCGCTCGCGAGGCAGTATTTTCTATCGCTCCGATGAATAGTGTTCTCTATCCGTATGTTCGTTCTGGCGATAGTCGCTTCGATGGAAATTTGGGGAAAATTAATTCTAATCAGATTACTGTAAGTGCGGTTGATGGCGAGTTGGCAACATTCATCGCCAAAGATGATTATCCTTCGGCAAAATTAAATACACTTCCTCAACTTTCTTCTTATGCGGAGGTATTCCTTAACATTGTTAATGGTAAAGCCGATATTACATTTGCCGAACCGTCAGCAGTAAATGATTTTCTAAAGTCTAATCCTGGAAAAATCCATCGTGTAGGAAATACCCCTGTTCGTACATTTGGAAATAGTTTTGCTTTTGTCCGTGGGCAGGAGTCTATGATTTCCATGTGGAATGTTGCTTTAGGGGAATTGATAAACGACGGTACAGTTGAACGCACACTAGAAAAATATAATGTTGCTGGCGACTACTCGTTAAATAAATAACCGCCCATGTTCCAAGTTCTGATTCAATATCATTACTTGTTACTACAGGGGTTTTTAACAACATTAAAACTTCTTGGTTGTATCATGCTTATTGGGATTCCAGTTGGAATCCTTTTGGGCGTTATTGGAGGTAGATATAATTCAGAAATTGGAAAAGTAATAAAAGCTGGTCGCTTTATAACCAAAGTTATTCCTGTACTTGTACTTTTGTTTTGGCTCCACTACCCACTACAAGGGCTATTGGGAATAGTTGTAGATCCATTTTGGACAACAATAATTGCACTTGGAATTATCAACATGATCGCAACAGCTTATGTTGTTGCTACCGAACTTGAATTATTACCGAAGTCCTATCGAGAGGCAGGTATCACGCTCGGTATGTCAAAAAATCAAGTTGTTAAATATATTGAACTACCTTTACTGATTAGAAGGACTTTACCGCAATTATTGCTTAATCAGGCGTCTATGCTCGAATATACTTTATTTGCGAGTTTAATTTCTGTTCCAGAGTTATTTAGAACAGCACAGACAATCAACGCAATGATTTATAAACCTGTTGAGATTTATTCACTCCTTGTTTTGTTTTTTCTCTTAATTCTCGCTCCGCTTCATTTGTTTATTTCATGGCTTCAGAAAAAATATGTCGCAGAATATGCTTAAAATTATTAACGCTACAAAAAAATATACTAAGAGCAAAGATTTTCGTGGTATTAACGATATTTCTTTTTCTGTTTCTCGTGGCGAAATAATATGTGTTTTGGGTCAAAGTGGTTCTGGTAAAAGCACTCTGTTGCGCGTACTTGCAGAACTTGAAACTTTAGATAAAGGTAATGTAAGTTTGAGTAAAGATGATCTGGCAAGTTATGTATCGCAGGATTACACACTTTGGCCACATTTGACTGTGCTAGAAAATCTTGTGCTTGCCCCAAAATTGAAATTAAGTAGTCAAGAAAAGGTTATCCTTGAAGAAGCGAAAAATCTGCTGGTTCGTTTCGAACTAAATGATTATGCAAATAACTATCCTTCAGAATTATCTGGCGGACAAAGACAGCGTGTCGCATTATTGCGAGCGGTAATGATCAAGCCCAAAATATTATTGCTTGATGAGATTACTTCTGCTCTTGACCCTGAACTTACAAAAAGTGTACTTGACCTTATTCGAGCATTAGCAAAAGACGGCTACACGATGATTATCGTAACTCATCATATGTCATTTGCTATGTCTGTTGCTGATAGAATTATTTTCCTCAAAAACGGATCTGTTTTACAAGATGAAAAAATGATTAAATTCTTCACAGGACAATCTGATCCAGAGGTTCAGTCATTTATTCTTGATATTGCAAAGCGTGACGAATCAATCGAGGTCTTCAAGGGACTTGAACAATTTCAAGCATATCATTTAGGACTCATGAAAAGACTACCAGAAAATTCAACCATTTACGTTGCAGGAGCTGTTGGTGATGCTTGGTATACCCCTATGGGGGAATTTTATAAACATTATGAGGATATTAGAATCAAGAAGCATATAACATGGAAAATGGTAACATATGATCAAGGTGAAATTGACCACCGATTAGTTAGAGAATTTCCAGAGTTAAATCAATTCCGTAGCATGCCGAGAAATATTCAAAATCCAGCTAACTACAATGTTTTTGGGGATACAGTTATTACTCAAATTTTTGAAAAAGAACCGACAATTATTCAAATCAAAAATCAATCAATTGCCGATGCTTACATGAGATTTTTTGAAGAATTGTGGGAAGCTGGAAAATAATATAACTTAAATTTATGAATACAAACAATTTTTCAGATACACTTATTGAGGAATATGACCTTTTTGGCAAAGTATTTCCTTTTCATGACGAACTACAGCAAGCTATTCCTGAATCTCTAAAAACTCATTTTATAAATACGAATGGGGGGGCTTCACTCACTTTTCTTGATATTGGAGCAGGTTATGGATTTACTACAAAACTTGTAGCAAAAGAATTTCCAAAAGCCAAATTTATTTTGAACGAATTTGACAAAGAACTAATTAGTCGTGCCGATGCCTATCTTGAATCTTATAATTACGAAAAGAAAGTCGGTGATATAGAAGAAATTATAAAAACAATTCCTGATCAATCAATTGATGCGATTTATACTGCATGGGTCATTCATAATTTTCCATCAGAGAAAAGAGCGAAGCTCTTTTCTGAAATTGCTAGAATAATAAAACCTAATGGTGTTTTTGTTGCATTGGAAAAAGTTGGGAATATTGGCAAACAAAGAACAGAGAGTCTGGCTAAAACAATTATGACTTTCCAGCTATTTCTACTTGAATTTAGTCGTCCTGATTTATATATTGATTGGATTAAACATTATTTGAGAGACGAGGAATCTGATCTTGTATTTACTGATGATGAAAATGAGAGGTTGCTAAGCGAAAATGGCTTTGATTGGAAATATGCGAAGCATATTTTGCTTGAGAAAGTTGTTGTTGCTACCAAAAAATAAGCGTTTCTTGTTTTTTCTTATACCGCTGAAAATGAGTTTCAAAATAGCGCCCGCATTCATCCCCAGACCCCTCCTGCGGGCAGACAAAATGTAGCTTCAAAAAATTAGTCTCGGTTTTGCGAAAATCCTAACCCCCAGAAAATAGTTTTTGCAAAACCGAGTCCGAATTGAAGCCTCGCCGCACTGCCTGAATATCTTTTTGGGGTTGCCAAGTGTAGCCAGACGGTGACGAGGCTGATTCATTCGTTCAGTTTCCGCTCGAAAAAAGTTCGCGCAAAGTGTATAATTACAGCACAAAATTAAAAAACACTGGCGGGAAGCCAGCTTTTTTAATTTTGTGCACCGGGGAGGATTTGGTCACACATAAATTTCTGCTGAAATTTTGCGCGACCCCGTCTCACTCGCCTGCGCTCGTTCCGACTTTCGAATCCTCCCGACTGCTACAAAACAAAAGTCGCCGAATGCTCCGCATTCGACTCTTTTTTTGTGCGCCGGGGAGGGGGAGGATTCTCCCTCGACTAAACCCGCGCCGTCGCGCGGTTTTGTCTGGGCACCAGCTCAGCATTTTGTCTACTGACAAAATATGCTTCCGCTGTTCGAATCCTCACGCGAGCGAAGTAGTTCGCTCGCTCCCTGCGCGAATCAGAAATTAAAAAATACTGGCAGGGAGCCAGTATTTTTTAATTTTTGGTGCGCCGGGGAGGATTCGAACCTCCGAAGCCCGTAGGGCGACAGATTTACAGTCTGTTGCGATTGACCACTCCGCCACCGACGCTTACGCATACTAATCTACAACAAAATAGGGAAAAGTTAAAGCGTTTGCCTTTTTAAAGCTGGTGTAGTATCCTGTCATAACTTATATGTCACAAGATAGACTCATAAAACTGGCCTGCGGCACCTGCAAGCGTGTTAACTATTGGAGCAGTAAAAACAAGAAAAAAGTTGAGCGAAAAATAGAGCTTAAGAAGTGGTGCAAATGGTGCAAAAAACAGACTACTCATAAAGAAGCCAAAAAATAACTCAAAGTTTAAAGCTTTTAATACTCGCGCTCTTGAGTATTATCCTTTTTCCTTATAAGCTAACACCTGACAGCTAAAAGCTAACAGCTAAAAGCTAGTAGCTATTTCCGGGCCTATAGTTTAGTGGTAAAATTTCGGTCTCCAAAACCGAAGTCCCAGGTTCGACCCCTGGTGGGCCCGCCACAAAATATGCTTCGCTTATTATATTTTGTGGCGGGCACAAAGGAAGCACGAGTGTGCTTCCTGACGAGGATTCGAAGA
>CAYGDB010000047.1:0-4574 GCA_964348535.1 uncultured Candidatus Saccharibacteria bacterium
GGACTTCCAGTCATTCTTGCTATGGATATGTGGGAACACGCTTATATGGTGGACTACCTTCCAGCCGAAAAGAAAAATTATATTGACGCCTTTTTCAACAATCTAAACTGGTCCGTCTCCGAAAGCCGATTTAACAAAATTTCAAACTAAATAAAATAATTAACTGGGATTGATTATTTATCTATATTTTGAGCCGTTTGCGATGAAAGAAAAACAAAAACAGAAAAATGGCGAGGTAGCTTAGAATCATAGCGGGAACTCCAAAACCGGAAACGGAAACTGTTGACCACGAGATGTTGCCGAAAAAAGAAGCTACAAAAAGTTCGTAGTGAAGTAAAAGGTATGTGATGTAAGCTAAAGGAAAAGAAAGGATTTGGCTTACAAAGCCGACGATTCCTGTCAGAAAACCGAGAAGCATGGTCGTGGGAATAAAGAAAAGAATAAGCATATTTGAAAAAATAGAAAAAATAGAAACCTGCCCGGTCATTAAAAGAAGAAGGGGTAAAACAAAAATCTGGGTTGATATTGTGGCGAGGAAAAACTCTCTGGTCTTAAATTTTGTCGGCACAAAATTAAAATACTTTTCAATGGTGGGCGAAAGATACACCAGCCCCAAGGTCGCCAAAAAACTCAACTCAAAAGACGGGTCAAAAATAAGAATTTTTGGATTGTGAAAAACCATTGCCAAACCGGCTACCATCAAAGCTCTAGTAATCTCATAAGTTCGGCCTGTGGCCTTGGCTAAAAGAACAATCAGCGCCATTATGGAAGCCCTAACTACCGTGGCCGAACCTCCCGTCATAATGGCAAACAAAGTGATGGACGTCACCCCGACTAAAAGACGATACTTGTAAGCCAGAAACTGAAAAAAATACATTATGGCTTCCGCCACTATGGTGATGTTGTATCCGGACAAGACCACGATATGAATGATGCCGGCGTTTCTAAGGTCATCTTGGAGTTCTTTGGATAGACCGTGCTTGGCGCCGACCAAAAGACCGCCGAGAAGTGAAACTTCCGGCTCGGGAATATATTTTCCGGCTGAATTTAGAAAAGAAGATTTCAAAGCAAAAAGATTTCGTTTTACGATATTTCCGCCGCCGCTTTCCAAAAGTTCTAGACGCGGACGGAAAATAGTGTAAAAAATTCCATCTTTGGCAAGGTAAGAAGGATAGTCAAATGTTTTTCCTGAATCCGTCTCAAAAGATTCTGGTTTTTTAAGAACTCCCTCAAAAGAAATCTTGTCGCCATACTTGAATTCCGGATATCTCTCCGACACCAAAAGAATCTTTCCATTGGCTTCCAACTCTTCCCCTGCAATAAAGACTCCTTCAATTTTTACGGAAAGAAGTAGACTATTTTCTCTCTGGTCCGGCTCTTCAATGATTCGGCCGACAGCTTGAATGCTTTTACCAACAGAAGAGGCCAAAAGACTTTCATCCTCGGTTATTGAAAAATTGTAACGAAGAAGCCCGACTGAAAAAGAAACGGCCACTATAGCCCCAAAAGCCAGAGTTTTGAAAACTTTTTCATTTCCATTTTCTTTTGAAAAAAGGCCAGCTTTAAAAAAATAAATTAAAACAGCCGAAGAAACCAGCAGAAAAAAATAAATGACCGGAGTTTCTAAAATAAAAAAAGAATGGGTGGCAACCCCGGAAATGAACCCGAATGTCAAGGCAAGAAATGTAAGATTGCCTTTCAGCATACTACAAAGATACTCCCCAAGATTTCAAAATTTCTTTTTCGGATTCGGCGCTGACGGATTTTTTATAACGAGCGCCTTTGATTCCGGAGATTCTTTTTTTGCAATCCTCCCACGACAAGTGCCGTTTGGCTTTTCCTCCAACAATACTTAAATAAGAATAGGCTTTTGATTTTTTTCCGCTTTTTTTCTGGCTTGAGCGAATATTATTCACGGATTCTTTTGATGGCGGAGTAAGATCTATTCCATAATTTTTATAATCTCCTTCATACAAACTTGTTTGGATTCCACGGGACATAGATTGGGCAATCTCGTCCACCCTCTCATTCGGCGGAATGCCGACATGCGCCGGCAAGTGGCTCCATAACGTTTCCACTTTTTTTGTCAGAAGAAAAAGCTCTTCCCATAATTCTTTATTCAAAACCGGCTCTTTAGAGCCGGTAAGCCAGCCATTTTTTTGCCAACCATGCACCCACTTTGTAATGCCGTTTACAAGATAGCTTGAATCCGTAAAAACATGAGCCGAATCGGCGGAATCAGAAATATAATTAAGCGCCTCAATCGCCCCCAGAAGTTCCATTCTGTTATTTGTGGTGTGTTCGTGTTTCCCGCCAAGCTCTTTTACCACTCCGCCCGAATACCAAATAATCGCCCCCCAGCCGCCCGGCCCGGGGTTTCCGATTGAACTTCCGTCCGTATAAATAGTAATCATTTTCTAAATTATAACAGCGCTTTAAGTTTTCCACACCTATACAAATCCGAAAGATTTTTTATATACTCATCACAATGAAAAACTTAAAAATAGAATACGCAAAAAAGAAAGCTTGGGGACTTGTAGCCTCGGTGGATATTTATGGATGCGATGTCAATATTATAAAAGACCCGAAAGCAATTGAAACTTTCATCATTAAACTTTGTGAAAAAATAAAAATGAAGCGACACGGCAAAGCCTTGATTGAACGCTTCGCCGAAGGCAAACTTGAGGGATACTCTGCCATGCAATTTATAGAAACATCATCGGTGACCATGCACTTTGATGAAGTAAAAAGTCGGGCCTTCGTGGACATTTTCAGTTGTAAATATTTTGACCCCAAAATGGCCGAGGAATTTTCCAAAAAGTTTTTGAAAGGCTCAAAAGCCAAAACTCGACACTTTCTGCGAGTCTAACTAAAACAGACAACTCAAAAAATTATGAACGACTTGATTATTTAATCAAGAAAATGAATAAATTTTTAGAAAAAGATATAGACGACAACTGGAATACTGTTCCACCAACACCTTCTGAAAAGGTAAGAAATGTTAATTGTCATAAGTTCGTCTTGTATGCGATTGGAAAAATCTCTTGGCAAGAAATGATTTCGGATACTTCAGCGCAACAAGCGACAGGAGCGGATTTCACTTTCGGAGAAAAAATCCGTTCGATTTCAAATATTCCATACACTTTAATTAAAGACCAAGAAAGTCTTCTGACACTTGCTCAAAAGAGCTGTGAAATTGGTAGAACATATGTCGGTCAGATTCTAGATGTGGAGACTAAAGAAACGGCGCATTCTTTTGTGGTTACAAAGGAATCAGAAAATAATTTCATTTGTTTTGACAAACCGGGATTCAAATATCAATTCGTGGTGAGTGATCTAAATACTATTCTCAATTTCGTAAACAAGGATGGCGAACAATCAAACAAAAATCAGGAATGGCGTTTTGTGCCGATAGAATCCATTGAAAAGCAATAAATTAACAATACCTACAATAATTCAACGATTCTCAAACGAAGTTCCGGGCGGTAGCCGAAAAAAGATTTCTCAAGATTTGCCACCAGATTTATTTTTTCTCCCTCCTTTACTTCTCTCCCCAATCCGGCGCTGAAAAAAGATATGGCCTTTATCGGCGTGCCTTTGCCTTTTTCAAAAAGAATTTCGGTGTGTTCCTCTTTTTTTCCAAATTTCCTTACAGACTTTACCACTTCGCCTTCAAGTAAAAACAATGGCTTGGGATTTTCAACTCCAAAAGGAGCAAGGAGTGAAATCATGTCCCAAAGCGGCCAATCCACATCGCTTACGCTTATTTTTTTATCAACAAGAACTTCCTTTGACTCCAATTCCTTTTTGGTTTTTTGGTAAGCTTCAATAATACAATCCTCAAGATAGTGAATTTTTTCAGGATGAACGGAAAAACCGCCTGAAACAGCATGCCCTCCAAACTCTCCAAAAATTCCTTTCGGTACCGCTTGCATGAGCTCAAGCAAATTGACACTACCGTCCGAGCGACAGGAGCCTTTCAGAGTTTCACCGCCTTCTCTCCCCCACAAAAAAACAGGCCGATTATGTTCTTCAAGAATATTATTGGCGGCAAGTCCCAAAAGCCCTGGACGCCAAGATGGTCTGCCAATCACAACAACGTCTAAGATTTTTTCTCTCTCCGAAAGCGCGTGTCGCATCTCCTTTACCATAGAAGCGACCACCCCTTTTCTCTCATTGTTTAGTTTTTCAAGCTCCGAAGCAAGCGCTCCGCTTTTACCGTCTTCATCAACGGAAGACAGGAGGTCAAAGGCCAAGCGCGGGTCGCCCATTCTGGAAGCGGCGTTTATTCTGGGCGCTATCATAAAACCTATATCATCTTCGGTAATATTATTTTGGCGGATATTCATCCGACTCAAAAGTTTTTGTAACCCCGGCCTCCTTGTCTTTTGAAGAACAGTCAAACCATAGCGCGCTAGGACCCTGTTTTCTCCGACAAGAGGAACCATATCGGCTATGGTTGAAATCCCGACAAGGTCAAGGAGCCATTTCTCCCAACCGCTACTGACCCCAAAATGTTCGGCAAGAGTTTTTTGTTTACTATCCGAAACTTCGCCATACGGAAAACGAAGAAG
>CAYGDB010000048.1:0-4388 GCA_964348535.1 uncultured Candidatus Saccharibacteria bacterium
AAGGGAGAGGATTAAGGCGGGCAAAATCTCTATGGGGCAAGCCGACAGGCAAAGGCCAAAAAACCCGTTCACCCAAAAAGTATTCAAATCGTTTGATAGTTTCTCGCAGAAAGGTTGGAAAGAGGAAGTAAAAGAGCGCAAAGTTTTAAAAAAGAAATGGCCTTCCCTGTGGGAAGGCCGTTGTTTACATCAAGGCTGAAAGCTATTTTTTTATTCCGAGTTCTTTCTCCCACTCTCTTTGGAGGTCTTTGTCGGTGACATCTTCGGAAGGTAGGAAGCCGAGAGTTTTGGAGTGAATAAGAACTCCTATTTTTGAGAACTCTCTGTGCACATCTCCGTGGGTGTACATTGTTTTTGACGGACCTAATCTATGCCAAAAGGGAAATCTACTCCTAAGGACATTTTGTAACTTGGTGCCATGGAATGCTCGCGCAAGCACACATCTGTCATAATATCTGATGTAGAGGCCACGGCCATTTCCGGCTACTCTTTTACGCCAGTCTTCTGGCGCGTATCTATCCAGAAAGGAAACACCCTCTTTTACACGCCATTTCGCACTGTATTCATTAGGCATTGCCACTCTCCTTTTTCTTTGTTGGAAAACTTCTGTCTGGAACATAACATAGCAAGGAGAAGAACGCCAGTAACAGGCTCTTACAAAAAATTGACATAAGGAAGCCAATCCTATATATTTCACATATCCCGCTTCGCGGGTTTTACTTTCTTATGACCAGATCGCTTAAAAAAGGACCATACATAGACCCGAAACTTTTAAAAAAGTTTGAAGGCAAAAAACCCGATTCAGTTGGGGTTATTAAGACCTGGTCTCGTCGAAGTCAGATATCTCCTGAAATGGTCGGTTTTAAATTTGGCGTTCACAATGGCAAAGACCACATTGAAGTTTTTGTTGGCGAGGATATGGTGGGTCATAGGCTTGGCGAGTTTTCACCGACTAAGAAATTTATCCGACACGGCGGTAAGATGCAGAAAGAAATTGAACAGAAAAAGAAAGAGTCTGAAATCGCGGCAGCTCAAAGCGCCAAGGCCGCCACAGCTTCACCATCCGGCGCTAAAAAGAAATAACCAGTTTTTGTAACTTTTCACTAATTCATGAAAGCTTTTCTTAAAAATTATCATCAATCACCACGCAAGGTTCGTCTTGTGGCGAATCTTATAAAAGGCAAAACCGCAGACAGGGCTTTGCTTGAGCTTTCCCATCTTCCTAAACGCGCGTCAAGTCCGCTTGAGAAATTGCTTAAGTCCGCCATTTCAAACGCGAAGAAAGATGGCCTTCAATCATCTGATTTGATCGTAAAGAAAATGGCAGTTGATAAAGGCTTGGTAATGAAGCGTGTTATGCCGAGAGCGAGGGGTTCAGCCTCTCAAATTTTAAAAAGAATGAGCCACATTACGCTTGAGTTTTCAAAAAAATAATATATGTCGCACACCGTTCACCCATATTCTCACAGACTTGGCATTATAAGAGACTGGAAAAGTCGCTGGTTTGGGATGGGCGAACGCTATCGCTCTTATCTTAAAGGCGATGTTTTGATTACCCAATATCTTGAAAAACGTCTTCGCGGCTTTTACGTTAGCGATATTGAAATAGAGCGTGGAGAAAAAACTTTGCGGATAATTATCAAGACATCAAGACCCGGCATGATAATAGGCCGCTCTGGGGAAGGTTCTGAAAAACTTAGGGCTGATATAAACTCTCTTATAAACAAGAAAGGTCTGATAAAGACCAAAGAACTGAAAATTGATATTGAGGAAGTCAGGTCTCCTGAATCAAACGCTCACATCGTCGCTTTTATGATTATTGAAGGCCTTGAGAAGCGTTTGCCTTATAGGCGTGTTTTGAAACAGACCATAGAAAAGGTGATAGCCAATCGTGATGTTAAGGGCGTGAGGATTGTGATGTCTGGCCGTCTTGGTGGAGCCGATATCGCAAGGACGGAGAGTATGAAAAAAGGCAGAGTCCCTCTTCAAACATTTAGGGCTGATATCGACTATTCTTCCGAAAGAGCCCATCTTCCTTATGGCGATGTTGGGGTTAAAGTTTGGATTTATCGCGGTGACATTTTTGATAAAAAATAAAATTTATGTTATTCCCTAAAAAAGTTAAATACAGGAAGTGGCATACGGCAAGACGCAATCCAAAAAAATCTTGGATGGAAACTCGCGGGGTCAGCTTGAATTTTGGTTCTTTCGGTTTGAAAGCCACTTCAGCCGGTCGGGTAAAATCAAATCAAATAGAGTCTTCAAGAAAAGTAATCGCGAGAGCGACAGGAAAAGTCGGCAAGATGTGGATCAGAATTTTTCCTGATTTTCCTTTTACCCAAAAAGCGGCAGAAGTGGGTATGGGAAAGGGAAAGGGCGATCCGCAAGGATATCAGTTTCAAGTAAAACCGGGAAGAATAATCTTTGAGGTGGACGGTCTGACTCCTTCTGCTGCTAAAGAGACTTTAAGAAAAGCCGGCGCCAAGCTTCCAATAAAGACAAAGGTGGTGGAGCGTCGAGAGCTCCAAGCCTAGTTTGTGTTTTAGATGAAAAATTATGAAAAAAGTTATTGATAAAAATAAAGACCAGTTGATAAAAGAAATAGGCCAAAACGAAAAAAGCCTTCAGGATTTTCGTTTCGGCTTGGCCGGCAGCAAGATTAAAAATGTTCGTGATGGAAGAAACATTCGTCGACAAATCGCCAGACTAAAAACAGCTTTAAATAAATTAAATTAATTATGGAACTTCAATCTGAAAAAACAGCAAAGAATTCTCGCCCCAAGCGCCTTGTTGGTGTTGTGGTTTCAAGCAAGATGAAAGACACTGCAGTTGTTCGGGTTGATAGGTATGTAAAGCATCAGAAGTATGGAAAATTTTATACCAAAAGCTCAAAGTTTAAGGCCCACGATACCGGTAATACAAAAAAAGACGGGGACAAGGTTACAATTGAAGAATGTAAGCCAATTTCCAAAGATAAGCATTTCAGAATAGTTGCCTAATCACTTATCACTCATCAGAAATCTATGATTCAACCAAGAAGTTTAGTTAAAATATCGGACAATTCAGGCGGAAAAATCGGCCGTATTTTCAAGGTGCTTGGAAGCACCAGGAAGCGTTATGCTTCAATAGGCGACACCGTGGTTTTGTCAGTTCAGATTGCGGAGCCAAGAAAAGGAGTAAAGAAAAAAGACATCCTTCACGCGGTAGTTGTCCGTCAAAAAAAAGCTTTTCACAGAAAAGACGGTTCTTGGATTCGTTTTGATGAAAACGCGGTTGTTATTATAGAAAAAGATAAAAAAGAACCCAAAGCCGGAAGAGTTTTCGGTCCTATTCCCCGAGAGCTTGGAGAGTTTGGATATCAGAAAATTATTTCCTTAGCCCCTGAAGTCGTTTAGAAAATATATGAAAATAAAAAAAGGAGACAATGTAATTGTAATAACAGGCGCCGATAAGGGAAAAATCGGCAAAGTTTTACATGTTAATAAGGATAAAGGCCGGATTCTCGTTGAGAATGTCGGCATGAAGAAAAAGCACCAGAAAAGCCGTCGCGGAGGACAAAAGGGGCAGATTATAGAGAAATCAAGTCCGATAGATATTTCAAATGTTATGATTCTTGATCCGAAGAAAAATGTTAGAACCAGAATATCCATTTTGCGAGAAAAAGGAATTGCCACTCGTGTTTCAAAAAAAAGTGGCACGGTAATAGAAAAATAAAAAACTTATAGATATGGAACAATTGAAGAAAAAAACAGATAATTCTTTTAAAGCCCTAAAGGAAAAATTCGGTTACAAAAATCCCATGCAAGCGCCAAGGTTGCTTAAAGCGGTGGTTTCATCCGGAGTCGGGTCTACAAAAGACAAAAAGAAATTGGAATTGATTTCTAAGCGTCTTGAAATTATCACAGGACAGAAAGCCGCTTCAAGGGGCGCCAAGAAAGCCATCGCTTCTTTCAAGAGTCGTCTTGGTGATGTTGTTGGTTACCAAATTACCTTAAGAGGAAATAGGATGTTTGAGTTTATGGACAAGCTTTTGAATGTGTCTTTGCCAAGAACAAAAGACTTTAGAGGAATTTCTTCCACGGCTATTGATGACATGGGCAATATCACCATCGGCATAAAAGAGAACTCCATTTTTCCGGAAACGGCTGATGAGGATTTGAAGGACGTTTTTGGTCTTTCAATAACTTTAGTAAGCACGGCCAAAACAAAAGACGAGGCGAGGGCGTTTTTTGAGTACATAGGTGTTCCGTTTAAGAAGTCTTAGGAAGTTTAGAAATATTTAATCTTTCCAAACACACCCTTACAAACTGGAGTTTGTAAGGGTGTGTTTGTGGTTCTAGATTCTAAATTGAAGTGCAATGAAATGTCTCAAAAGGTGTTAAATAGCC
>CAYGDB010000049.1:0-4366 GCA_964348535.1 uncultured Candidatus Saccharibacteria bacterium
ATTTGATTTTATTCTTCTTTCTTTGGCCACCTTCCGTCTCATTCGTCTTTTTGTTTATGACAAAGTTTCTCTTTTTGTTCGTGAATATTTTTCAGATAAAAAAAGCGGGCCAAAGAAAACAGTCGGCGATCTTTTGGGTTGCCCTTGGTGTTTCGGAATCTGGGCCGCGACATTTCTTATCTTCTTTTACTATGTAATGCCGATGGCTTGGTTTGTTATTCTTATTCTGGCGGTTTCCGGCGTCGCTTCATTTATCCAAATTCTTGCCAATATGATCGGCTGGCGGGCTGAAAGGCTAAAAAATGAAGTTTAAGATGCAAGCACCTCTTGCTTAAGTGGCTATAGCTTGCTATCTTGTAAATAACTTAGGCCAAAGACAGTGGGCATAAATTAAGTCCTGCCGAGGTCGAAACTCTTTAAAAGAGGCCTAAGAATTATTAGGCTTTTTATTTTTGGCTAAAGATTCTCTTTAAGCTAAAACCTAAAAGCTAGTAGCTATAAGCTATTTACATGGCTATCACAAAAAACAAGAAAAAAGAGATTGTTGGTAAATTGGACAGCATCCTTAAAGAAGGCAAGTCGTTCGTTTTTGTAAACTTTAAAGGTTTGAAGGTGGCGGATGCCACAGCTGTTCGAAGGTATCTTTCATCAAAGGATGTGGGTTATTTTGTTTCAAAAAAAACTCTCCTTAAGCGTTCTTTGTCCGCTATGGATATTGAAGGAAAAGTTCCAGAGCTTGTTGGTGAAGTCGCTCTTGTTCACGGCAAGGAATTAATAACCCCTTCTCGCGAAGTTCTTTCTTTCGAGAAAAAACTTAAAGGAGCCATTAAAATTCTTGGCGGTATTTTCGATGGAAAATATCTTGGACGTGAGGAGATGCTCTCTGTCGCCACCATTCCTTCAACTGAAGTTCTTTACGGACAGTTTCTCAATCTTATCAATTCGCCAATACAGCGTTTTGTTGTGGCGCTTGATCAGATCGCTCTTAAAAAGCAGTAAATTATTATCGGGATTAATCTAAAGAATTATTATGGATGAAAATAAAGAAGTGGTGGAAATTCCAAGCAAGTTCAAGACTTTGGTTGAGTCCGTTGAGAGCCTGAGCGTTCTTGAGCTCAATGAGCTCGTAAAGCTCTTGGAAAAGAGATTCGGTGTTTCAGCGGCTGCGGTGGCCCAAGTGGCCGCCCCTGTGGCAGGAGAAGCGGAAGAAGAAAAAAGTTCTTTTGATGTTGAATTAACTGACGCTGGTCCAAACAAGATTGCCCTTATTAAAATAATCAAGGAAGTTCTTACTTTGGGTTTGAAAGAAGCAAAAGACATGGTTGATGCCGCCCCCGGAGTTTTGAAGAGCGGTATGAAAAAAGAAGAGGCGGAAGATCTCAAGAAGAGAATTGAAGAGGCCGGAGGCAAAGTTACGCTCAAGTAACTTTGAGCCGGAGCGCGGCGGCGCGAGGCGGGGTCGCGCGCGTTTCTAGTAAGAAACGACGCGTGACAAGTTACGCTCAAGTAACTTTGAGCCGGAGTTCCCGGGTCTTCGAGGCCGGCTACAGCAGTAGGCGGAAACGAGGCGGGTGAGACATGCTGGGAGTATGTCTCATGGCAAGTTGCACTCAAGTAACTTAAGGTCGGATAATTAAATAAAAATGCCCTTTGACATAATGTCAAAGGGCATTTTTATTAGCTTTATTATTGATTTTTTTATGGCAAATAAGTGATTGGTATGTAGAATATAATTCATGGATTCTATATCAAAGCTTTTTGGAAACGAGCCCAGGATAAAGTTAATAAGATTTTTTCTCCTTAATGATTCAAAAATATATTATCTTGAGGAGCTTCAAAAAAAAACCGCTATTTCAAAACGTAATATTAAGATTGAGGTTGAGCGTCTGAATAAGACAGGTTTTATAAAATTGAAAAAAATGCCCGTAAAGGTAAGTGGTAGCAGAGGTTCAAAAGGCAAAAAATACAAAGTTGGGTATTTTCTAAAAAAAGATTTTTCTCATATTGTCGCCCTGAAAAACTTTTTTGTAACCACTGCGCCCATCTCCCAAAATTTGATTTTAAAAAGAATTGTTCAGACTGGAAAAGTAAAACTTGTCATTGTCTCCGGTATTTTTATGGAAAATCCCGAAAGTAGATTAGACCTTTTGATTGTTGGTGACAACTTGAACAATAGGTCTGTCGAGAGCGCTGTTCACTCATTTGAAATGGCTCTTGGCAGGGAATTGAGATATGCCCATCTTGAAACTTCCGACTTTAATTATCGTTTGAATATTTTTGATCGTCTTGTGCGTGACGTTTTGGATTATCCTCATCAAAAAATTCTAAATAAGATAGGATTATAGTAATCAATCCTTTGATTTTCCCCTTGGCGGCCGCCGGTTATTTGGGTCTCAATTATCCCCATATTGCCACTTGAATCAAGTAATCTTATGCTATAATTTTCTTTAGTGAAAAAGGTCTTTCTGCATCTTTTTGGTTGCGGATTTATTATTTTATAAATTAATGCCGCGTATTCCGCGGAAAACTATATGATACTTGATACTTGGGGCGATGTTTTGGTAAGGTCATTTCAAGATCTTGCTTTGGGGGTAATAAGTTTTATCCCAAATTTGTTAGTTGCTATTATAATTTTTCTTGCCGGCTGGGTTGTGGGTTCTCTTTTGGGAAGAATGGTGGAAAAGGCCGTTGATGCTATTAAGGTTGACGAAGCTCTAAAGAGCGCTGGTGTGGAGGTTGTGTTTCATCGTGCCGGTTGGAAATTACACTCGGGTCGCTTTCTTGGTGTGCTCGTAGAGTGGTTTATTGTTGTGGCATTTTTGGTGGCTTCTTTTGAGGTTCTTGGGTTGAATCAAGTTAATGCCTTTCTTCAGCAAGTGGTATTGCTTTACTTGCCTCAAGTAATCATAGCAGTCCTTATTCTCTTGGTTGCCGGTGTTGTTGCTCAGGCAATCCAGAAAATTGTATCTGGAGCTGCTTCTGCTGCCAAGATACACTCGGCTAATTTCCTTGGAAGTTTTGCTAAATGGGCAATTTGGATTTTTGCAGTTATGATAGTTTTAGACCAACTAGGAATTGCAACTTCTTTTGTTCAGACTTTGTTTACCGGCCTCATAATCTCCGTTTCAATAGCTGTAGGTTTGGCGTTTGGTCTTGGTGGCCAAGATGCGGCCGCTAGATTTATTGACAACGTTAAGAGAGAGGTTTCTGACCATAAAAATTAGTCTTTAATTTATCCTGTTTAAAAGAAAAAACCCCCTTATTTAAGGGGTTTTTTCTTTTAAACACGCTGTCACTATCTTTTGTTTGACAAAGCTTTTTAAACGAGTATACTTCTTTTATTCTGATGTTGGTAAAAACAAAAATACTTAAAACAAAGCGGAGAGACTAACGCAAATTTTGCGCTATCCTTAAGCCGCTCTGCTAGGCGGTTTTTTGTTTCTGACACGCGAGATTAGAATTTTCGCGCATTCTTGATTCGTTGACAAAAGAATCCCATCACGCGTTGCTTTTCTTTCGCTTAAGGCGGAAGAGGGGTCTTTAAAACGCGGAGTATGGAATAGGTAAGCCCAGCTCTACTTTTTGATTTGGGGATTAAGGTTCAACCTTTTTTCCAGATTCAAGGTTCAACCTTGAAATCAAAAAGTAGAGCTGGGATATGTAATGCCAGTCGCGTTAAACAGGCGCGACGTGGCAGGTAAAAACGAGCAACTTGTTAATGTGGTGTATAAGTCTCCTAATGGGAGACAAGAGCATATGGTGGATGCCTAGGCTTTAAAAGGCGATGAAGGACGTAGCATAGCTGCGATAAGCTTCGGGGAGGTGCCAAGCAACCTTTGATCCGGAGATTTCCGAATGGGGAAACCTAATTGGGTAAAACCCAATTATCTTTCGCGAAAGCGAAGGACGCGCACCCGGGGAAGTAAAACATTTCAGTACCCGGAGGAAAATAAACTAATCAGTATTCCCTTAGTAGCGGCGAGCGAAACGGGAGAAGCCCAAACCGAGCCCTACTTTTTGATTTGGGGATTAAGGTTCAACCTTTTTTCCAGATTCAAGGTTGAACCTTGAAATCAAAAAGTAGGGCTTGGGGTTGTAAGGCGATGACGGACGTTTAAAAACGTCGGAGAGTTACAAATTTCATTGATAGCAGAATAAGCTGGAAAGCTTAGCCCTAGACCGTGATAGCCGGGTAAGCGAAATCAATGGAACTCTCTCGTTGTCGTTCTTGAGTAGTTCAGGACACGAATGGCCTGAGCGAATCTGCCGGAACTAACCGGCAAGGCTAAATACTTTTAAAGACCGATAGTGAACTAGTACCGTGAGGGAAAGGTGAAAAGAACCCCGGCAAGGGGAGTGAAATAGA
>CAYGDB010000050.1:0-3938 GCA_964348535.1 uncultured Candidatus Saccharibacteria bacterium
GACAAAGATTGTTTGGATAATGCTTTAGCTTTTGTTATTTATGTTTAAAAATAAAATAATATTAATAACTGGCGGTTCAAGCGGAATCGGAGAGGCAACAGCTTTAATATTTGCGCAAAATGGGGGAGATGTTGCTATCACTTATAGAAATAATAAACAAGGAGCCGATAAGGTGGTAGAAAAGATTAAAGAAATGGGACAAAGAGCCTTTGCGATTCAAGCGGACTTAGTTAATGAAAATGAGGCAAAAAATGTCATTGAAGAAGTAATGAAAGAATTTGGGAAAATAGATGTTTTAATAAATAACGCAGGAAGATATATAGATGGGGATGAATGGAACGGAGCATCTGATATTTGGTTAAAATCTTTACAACAGAATCTCGTATCAGTGATGAGTGTTTCAAAGTACGCGATAGAAGTATTTCAGAAACAGAAAAATGGAGTTATGGCCAACATTTCTTCAAGACATGGCTTAGACGGTCAGTATGATGCTATTTCGTATGCCGCCGCAAAAGCCGGAGTAATAAATGTAACTCAAGCGTATGCGAAGTTTTTGTTACCATTCGGTAGAGCTAATTCAATTTCTCCATCAGCGACAAATGCTGGATATTGGCTTACAGCTTCCAAAGAAGAAATCGGGGAAGCGTTAATAAATAGGCCTAGTCACAAATTTATTGAACCAGAAGCGGTAGCTAAAAAAATAATTTTTCTGGCTTCAGACGAAGCGAGTGGCATTACGGGACAAAATTTTTCTGTTACTGAATAGGACAAGTGTTGGTTGGCTAATTCAAAATAACTTATGGATGAAAAAACAATTCAAACATACAATGATTTTGCAAAAGAATATGATACTGAAACGGCTGATTTTTGGGAGCAATTTCCAAAAACATTTTTTGATAAGTTTCTTGAATTAAAAAGAGAAATGAAAGTTTTAAATGTTGGAAGTGGTCCCGGCAGAGATGGCCTCATACTTAAAGATGCCGGCGCGGATGTAATTTGTTTAGATGCGTCCGAGGTGATGATTAAATTTTCAACAGAACGCGGATTGAATTCTGTGATAGGAGATTTTAATTCACTTCCATTTCAGAATGTGGAATTTGATGGAGTTTGGGCCTATACTTCCTTGCTTCATGTTCCAAAAGCGGAAGTGGGCATATCGCTTTGTGAAATTAATCGTGTTTTAAAACCCAAAGGAGTTTTAGCTTTAGGGCTTATAGAAGGTGATGCTGAATCATATAGAGAAAGTTCTGATATAAAAAAACCAAGATGGTTTAGTTACTATAAAAAAGAAGAAGTGGAAAAGTTACTTGGTGGTAGCGGTTTTAAATTAATCTATTTCCAAGAATTTAAGCCAAGCGGCAAAAAATATTTAAACTTTATTTTTGAAAAAATCTGAAAATAATTTATGGATACAAAAAATAATAAAGAAATAGCGGTATTCGGTGGGGGATGCTTTTGGTGCGTAGAGGCGGTTTTTAAAATGCTGAAAGGGGTTTGCTCCGTATTGCCGGGATACGCTGGAGGAAATTCGTCGGCTAACGGAGAAAATCCCACTTATGATTCAGTTTCAAGTGGAAATACCGGACACGCTGAAGTAATACGCATTGAATATGACTCAAGTAAAATTTTATATAAAGACCTTCTGACGGTATTTTTTGCTAGTCATGACCCGACCACAATAAATCGCCAAGGAAATGATATTGGCACTCAATATCGTTCGGTAATTTTTTATACAACCGAAGAACAAAAAGAACAAGCAGAAAATTTCATTTCTGAAATTAACAACTCAAGCAAAGAGGGAAGTCCCATCGTGACGGAAGTAAAACCACTTGTAAAATTTTATGAAGCCGAAAATTATCACAAAGATTATTTTGCCAATAATAAAAACAATCCCTATTGCGAACTTGTTATAAATCCAAAACTTGAAAAAGTGAAGCAAAAGTTTTCAGAATTAATCTTGTGATGACCACTGAAATTTTGATATAGTTCTAGTATCTTATGGTTTGTAAATAATATCTATTTGAATGGAGAAAAAAGAAATGCCATCAAGCGAAGAAGAGTGGAGAAAGACACTTACTCCAGAAGAATATAAAATTCTTCGGGAGAAGGGAACGGAGGCGCCTTTCAGCGGAAAATATGTTCACGAGAAAAGAAACGGGATGTATTCTTGCGCCGCTTGCGGTAATCAACTTTTTTCTTCCGATACCAAATTTGATTCCGGCACCGGCTGGCCGAGTTTTGACGATGCTATACCGGGCGCTGTTGAATTTAAACATGATATTTCTTATGGAATGAATAGAACAGAAGTTCTTTGCGCCAAATGCGGTTCACATCTCGGGCATATGTTTGAAGATGGTCCGACAGACTCTGGCAAACGTTATTGCATCAACTCCACCTGCCTTGACCTTGAAGAGAAGCCGGAAAAATCATCGGAAATCATAGATTAAGAATTGAGGAAGATTTGAAAGTTTTCGTCATCATTCTTATTTAGATTTACTCTTCAGCTTCTTTATTTACTGTGAATTACAAAACTCTTTCTTGGCGCAAGTTTTTGCTCGACACGCATAAAAATCTGCTGATTTTTTTTGCTATTCTCGGCTCGTCAGCCTGCAAAATGTTTCACAAAAACTGCACCTGCGACGAGTTTCGTAATTCAGGGTTATTTAGAAAGAACTTCTTTTAAAATTTGAGAAAGTTGAGGATAACTATTTTTGTTAAACAGTGAAAGCGTTTCATCAAGGTTTGCTGAAAGATACGCCTTTATTCCTTTGCCGGTTGAATCACTCAGGCTTCTGTCTACGTGTGATAGAGTGATGGCTCTTAAATCGCGTTCGCCTGTTGTTTTGGCATCCGTTGTCGTTACTATAAGTCCCACCAACCTATTTTTATCCGAAGAAAAAACGGGACCACCGGAGGAACCTTTTTGGGCTACAACATTTCCACCGAGTGAAACTAAATCAACCGTTGTTTCTTGAAAAGTGAATATCTCTTGTATCCGCGACACGGCCGAGGCGATATAGAGGTCGCGCTCAATGGTCGCCCCTCCTAAAAACCCCGCTGGGTATCCTGCCACAATATGGTCAACTCTTTTTTCTAGGTCAATGTTTGAATCCGCGGTTTCTATTTCAAGAGCCGGAAACTTTCCCGTTATTTTCTCACCGTTAATTTTTTTATTAATTAAGATAAGAGCGAAGTCGTTTTCTCCCGTGCCAAGCGGGGTTTCTTCTTTTAGGTTGTTCCTATTTTTTTCTATCCACTCCGGAGAAATGAAAATGAGTTCACCGCGATAATTTGGACGGGCCGGACTTCCTGAGCGTATGACACAGTCAATTGAATTTGAACCTGCATAATTTTTCAGTAAAAAATACTGGGCAGCGTGGGCGTTTGTTAGGATAACTCCTCTTGAATCAATTATGACTCCAGTTGAGGTGGTTATTTTAAACGGACTAAAATTAGTAGAGCAAATGATATTTACAACAGATTCTCGCACTTTGGTATTGAGGGCGGAAATGTTTATTTGGTTTAATACTGTGGGAATGACATCGGGTTGGGGTTTTAAAGTTGATTCTGAAGTTACTGTTTCTTTTATTTTATTTTTTACCGATTCAACAATGTCAGAGGTTGGCGGAGTCATGGAAGGTATAAATTTTTCTAAAATTTCTGCAGGGGTGGTTGTGGCAGAAGATGTTTGGTAAGAAATGGGCTCTGCAGTTTTCTTTATGTAAGGGGGGAGAAATGGCAGGCCGAATAAGATTAGCCCCAGAAAGACGAAGGCTACGATTTTACTCAATATATTTAAGATAAATCTCATCTGGCAATGATAGCAGGTAATAATTCCGTTTTCTAACTTCTTTTGCTATAGTGGCGGATGCGGATAGGTTTATAAAGCGGGTATAATTTAATGGTAGAATGCGAACCTTCCAAGTTCGATATGCGAG
>CAYGDB010000051.1:0-3814 GCA_964348535.1 uncultured Candidatus Saccharibacteria bacterium
ATCCATTAATTTATCTTTTTCAAAAAATGTGGGGATATTCTAAGGGCAACCGAAAGAATGTCGTTTTTTATATTGCCTTATCAATTTTCGCAACGCTACTTTTAGCTCTTGAGCCTTTGATTGTTGGACTTTTCTTAAATACAATCCAAACGGAAGGGGTAACAAGAGAGGCTTTGCCCCACTTGCTTTTAATTTTAAGCCTATTATTTTTTCTTGAGCTAGGTTTTTGGGCTATGCATGGACCATCAAGAGTTATAGAAAATCGCAACGCATTTTTTGTCAGAAGAAATTATAAAAATTACCTTTTAGGTGGAACGATGGCTTTGCCAATAGAGTGGCATACTGATCATCATTCTGGAGATACGATTGATAAAATTGAGAAAGGAACAACGGCCCTATTTAGTTTTTCAGAAAGAACATTTGAAATAATTCAAGGAATTATTAGTTTGACCACTGCCTTTGTGGCAATGTTTATTTTTGATTTACTTTCAGGCGGTGCCGCTTTAGTGATTAGTCTTTTTACTTTTTATGTTTTAACACTATTTGATAAAAGACTTATTCCTGGATACAAGATTGTAAATCAAATAGAAAATAGCATTTCTGCTAAAATTTTTGATGCACTAAGTAATGTAACGACAGTCATTATTCTTCGTGTAGAGACTCTCGTTCTAAAATCGATAGATATTTTTATTAAAAAACCACTCGATAGATTTCACTTGAATAATAAAATTAACGAGTGTAAGTGGTTTTCTGCTTCAATTTTTGGACGCATTGCAGTTATTGCGGTCGTTAGCATTTATCTTTTTTCCAATGTTTCTTCTGGAATAATTCTTGTGGGAACAGTTTATATACTTTACGGATATGCGAACCAAATTCGTGATACATTCTTTAAGTTTGCATATCTATACAACGATATTGTTCGTTACAGAGCATCAGTTAGTAATACAGAAGAACTTTCAAAAGATTTTCGACAAATAGTTTTAGCGGGCAAGAAACATCTTCCAAAAGAATGGTCATCACTTGAGATTGAAAAATTATCCTTTTCTTATCATCCCGAAGAAGGAGCAGATCTTCATTTGGATAATATCGCTTTGAGTATCAAGAGCGGAGAAAGAATTGCACTTATCGGAGAAAGTGGAGGTGGAAAAAGCACATTCTTGAGAATTTTACGCGATCTCTATCATCCTAAATCACTTAATCTTTTTGTGAACGGAAAACCGACATCAAAAGGCTTTGGAGCAATCAGCGAATCTATTTCTTTAATTCCTCAAGACCCAGAAATATTTGCAACAACCATAAGAGAAAATATTACATTAGGAGTGGAATATACAGATGAGCATATTCGAGTTTTTACAGACATGGCTCGTATGACCCAAGTTATTGATCGTCTGCCCAAAAAACTGGAAGCTTCAATCGTAGAAAAAGGGGTTAATTTAAGTGGTGGTGAGAAGCAACGACTTGCTCTTACAAGAGGTCTTTTGGCCTCAGTTGATAAAGATATTATCCTTATGGATGAGCCGACAAGTAGTGTGGATTTTCAAAATGAGTTAGAAATTTTTAAGAACATTTTTGAAGCTTTTCCTAAACAGACAATTATTGCATCTGTTCACAGACTTCACCTGTTGTCTCTTTTTGACGCAGTTTATTTTTTTGATAATGGAAAAATAATTGCCTCTGGAACATTTGAAGAACTAAAAGAATCTTCACTTGAATTCCAAAAGCTTTGGGAAAAATATATTGAAACTAGAGATGCATAAGGGAGCAAGCTACACCATTTTATAATATTTCCTAAAAATGGTATGGCTTTGTGCGCGAACGGGTGGATGGGCCAAGCACAATACAAAACTTGTATCTCGGCTTTGCCGAGATTTCAATATTTGGTATTTCTTTTCTTAATGCCCGCCCGCCAAAAATCCAAAAAAGGATCCGCCCCGCATTCCTCCCCAGACCCCTCCTGCGGGGCGGAAACCAATTCCAAAAATCCTTTTTGAAAAATCAGTCTCGGTTTTACGAAATCCTTTTCCCCAGAAAATAGTTTTCGCAAAACCGAGTCCATTTTGCTTTCTTTTTACTGTTTCCGGATTCTCTTTACTGAAATTTTAGTATACATATATACTATTATGGACTTACTCAACTAATATATGGTATCATTACCGTATGATACCAAAGAAAAAACTTGAACAACTGTATTCCAACGAAGGGAAATCAATGCAAGAAATAGCAGATCTTTTGTGTTGTTCTGTAAGTGGAATACAGTACTGGATTAAGAAGTATCAAATTAAGACCCGTTCAATTTCCGACGCTGTCTACTTGAAAAATAATCCAAATGGCGATCCATTTCTTTTCAAAAAGCCAGGCTCTTTTGAAAAGGCTGTGCTTTTTGGCTTAGGAATAGGTCTCTATTGGGGCGAGGGAACGAAGGCCAATAAAACATCAGTGCGCTTGGGGAATACTGACCCAGCTCTTATAGAAACCTTTATCGTGTTTTTGGAGAAAATATTTGGATTGAAGCGAAGTCAGTTAAAATTCGGACTACAGATATTTTCTGATATGTCAGAAGCGCAAGGCCTGGACTTTTGGTCAAAAACCCTTACAATAGAGAAGTCCCAATTTTACAAGGTAACCATTACTCCATATCGTTCTCTTGGTACATACAGGAACAAGACGAAGTATGGTGTGGTTACTGTTTATTTCCATAATAGGAAATTACGAGACATTCTCGTTAAATTATTGAAGACAGATGTTTGGAAAAAAGGTTTGAAGAAGTAAAACAAGCCGTTGTAGCTCAGTTGGTAGAGCACGTCCTTGGTGAGTCACAGAGACTCTTGCCCGGAGAAGGGGAAATCCTTTTCTGAAACCCGAATTACGGTTAATAGCTCGACAGAGCCAAGACCGTGGCGCCCTATAATTATTTGGACGCCCGAACGACTGACAAGGGCAGCTAACCCGCCTTCGCGGTACGCTGAAGATACAGTCTAACCCTCTTGTATACTGTTGGAACAAGAAGAAGAGGTAGAAGTGAAGGACGAGGTCATCGGTTCAATCCCGATCAACGGCTCAGTGTTGATTCCGCACCATTTCCGCGGAAGATTCTACTTTAAGTGAATTGTAAGGCGTAGCCGCCTTCGGCTGAGATAAGCTATATCCACATTGCTTCATAGAAATGGTGCGGGATTGACGAAAATGACATTTTCACGTACAGTGGAAAGGCTTTATATTTACTCTATCTCTAAGGGCACACGGGTATGGGAATGATCAAAGACAACATGGCCAAGCTCAAGTGTAGTGCTTGTAGCCGGATTACGCACTATACCAAGCGTAATAAGAAGAAGGTGAAAGAAAAGCTTTCGCTCTCCAAGTACTGCAAATTCTGCAAGAAAAACACTACCCATACCGAGAGCAAATAGTTCTCGGTTTTTGGTAGCTTGTGGTACAATATTGCGGCATGGGAGTGTCGTATAATGGTAGTACAGCGGCCTCCAAATCCGCTTGCGTAGGTTCGATTCCTACCACTCCTGCCAGTTTCAAAAGCTAGGAAGCTAACGAAGCTAAAAGCTAGTTTCTGGCCCCATCGTCTATCGGCTAGGACACTTGGTTCTCATCCAAGAAAGAGGGGTCCGACTCCCCTTGGGGCTACTGTGAAACTTGAAACCCTGGGCTTGTCCCGGGGTTTTAAGTTTTGTGATACCAGGGGAGTCGGACGGAAAAGGGGTCGGGGAAACACTTGTTTCCCAGTTTGGGGTGACCGAGGTCTGCCGAGGGCTAGAGGGCGCCCGCCTGCAACGATGTAGCACTTCGGGCAGGGAAGCCCTAT
>CAYGDB010000052.1:0-3770 GCA_964348535.1 uncultured Candidatus Saccharibacteria bacterium
GATTCAAGAAATACTTGGGGGAGAAAGGTAGCCTCCCAAAAAGGGTATTAGACCACAAATCTTTATATGTGGGTTGCACAAATAACCTTGAAAGACGTTTAGAGCAACATAACGATTCAAAGTGGGGCGCGCATTATACTAAAATACGTAGACCTGTTATATTAAAATATAAAGAAGAATTCCCTACACTTCTTGAAGCGCGAAGACGTGAAAGAGAAATTAAAGGTTGGACGCGACAGAAAAAATTAAACTTGATATAATTTTTGTTAAAATAGTGTTTATGAAGAAAAATTATATCGCTCTTTGCATTACGGCCGTTCTTATTTTTGGCTTATGGTATCTTTCTCAAACTCAAAATCTTTCCTCTGTTCCGGATGCACAAACGTCACAAATCGTCGAACTGAAAAATGGCGATACTTATGACCTGGTTGCAAGCGCCGTTACAAAAAAAATCAATGGCACAGAGTATAAAATGCTCGCATACAACGGCTCGATTCCCGGACCGCTTTTAAAAATTCCACAAGGGGCGGAAGTTACTATCAACTTCAAGAACGAGCTCGGCATGAACACACTTCTTCACTCGCACGGTGTCCGTATGGACAACGCGTTTGATGGTTCACAAACAAGCCAGGAAGAAATGAAGCCGGGGGAAACTTTTTCTTATAAACTCAAATTTCCAGATGTTGGCGTTTACTGGTATCACCCGCACGTCCGTGAGGATTATCAGCAGGAACTCGGACTTTATGGAAACTATCTTGTCGTTTCTTCCGACCCGAAATACGTGGCTGTGAATCAAGAAGTGTCGCTTGCACTTGACGATATTCTGATAGAAAACGGCAAAATAAACTTGAGTGAAAAGAGAGCAGATCACGCTCTTATGGGTCGCTTTGGAAACGTTATGTTTGTAAATGGCGAAACGAACTACCAACTCAACGTAAAGAAGGGTGAAATAGTCCGCTTCTACATCACGAACGTCGCGAACACTCGTCCGTTTAATTTTGCGATTGAAGGCGCGAGAATGAAACTTGTCGGTTCCGATGGCGGTGCATACGAGAAAGAGAGTCGGACAGACAGTATTTTACTCGGACCATCCGAGCGGGCTATCGTCGAAGTTCTTTTTGATAAAGTAGGAACGTACGCGTTGCAAAACAAAACACCAAACAAAACATACACGCTTGGCAACATCGTTGTTTCGAGCGATTCCGTGGCAAAATCATATGCCACCGAGTTCGTAGCGCTTCGTTCGAACACCGAGACAATCGCGAGCATTGATCCATTCCGTGCGCTGTTCAATACAATGCCCGACAAACGCATTGCCCTTTCAGTAGACATGATGGGAGAAATGATGAGCAACACGGGAGGTCACATGATGTCGGACGGCACCACGATGGGTGGAAGCGGCATGATGGGCGGAGTCCCAGAAGGCGGCATCGAGTGGGAGGACACCGACATGCAAATGATGAATGAGATGTCGAATGCTGATATGGTCAAATGGCGCATCATTGATCAAGACACCGGCAAGAAGGGTATGGACATTGACTGGACCTTTAAAAGGGGCGAGCCGGTTAAGATCCGTATCTTCAACGATCCAAAATCGGCTCATCCGATGCAGCACCCTATCCACTTCCACGGACAGCGATTTCTCGTGGTTGCACGCGACGGCATCCAGCAGACTTACAATCTTGTATGGAAAGACACGGTATTGGTGAAGGTCGGGGAAACCGTGGACATAATTCTCGACACTTCAAACCCGGGTGTGTGGATGGCACATTGCCATATTGCGGAGCATCTTGAAGCGGGAATGATGTTTACATTTTCGGTAGAGTAGTCCGTCAATCGGGTCAACGGGGTAAACCCCGATCCGAGATTTTGGAGGAGTGTCGCATTTGTCGTATTTACAGAAATGAAACAAGGTTAAACCTTGTTATGATTATTTTTTTAATATAAAATATTTTTATCTATATGACACGAGAAGATATGGTTCAAAAAATAGGCTGGACACGGATTATCTGGCTTATAAGCATAGTTAACCCGCTGATGATAGTTCCGCAACTTTTGCAAATTTGGCAAACCGGTCAAACTGCCGGTCTTTCTCTAGTCTTTTTTTCAATCATGTTTTTCGTTCAAGGTGGTTTTTCGTTGCACGGATTCTTTACGCGTGATCGGTTCATCATGGGTAGTAATGGACTAGCTGCCACGATGACCTTACTCACAATTCTTTCGACTATCTACTTTCGCCAACTTTCTATCTAGAAAATTAACAAAGCTCCACCCTTTGCAAAAGGGTGGAGCTTTGTTTTGGAGCTTTATTTAACTTGCTATTTCGCTTAAAAAGATACAGACTCCGTATATATGGCAAATTTCAACAATAACCGAAACAATAACCGGGGGGAAGGCAGGTCTTTTGGTAAAAAAGTTTGGGAAAAGAGAGGAGGCGGAGGGGAGAGAGGGGGAGGTAGGTCAAGCGCGCCAGTAACCCTTCACAAGGCAACTTGCGCCGATTGTGGCAAAACATGTGAAGTACCATTTCGTCCGATATCGGGAAAGCCTGTCTATTGCAAGGATTGTTTTCTAAATAAAGGGGAAGGTGCTGGGGTGGAGCGTGCGGGTGGGGGTGATAGATTTTCCAAGAGAGATTTTTCTCCGTCCCGTTCAGATTCCAGAGATTCTCATTTTAAAAGTGGTACGGGTAATGATGTTGTTGTAAAGCAATTGGAATCCATTAACGCCAAGCTTGAACTTCTCGTCAAAGCGATGGAAACTTATTCCCTGGGCGGAAAATTTCAACCAAAAAGTGAGAAGAAAAGTGAGAAGAAGAAAGTATTGAAGAAGTAGCAGAAAGAACCAGATTGCAAACAGTAACCTTATTTAATTAATATTAAGGCGTATAATAAGATTATGAAATTGGAAGTTCCTTTAATTCAACAACAGGCAGGTTCATATCACTGTCAGGTGGCCACACTTTTGATGGTACTTCATTATTTCAACGACAAGCTTGAATATGATGAACTTCTTAAAGAGATGGACCCATATCTCCTCGATGGCGGGGTGCATAATCAAGGCCCAGCGATATTTATGAGTAGGCGTGGTTATCAGACACTTTTTGCACATCATGATCTCGGTGTGCTCAGTCCTGAGATTGAGAACAAGACCGAGAAAGATTTGTTTCTTTTTGAAAAGGCTCTCACAGAAACACCGGAAGATGAAAAGAACGCATATCGCAGAGAGAAGCTTGCGCTCGATATCAAATATATAAAAACAGGAGGAATGTATTCGTCCACGCTTCCTGGGCTAGGTTTATTAGATGAATATCTCAGCAAGAAAGTTCCTGTGATTCTCGGCGCGGTAAGGAACAAGGGATTACATCTGAAACCCGCTGCGGGTGAAGGGAATCACGCGATCGTTGTTGTCGGCAAAGAAGGCGACTCATATTTAATAAACGATCCTTCCCCGAACTCCCCAGGCCAATATTCGTTACACAAAGATAGACTGCTTCACTCTTGGTATAACACAGGGGTTCATACTCGAATCTCTTGGAAGTGAGAGCGCTCAAGACGCTTATTTTGAGTAAGGTAAAATTGTTTGAAACCGCTTTGCGAGGATTACAACCAAGATTCTAGTTTAAGACGGTTATCGAATCTGATAGATTTTATGTGTGGATTATTTTCCCTGTAGTGTTAAAGTACTTTGAGTTACGAAACTTGTCGCAGGCGCAGTTTTTGTGAGACATTTCGCAGGCTGACGAGCCGAGAATAGCAAAAAATCAGCAG
>CAYGDB010000053.1:0-3481 GCA_964348535.1 uncultured Candidatus Saccharibacteria bacterium
TCATCAATTCCTTGATTGCATCTTCAACACCACCGACAGTCAAATCGTGCATTGGGACAATCGCTTTGGCGGCGTGTATTGTTCCCGAATCGTCTCGTTCTTCCCATTCTTTTTTAAATACCGGATTTATCCAAACAACAGAGTCCGCTCTTTTTTTGATAAAACTTAAACATTCATCACCACCCATACCAAACTGCCTAACTCGCTCGTCGTTGCCACTCGGTGGCCAACCGTCGCCTTCAAATTCAGAATAAGACATTTCTGCATCGCCGTAGATTATGACTTTTTTTCGGTGCTTAACAACTTTCTTAACATCAATCAAGGAATCCGGTTTGGCATAACTTGAGGCAAGCAGATTTTTTGGGTCTGGCTTCCAAACATATCCGTACAAATTGTTATGAAAAAGATATACTTCCAACTTCGTCAAACCTTCGGTCATTGCCTCAGCAACTTCGTTGACGAGGGGACTCCATTCGTCAACTGGTCCGCCAACATCAATAAACAAAACTATTTCGGGTTGTTTCTCTCGCTCTTTTTCATAATCAAAACGAAAATCGCGACGCGCAAAGTTTCCAGTAGTACGCTTTATATCAACCGTTCCACTTTTTATTTCTGAAACATCGGTAATAATACGGCGGATGTTTCTGATAACTTCGCGCATACTTGCCTTGTCTGGTCTAACTTCATAGCGCGTTCGGCGATCAACTTTTCCAACTCTTTCTTTACGCGTCGCGATTTCTTCTTTACTAACTCGCTCACCTTCGTGAACAATCGCTTGCTCGCCGACTCGTTCCGCATAAATTGATTTTCCTTTTCCCGCTTCACCTTTCTCGCCCTCACCATGTCCAGCTTCACCTTCTTTGCCATTACCTTCGCTTGGTTGCCCTTTATCTCCCTCGCCTTTGGGTCCTTCTTTTTTATTTCCACCGCCCTGTTTCGCAAGATCGGCTTTCCGCAAAATATCATTATGTTGGTCTTTTTTCCCGCCATGTACCTGCTCGTCGTCTTTATGTTCACCTTCTGGCGGGTTCAAATTTTCATCAACTTCTTTTATTCCCAACTTTTCTTTGATATCTGGTTGCTCACCCTCGGTTGTCTCATCTTTTTGAGCTTCTTGCTTCTTTTTTTCTTCCGCTTCTTGATTTTCAAGTTCACGATTATAAACTTTCGCCGCCAATTCAAAATACTCGTCAAACGCTTCATGAAAAGCGGACTCGTCCGCTTTGTCTTTCACAAGCGTTGTCTTTGCAAAAAGCCGAACCTTATTTAATAATTCATTTGTACTCACCAATTCTTTTAATTCTTTTGGACTCGTCTTTTTTTCAATGACAGTCAAAAATTGCATCCATTCAGGAGTAGAAACTCGCACTCCTTTTTCACGCAATAAGCTCAAAAAGCCATCAAAAATCGCAGCTTGTTCGATTTGCTCAACTGGTTCGCCTCGAATAGAAAGTTCCTCGTCTGTTTCTATCCCTTCAAGATATTCTATAACCTCTTTAAGAGTTTTGCCATGGAGTTGGTGTAAATTTCTTTCTTCGGGCGGAATGAATTCTGATTTGTGAAATCGTTCGCTCATAATTATTCATAGGGCTTATTGATTATCACCCTGCCGTCCTCAACCATATAACCCTCATATTCATTTCCGCCCACAATAACTCTGCCTTTTGTCATATTTTTACTTTTTTCTGAAACAGAAGAAAATTTTTGACCAGCAGGCAATACTTCGGTTTGAGTATCTAAGACTTTTCCCAACAAAGAAAGTTTATCATCTGGCACTGCATAATATCCATTACCTAAATTCTCAACACCTGGAAGAATTATTTGGAAACTGCGAGTGCATTTCTGCACATAATCTCCTGATCTATTATCATATTGTTCTTCAAAATGCGGTGTTACATAATTTACGCCCTCATTTTGCAAATTCGCAAAAAATTCGGCAAATCTTTCCTGTTCGTGTTGAGAATTTATGCTGTCTTTAATGTGATAAATTTTTTCACCTTGTAGCGCCTTATGGACATAGTGAGGCACTTCTCCTTCTTGTTTTTCAGCTTCCGCTTGTGCTTCAACATTTATCCTGCCAATGTCCAAATCTTGGTCTTCTTGATATTTCAACAAAATTTCTTTATGCGGTACATTATCGGGAATTGTGCCATCAAATTCTTTTGTCAAAACACGAATCCACGCTAACAATTCCGGTGTTGACGGTTTCTTTTGAACATCTTTATTTTCGTGATATTGATAAAAAACTGACACCGCATAATTTAATAAATCTTTTTGTATATCTGGAAAATTCAAATCAATAATCTGTGCCATATCTGACCTGCTCGGATAATCAACAAAGTGGTACAAACTGCGTCGGCGAAACGACGGAGGAATTTTGTCGGAGTCCTCGGTATTTGTGGTGATAACAATTCTTAAATTTTTCTTGTCGCCTTTTACAACTGTCCCCGTTTCGCCAATAGTAAAAGTAAGGTTTTCTATTTCATCTAAAATACCAGTCATTAATTCCTCGCGTCCTTTTTCTATTTCGTCAATTAGCAAATACACTCTCTTACCTTTACCTGACTGATAAATTGCCTCGCCGAGCGGGCCTAAATCAACATAATTTATATAATCCAAATCTTTCGCTGTTTCTCCAAGTTCAGTGATTGCGGACATTTTCGCCTTGAAAGCAGAATATTCTTTATCGTCCGCAGGATTTGTCTCGCCTGAAAGAATTTTTTGTTTCCAAACAGCGGCCTCTTGCCGGATTTGCTCTGGCACTTGTGCCTGTGCTTGAGCATCGCTTAAGCGGCGTACATCATCAATGCTATAGAGCAAATCTTGCGCCCGCATGGTGTCTTTTACACGCACATGGATTAAAGCCACTTCCTTGCCTTCTTGCAATTCTTGTCCGACTTCGGAATATGCCCATTGGGTTTTTCCAGTTCCGGGTTCACCTTCCAAAATCACAGAATTGCATTCGCCAGCTTCCGCAAGCACATCCAAAACTTCTTTCACCGCTTGCAATTCAGCAGAAACAACATACGGTCTTTGCATTCTGTCATTTAATTCGGTAAGACCGTGGCGAATTCGTTCCAATCGTTCACGTTTTTCAGCAATGACAGCTGTTTTATTTTCGTTTCCTTCCGCTCCTTTATCTAAACTGGCAAAGCGAGTTTCCAAACTTCCAATCTTATCCAAAAGAGCAAACAAAGTTTGCTTCAATACTTCAGGATCATTTGCTTGCTCAATTTGTTTTTTTAATTCAAAATTTTCCATATGCAAAATTACTGGGTTTGTTCCAGTTGTTTTATATCGTCCTCAATCTTCTCAATGTCCTTTTTTGCCTTTTCAACAGCTTGCTTTTGGTAATTTTGCACCTGTTGGCTATTTGAGGCATTAGCGTTCAAAACACGAGATTTCAGTGGGAGATTTTTCGGTTGTTTTGGTTGGGAAGTCATATGGTTGTATGTTATCAAAAATTTTAGAATCAAGCAAC
>CAYGDB010000054.1:0-3325 GCA_964348535.1 uncultured Candidatus Saccharibacteria bacterium
AACACTTTTGTAAAGTGAAGGTCCCCAGTTCGAATCTGGGAGGCGGCTCCCGCAAAAATATCTCAGTACCAGAGCGCCACTTTTGTAAAGTGAAGGTCCCCAGTTCGAATCTGGGAGGCGGCTCCCGCAAAAATATCTCAGTACCAGAGCAACACTTTTGTAAAGTGGATGTCGTCAGTTCAAATCTGGGAGGCGGCTCCATAGAATGTGTGGCTAGGCCAGCGCGGGAGGAGGGCTTCCGTTGGTCAGGAATTTTTGATAAAGTGGGTTTGAGTGAAGTTGCAAAGACACTCCATGGAATTGGTTCTTAAGTTAGTTGTGCGTAGAAGCAAAATATTTTCAGTATTTTTATGAAAGATGTACTTATAGGCAAGGGGAACCTGGCAGGAAAGGGAGTCTGCGCTAATAGGGATTTTAAGAAAGGTGAAGTTGTTATTAAATATAATCTCAAATCCCTTACCGAGGAAGAATTTAAAAATCTTAGAGAGAACGAAAAAATGTTTACCCATACTCATTGGGGTACTATTAATCTCTACTCCGAACCAGAACGATATGTGAATCATTCAGCGAGTCCGAATACTCATCAAGATCTTATTAAGCAATTCGATATAGCCTTACGAGACATCAAAAAAGGAGAGATGATTACAACTGACGCCACAAAGGACGACATTTCTTAGTTTTTAATTTTTTCTTCGTTAAAGTGGCGATCTGTTATCGAAGGCTGGCAAGGCTTGCGGATTTGCCAATTTCCCAGTATTTTAATGTTAGATGGCAACTCAAAGAAAGGATGGAAAAATGAACACTTTTCCAAGACTTAAGTCGGTCATTGAAATTGAAATAAAAGTGCCCAAAAAGGTCAAGGTAAAAGATTTTGGAACAGGGTCATCTGCTGGCTTTTTAGAGCCGTGTAAAGTAGAAGCCCTCCAAGTCTTTAAAGAATCTGGGGAAGTTTGGATTCTGATTGACCATAGTGACGGACTCCGAGGATTATCCAGAAACAGCTGGCTTCATTGTTGGCACATGGACTGGATTGAGATGCGGATAAAACAGGGAGAAGAATGGAGGGGGTATTTCAATGATGAGGACCTTAAATGAGACCAACTCTAATCTGGGACCAACGCGCGACTAAATTTTAAATACTAAGTCGCGAGTTTTTTTTATTTTTTCTCAGTTGATGTGGGCCTTGTGGAAGTGGCGGATTTTTCTTTTTCGGCTTTTAGACGGAGGGTTTTAAGCTCCGGAATAATCTTTTCAAATTCTTCTATATCTTTAAAGCCGTAGTAAGACGTATCATTTATGACGATTGCTGGTAATTGGTTTTTAATCTTTAGAACCGATTTTAATGTTTGTAAGGCGGACAGGTCCAGATTGTAGTCAAAAGCATACACTCTTAATTCAGGGTATTCATTTCTAAGAAAAGTAAGAACGTATCCAAGTTTTTCGCATTCGTCACAATCACCGGCATTTGAGTAAAAATACAAAATAACCAATGGTTTAAGTCCGCATTTCTCCCTTACTTTTTTCATCAGCAGATAATCTTTTATCTGAAGCAAAGAATAGTAGCGTTTTAACTTAACAACTTCTATATTGTCTGTCCCGAGATTATTCTCGGTAAAAGAAAGTTTTTCTGAAAGTGAATTTAGTTCTTCGGAAAGCACCAAGTTATTGACGTCAGCGCATGAGCTCTCAGCCAAAAGGCTAAACTGGGTTTCGGAAGAGAGGATATCAATGGCGATCTTGTCTTCTATGGATTGAATTTCCTGAAGACGTTTTTGGTTGGCAAAGTTGCTTATATAAAGAGCGGTGCCGAATATAAGAAGAGTAATGCCAAAGACAATAGCGTATTTTTTCCAGTCAAAAACATTCATATTATATTTATAATTAACGCCATGAAGTTTTTTTGGAAAGGGCGGCGTTATAGACGGATTTGGCGAGCCATAACGGCGCTATGAAACTGTAAAAAAATATGAAATAAAGTATATCTTTTGAGATTCTAACTTTTCTTTTTAAGATATGTTTTCCGGTAAGTATCAGAGAAATGGTCATTGTTATCAGAATTATCGTCAAGATGAAAATTGAACTTGATTTTAAAAAGAATAAATCAAATTGGGGGGGTTGGGTTACCAGACCAAGTCCAACAGCTGAAAATTCAATAATTTTGTTACCAATGAAAATTAGGGTATTCCAAATCACAAATCCTGTGAAATAAAGCGAGCTAAAAATTGAGAGCGTCGCTGTCGGAAGAATGAACATGCTCAAGTGTCCGTATTGAGGTTTAAAGAAAAGAGATCTGTAATCCTTGGCGTTTTCAAGAAAACCATGGATCCACCTGACACGTTGTTTGTATAGCGCTTTTAGTGTTTTAGGGGCTATGGTGTAGACGTAAGCATCATAAGCATTTATTATTTTCAGATGATTTTTTTGCATTCTTAAACCTATTTCAAGGTCTTCTGTATTGTGGGCGTGTTTATACGGTCCTATTTTGCTAAAGACTCCTCTGCGGAAAAAAGAAAATGGTCCGGGTGTTATATAGATGCTTCCAAGAAATGAAAACACTCTTCTGATGAAAGCGCTGAATGTGTATTCCGCTGTTTGAATCAATTCAATTATATTTTTTGGATTATGAATCTGAATACTTGGTGTTACCGCATATACTTCTTTATTTTCAAAACGTTTCACTATTTGTTTTAAGGCTGACGGATCAACTGTTGAATCTGCGTCAAGACATCCTACAATATCTGATGTGCTCTTCTCAATCCCAAGATTAAGGGCCGTGTATTTGCCACCGTTATCTTTTTTAAAGATAGAAATAACGGGGTTGTCTTTAAACCTTTGCATCTCCCGCCAAGTATTGTCTTTTGATCCGTCATCAACTATGAAAATAGAAAGTAATTGTTTGGGGTAATCAAGCGAGAGCAGGGAATAAATTGTTTTAGCCAGAGTTTTTTCTTCATTAAAAACAGGCACGATGACTGTAACGCTCGGGTAGCTTTTTTTGACATTGGATTCTTTGATTTCAGTTTCTTTATTTTTCTTTTCAAAGTCGCGACCTTCAATAAAGCTGACAAGTAAAAAAATCTCGAAATAAAGCGAGATGAAGAGGAATATGTGAGCTATTATATTACCCGTTTCAGCCATTTTATATTTATTGGAATCTTATTTTGCACCCCTTAACGCCTATAATTATACATGTTATTTGTCATTATTCAACTGATTTTGACATGAATTGACTTTTTAATCTTGATATATTAAGGTCCGGTCAGAACCTAACACCTACAAAACCCCCTCAATCCGAACACTTGCTGTTAATAAAATATCTTTGCTA
>CAYGDB010000055.1:0-3290 GCA_964348535.1 uncultured Candidatus Saccharibacteria bacterium
GTGGCTACAGCAATAGAACCCGCGCCACTCAATTCAATCCTACAGGGAAAAGGCGCCGCCAAGTAAACCTCCAAAAAAAGAGGATTTTTATACCTGAACTGAACAAAACTATGATTCTGACTCTTTCAACCAACGCCATCAAAACCATAAACAAGAATGGGGCGTATAAGACACTCAAGAAAGCTGGTATAATATAAAAATAGATAATAGACAAGGCTCTAGAAAGAAGGGGTTGCAAAGAGCAACGACCGCGCTTCAGAAAGCGCGGTCGTTTGTTTTTAGAGAAAAAAGAACTTAAACCACATCAAAGTTACTACCAAAGCTACTAAGGGTGGACGATTTTTTCCTTTCAGAAAGCATTGTGTATTCTTTTTCAAGGTGCGACAAACCATTAAGAGCGTCCGCAATTAAATACGCGTCTGAACGGTCACTGGAGACGGCGATAACTTTTTTGCCTTTTTTTACAGCCCATAAACAAGAACCGTCCTTTTGTCTTTGAAGTACTACATTATACGAAGACATTCCCACCACTCCTTTTTTAGTAGATGAATATCAAGTGAACCTAACTTAATAGTAAGGCCTGAGTAAAATATGTCAAATTGACCAACCATTAAACTAAAATCTTTACAATAAAGAATGGGGAGTTTAGTCAATTGCGAAATTCACCCATCTGCTGTATAAAACTTAAAGATACACAAATTTAGGAGGAAAGCATGCCCAGAAAGTCAGACGAACACATTCGTGTTCATAAATGCCCTTCTCGGTATGCCAACAGGGTAATACCGAGAGTAGAGAAAATTATCATCCTTCCTCAAATGAGGAAAACATTTGAGGAAATAGAGGACATTGAAGGGTCTATCGCCTTTCATGGATTTATCAATCCTCCCCTTATTGCCCGTTTTGATAGAAAACAGTTTGTTGTTTATTTGAGGACTATAAATGACCTGTGGTCAACAAATATTTCTATCCAAAGCTACGAAGCGGTAAGGTTCAGGGGAGATAAAAAATTCTACTTCTATGTCCTAGTCGCAGGCGAAAGACGAACTAGAGCATACAAAGAGGCCCTTCGGAAAGGCGCGGCCAACTTCCCCTATGAAGCTAGAATCATCTTCAATCCTGAACCTGTGGATGTTCTTTATGACCAGTTTTCGGAAAACACTCACATGCCGGTTCCTTCTCATGAACAAGCTTACGCATACGAAAAGTTTTATGCTATTGCAAATTCACGAAACGGAGGAATGTCGATCGCATCTTTTGCAAGAAAAGTGGGAAGATCTCCGGAAGTAATAAGAAACGCTTTGCGTTTCTGCGCCCTACCTGTAAAAATACGTGAAATTGTCAAAGGTGGGTCAGCTGGAATCTCTTATAGTTCAGCAGTTGAAATAGCCAGACTATCTGAAATTGGACTAAAAGAAGACGAACTTCTAAGCTGGGCTATAAAATCCGCCATCTCAAGGAAAAGTAGCGCTGAATTTCGGAAAGAAGTCTCCGAATTCATCAGAGCAAAAAAAGATGGTCAGGTTTCACTTCTTCACATCTTTGGTGAAATAAACCAAATGGAAGAAACTTTGAGGTCTTTCCGAATGACGGTGGAGAAAGAGCTTATAAAAAAATACTGGGCTGATATCCACTATCACGGCAGGGTTCTCTCGCTCTTTGAAAGCGGACTTTTGGGCGAAAATGGCTCGCCTTATTCGCTTCGCAGTCCACTGAAAAAGATAAGAGCTGACGTGGCTCTTATCAAGAAAATAATTCTTCATCTCTCAAAAAAAATGTCCAAAAGAGAGCTGGATGGCATCTCAAGAACCCTCCTTGAATTTGAGGCTATCGCTAAAACTCTGGAGGAATCTGAAAACTAAGCGACCACTAAAAGTGGTCGCTTTTTACTTTTTTAAATTAATCTTTTCCCCATCAAAATGAAAAATAATAGTTCCCAAAGTGTCGGTCCTAAAAGTTTTCACCCCAAATTCCGAAAGGGTTTTAAGGGTATTCTGGTGCGGATGGCCATAGCTATTATCTCTGCCGTTTGAAATCACGGCATAAGCGGGCGCTACCATCTTCACAAAATTTTTAGCAGTTGAGGTTTTTGAACCATGGTGAGCGACCTTGAGCACATCACTTTTCAAATCGTTCGGATATTTATTCACCAAGTATTCTTCAATAATCTTTGTAGTGTCGCCCGTAAACATCACGGACGTGGAGCCATAATCAAGGCGGGCGATTATAGAACCATCGTTCCTGCTCATATCGGAAACATCCCTGTCTGGAAAAATTATTTTAAGTAGTGCGCCATTTCCAAGCGGAATACTCATTCCGCGCTTGGCCATCATTTCTTTCGCTCCTTCTTCTTTTACCATTCGCTTAAACTCCCTATAATTTTTATTCGGCGTCCGAGTACCGGGTTCTATAACATACGATATATCGTATGATTTTAGGACATCTAAAAATCCGCCGTAGTGGTCTTGGTCAGGGTTAGTAACCATAAGAAGGTCAATGGTCCGGTCGCCAAAAGGCATCACTTTAGCAAGTTCGACTAAAACATTGCCGTTTGGCCCGCCGTCAATTAAAATCTGGGCCCCATTTTGCCCCTCTATATATATAGAATCTCCTTGTCCGACATCAAGAAAGGCCACTGTAAGGAAGTTTTCCTTTTGAACAAAAGAAACATTTTGCCAAATCAGAAAATTGGCGACCAAAAGAACGGCGACAATTATGAAGGCTCCGTTTTTCCTCATTGACTCAAGCATGATATAATTCACAATTATACACTTCTATAATAATCAAAATGAACCACACATACGAAGCTAAAAAATTCAACATCCCCGAGCTCGCGGGCATTTCTGCAAAACAACTTGAGGTCCACATAAAGCTCTACGAAGGATACGTAAAATTCACAAACCATTTGAGAGAAGTTCTCAAAGACTTGAGGAAGGACTCGGAGAAAAACGCTTACGCCTTGGGCGAAGTCCTTCGCCGATTCGGTTTTGAATTTAACGGCATGAGAATGCACGAATACTATTTTGAACAATTTGAAAATGGGGCCACGGCCCCAGACCAAAATAGCAAGATGGCTCTAGCCCTCATTGAAAAATACGGTTCGTGGGATGAATTTATAAATCACTTCAAAAGTGTCGGAATGACTCGCGGAATCGGCTGGACTATTCTTTATTTTGACCCAATCGGCAACACCCCTCATACCGTCTGGGTAAACGAACACGAGCTCGGCCAACTGGCCGGACTTCCAGTCATTCTTGCTATGGATATGTGGGAACACGCTTATATGGTGGACT
>CAYGDB010000056.1:0-3170 GCA_964348535.1 uncultured Candidatus Saccharibacteria bacterium
GAAATGTTAGATTTATTTAAACTAGAAAAAGTGTCAGAAGAGGTTGGTTAGAACATTTTTAAAAACTAAGTCCGTTTCGTCTAAATTGGACAAATAAAAAAATAATAGTATAGTCTAGAAATGAAAAATATAAATAATCAAAATTCAATAAATCCCCAAGCAAATTACCTGGTGCCTATGGTAGTAGAAAAATCCCCCCTCGGAGAGAGGGCATACGATATCTATTCTCGCCTTCTGAAAGAGAGAATTATATTTCTAGGTGGACCAATTGATGATTATGTTGCCAACCTTATTATCGCCCAACTTCTTTTTCTTGAGTCTGAAGACCCCAAGAAAGATATATACATATACATCAACTCCGGAGGCGGGGTGGTTACCTCCGCTTTGGCGATTTTAGACACAATGAATTATGTAAAACCTGATATTTCAACAGTTTGCGTCGGCATGGCCGCTTCCGCCGCCGCGGTGATACTTTCAGCCGGAGCAAAAGGCAAACGTTTTGCCCTGCCAAACGCCGAGGTTATGATTCACCAACCTTGGGGTGGGGCGCAAGGACAGGCTACAGATATTGAGATTACAGCCAAACAGATTTTAAAAACCCGTGAAAAGCTTAATAAAATTCTCTCAAAAAACACAGGTCAGCCTCTTTCCAAGATAGAACACGATGTGGAAAGGGATTTCTTTATGTCCCCCGAGGAAGCCAAGAAATACGGGATGCTGGACGAAATCCACAAGACAAGTAGGTAGAAAGTCGGAATTTTAAAACATCCCAAAGACCCAGTCTTTGGGATGTTTTGTTGTCCAAACATAAAGTATGGACAAAACAAAAAAATAACGTTATCATTATCCTCATTAATACAACGTTTAATTTCAACCTTGCTTTAAATTTTGAAAGCCTTTGCGATATGAAAATTCTTTCCACCACACAATTAAAAACTCTTCTGAAGTTTTTTCTACGACAGGCGCCAAAAAACAAAGCGAGCTAATCGCTTATGTCAGTCATTAACTTAATTTTGATACTCGCTTCGGCGGGGTTAGTTGGTTTTGGTCTTGGTTACTATATAAGATTCTTAATAGGACTGGGCAAGAGAGGTTCTATGGAAATACGCATCAAGCAAATGGAGCTTGAAGCAAAAGAATCCGCTGATAACATAGTGGCCGAAGCCAAGAAAAAATCAGAGGAAATGGAAAAGAGGTCGCGCGGAGAAGTAAAAGAAATTGAAGAAAAAGTAAAAAAAAGTGAAGAAAGGATAATAAAAAAGGAAGAAGCGCTTGATAAGCGTCAAGGAGACATAGAAAAAGAAGTTGAGCAAATAAAAAACAAAATAGCGGAAATAAAAGAAATAAAAGAAAGGGCGGAGAATTTTGAACAAGGTAAAAAAACCGAGCTTGAGCGTGTCAGCCGATTAACAACGGAAGAAGCCAAAGAAGAATTGATAAAAGTAGCCGAGAAACAATACGAGGAAGATATAACGGTCAGAATACAAAAACTTGAAATGGGAGCGAACGAACGGCTTGAAAGAAAAGCCAAAGACATTCTGGTGGCCGCCATTCACCGTCTGGGGAATTCAGTGGCGGCGGACACCATGGCCACAGCAGTTGCCATCCCATCGGATGAGATAAAGGGTAAAATTATAGGCAAAGAAGGACGAAATATAAAAACATTTGAACGAGCGGCCGGCGTTGAAGTGATAGTTGATGACACTCCGGGAACAATCACCATCTCCTGCTTTGACCCTGTCCGTCGCCAAATCGCCAGATTGGCTCTTGAAAATCTCATTATTGACGGCAGAATACAACCGGTAAAAATAGAGGAAATGGTTGAGAAAGCCAAAGGCGAAATAAATAAAATTATAAAAGAAAAAGGCGAACAGGCGGCTTATGAATGCGGAGTATTTAATCTTGACCCGCGTATTCTTTCAATACTTGGCAGACTATACTTCCGAACCAGCTACGGTCAAAATGTTCTGCAACATTCCATAGAAATGACTCACATTTCAGGAATCCTAGCCGAAGAGCTCGGAGCAAACGTTGCCGTGGCTAAAGCCGGAGCCCTTCTTCACGATATAGGAAAAGCCGTTGACCATGAAGTTCAGGGCACTCACGTTGAAATTGGCCGCAGAATTCTTCAAAAATTCGGCGCGGATGAACAAATCATAAAAGCTATGCAAAGCCACCACGAAGAATATCCTTATGAGACCGTGGAATCAATTATCGTTCAAGTAGCTGACGCCATTTCAGGAGGACGCCCGGGAGCAAGGCGTGATTCGGTTGAAAGCTACCTACGCAGACTTGGCGACTTGGAAGCAATCGCCACAAGTTTTGCCGGTGTTGAAAAAAGCTATGCCATCCAGGCAGGGCGAGAAATAAGGGTTTTTGTAAAACCGGGAGAAGTCTCCGACCTTGAAGCGAAAAAACTGGCTCGAGAAATCGCAATGCGGATAGAGAATGAACTAAAGTATCCCGGTGAAGTGAAAGTAAATGTCATTCGTGAATCACGCTCAATTGAATTTGCTAGATAGTTGTTGAAAAAAATTACCCCTCCCTGCTAGCAGGGAGGGGTAAGGACTAAGTTCAAAGGGACTAAAGTCCCGAGCTTAGGGTTGAGAACTGACTTGCGACACGGCAAACGCGAACCCGCAGTCACGAAGCCACCAGCAGCCAGGCCTGCCGTCGAACGCGTCGAGCCAGCGACCATCGTCGCGACGGTCCGCGCGCAGCAAGCGCGGATCGCCGCCGGAGTCGTTGATGGGCTCGTGCATGGCAACAATGTACCACAGACCCATCTGCTCGATCTCCTTGTCCGTGAACTTCTCACGGATGAGGCAAGCGAGCTCGGCGTTCGGCTTGATGAAATTTCTGCGCTCGGCCTCGGCGCGGATCTTCTTGGTGATCCGGTTGTTGTCCTCGAAGAGCATTCCATTGAGAACCGCGGCTTGGGTCGTCACGCCGTTGGTCGGCTTGAAGGAGGGCGAACGGAGCACCTGTTTGGTATAGTCTCCGACGCGGAAACCGTTGCCTTCCAGACGCTTGATCCAGTCCTCGCCGGTCGTGCCGTCGGATGTGACGCTGAAGTAGATGACGCCGTCTTCCTCGCGCCACGAACGGGAAGGTGAGGTCTAATACCCTTTTTGGGAGGCTACCTTTCTCCCCCAAGTATTTCTTGAATC
>CAYGDB010000057.1:0-3056 GCA_964348535.1 uncultured Candidatus Saccharibacteria bacterium
TAGAGCGCCTCATTTGCAATGAGGAGGTCATCGGTTCGAATCCGATAGGGTCCACCGAGAAAAACTTGATCGCCTTTTGTGGGCGATTTTTGTTTTTCCGGTGGATCCTAAGCAAGCCAACTGCTTGGCTTGCGTTCGGATTCGAACAGCGGAGTCATATTTTTCTAGCAAGAAAAATAGATGAGCTGGTGCCCAGACAAACTTTTGCGACGGCAAAAGTTTAGTCGCGGGAGAATCCGATAGGGTCCACAAACATTAAGAAAACCTGCCCTGCGGCAGGTTTTTAGTTTGTGGAAAGCGGAGCGATGTTTTTGTAGTAACAAAAACCGCGAGCTGGGGTCGCGAGCACTTGCGTAGATTTCGAGCGAAGCAAAGAAATCTACCTAGTGACTCGTGATACACGATAAATTAGGGGCGCGAATGCGCATCACCTAACGTTTGTGGCGTCTTCTAAACAAAGTCTGAACCTATACTGATTTCGCAAGCGGAGGAGGGTGAGAAGCGGAGCTTCGCAAGGCCGGAGCGCGACGGCGCGAGGCAGGACCAAAAGTATTTTTCACCAGAAAAATACTTTTGGTCTGGGTAGGAACCCCCGCTTGCTCCATCCGTTTTCTTTTGGCGAAATTCGGGGCGGACATCACCCTATTACATTATATGGCAATTTGGAATATAGCACAATGGAATACTATACTTACAAAGTAATGCCTAGAGCAATTTATACAAAAGACCATAACGCAATCGTTGAGCGCTTGAAACAAGCGCGTACTGAAGCTGGTCTTGGACAAGTTGAAGTTGCAGAGAAACTCGGCAGGACTCAGTCTTATGTTTCAAAAATTGAATCAGGACAGAGGCGTTTTGATGTTTTACAACTCAAGGAGTTTGCAAAACTTTACAAAAAATCGTTAGATTTTTTCGTTAAATAATCATATGAATATTCGGAAGATAAAAACTAAAGTATTCGGCGAAAAATGCTCATTAGAAATAATGGACTTTATAAAATCAGACGGAAAGAAATGGAAATCTACTTTTGATTTATGGAGGGGATTAAAAATGGGTATGCGAGATTATAAGTCCCGTGAGCCAAATTTTCCCGAAGGACTTTCTGAAGTCGCTTTTTGTCTTTGGTCTGGCTCATCTCGTTTTATATCTGCATATGGTTTATCTAATACATCATTTGATACTTTCAATACAAAAACCGGCAAAGCGGAACAAGTTAAAGCTTGTAGCGTAGAGAATGATTTAACTTCCTTTGGCCCAAGATCAAAATGGGATGATCTTTATTTTCTTGATTTTTATAGCGAGGGAAAAGTTGATGGTAAGTTTGATATTTATCACATACCAAGCAAACTAATTTACGAAAACAAAGTAAATAAAAATCAGACACTTATGGATCAGCAAGGAGAAAAACGCAGACCCCGCTTTTGTATAAAGAAAGATATTATCGCAAAGAATAAGCTCAAACCGATTGCAACTAAGGTAAAAGTCTGGTAATTACTCCATAGCTTTCATCATCTGTTTTGCAACAGCCTCAATAACTGGTACGCTAACAGAATTTCCGAATTGCTTATATAAAGCAGAATCGGCTAGTTTTGGTATTTTATAATCAGTGGGAAATCCTTGAATACGAGCACATTCTAGCGGAGTCAATTTCCTGATACCTTTCTTGTCTTTAATAATTGGCACATTGTGTCCGCCAGTCCCCATATTCGCTGTTAGAGTTGGACAAACACCACTTTTGTTTTCGCGGACATATTGTCTACGCCACTGATATACTTTTCCTTCCTCTTTTACGGAACCCTTTAGTTTTTCAAATAATGGCTTGCCAGTATAGTAATATTTTTCTGGTACATCTTTTTCTAAAAGATCAGTAATTTTTACAGTTAATTTTACAGGACTAGGAAACTCAAATTTTTCGGAATAATCCTTATTTTTAAAACCAACCATATAAACACGCTCTCTGTTTTGTGGAATATTCCCATATTCCATACTATTAAGAACTTTTACTTTCAAGTGGTAACCAAGGTTTTCTAATGTTTCTTGAATAATTTTAAAAGTTTTACCCCCGTCATGGCTTTTTAGATTTTTTACGTTCTCAAGCAGAAAGCCCTCAGGCTTTCGTGCGTCAAGAATTCTCGCAATATCAAAAAATAAATTCCCTCTACCTTTCTCATCATCAAATCCTTGTCTATATCCTGCAATAGAAAAAGCCTGACAAGGAAAACCACCTAAAAGAAAATCAAATTTGGGGAAATCGTCAATTCCAATCTTTCTAATATCTTCCACCACCAATTTTGAATCTCTAAAGTTTAGATTGTAAGTATCTTTGCACTGTGGCTCAAAGTCATTTGCAAAAACTGTTTTGAATCCAGCATTTTCAAATCCGAGACGAATTCCACCAACACCAGCAAAAAGGTCAATCGTTTTAAATCCATGTTTTGTCTTTTTTGAAACAATTTTTTCTGGCTTGTCTGTGATATTACTTATAACTTGCACAACAACACCTCGAACCTCGACATCTGTTCTAAACAACGATGGCATATTGGGATTTCTTGCTTCAAGTCGATAGCGTGCTTTTTCTCGGTATAGTTTTTTGAGCGTAGCTTCATTGTCATCAATAATAGCGACGACTGTCTGTCCGTTTTCTGCTACTGATTGCTTTTTGATCACGACAATATCTCCGTCAAAAATTCCTTCGTCAATCATACTTTCTCCGACAACGCGCAAAGCATAGTATCCCTCTGAAGTTTTAATATTAGGATTAACTATAGAAATGATATCCTCGATATTTTCAATGGCCTCAATAGGATATCCCGCAGCAATTTTTCCTAAAATAGGAATTTCTACAATAGATTTTATTTCTTTTCTTAACAATAGACTTCTTGCTGAATTTTCGGACTTGGAAAGATACCCTTTGGATTTTAGGGAGTTGATATGTTCGTGAATAGTGGAAACAGCTTTGAGTTTTAGCTTCTTTCGTATCTCCTCAATAGTTGGGGATATCCCATTTTCAGAAATATAGGTATTTATAAAATCAAAGACTTGTTTTTGCTTTTTTG
>CAYGDB010000058.1:0-2183 GCA_964348535.1 uncultured Candidatus Saccharibacteria bacterium
GCCGGAAATACTTGGGAGGCCGGAATGCTTGCCGGAAAAGAAAAACTTCATAATTTGATAGCTATAGTAGACCGCAACAATATTCAAATAGACGGTTTTACGGAAGACATAATGCCTCTTGAGCCACTGCGGGCAAAATGGGAAGCGTGGAATTGGCACGTTCTTGAAATAAACGGCCATTCTTTTGAAGACATAGTAAATTCGGTGGAAGAAGCAAAAGCGGTTTTTAATAAACCGTCAATTATTATAGCCAATACTATTCCGGGCAAGGGAGTAAAAGAATTTGAACGCAAGTTTGAATGGCATGGCAAACCGCCGAATAAAGAAGAAGCCGAAATGGCTCTTGCCGAACTTCGGACTTTGGGCGGTCAGATTAAAAGCGAGCATCAATAGAATAGCTTTTAGGTTTCAGCTGTTAGCTTATAGCTTTTTAAAAACTCGTTAAGGAGATTGCGTCAATATAACGTATATGTTATATTGGCTTTATTATGAAAAAGAAAAAATACATAACCCATAAAGAATTTAAAAAAGAAGTTTTCAAAAGGCATGGTGTTAAAAAAGCTCATGAGGATTTTGGGTTTGAGTTTCAAGTTATAGAAGCGATGATTGATGTCAGAGTTAAAAAAGGAGTTACACAAAAGCAATTGGCTCAAAAAATCGGTGTTGCCCAATCGTCCCTTGCTCGCTTTGAGTCAGGTAGAATCAACCCTCGCTTATCATTTTTAAAAAAAGTGACTCATGGGCTTGGTCTTACTCTGACTTTAAAATAAATGCTCAACGAAAAATTAAAATTGAATACGAAGTTGTTTGCGAAAGACGTGGAGCAGTTACCCATTCGCAAAGGTTTTGGCGAGGGGCTTTTGGTGGCGGGGGAAGCCGATGAAAGAATTGTCGGACTTTGCGCCGACCTTACAGAATCTACTCAGATGCATCTTTTTAAAAACAAGTTTCCGAATCGCTTTGTGGAAATTGGGGTTGCCGAGCAAAATCTTGCGACGGTTGCCTCCGGTATGGCCGCTATGGGCAAAATTCCTTTTATTACTTCCTACGCCATGTTTAGCCCAGGTAGAAATTGGGAGCAAATAAGAACGACTATTTGTTACAACAATCAAAAAGTTATCATAGCCGGTTCTCACGCCGGTGTTTCGGTGGGCCCCGACGGAGGCACTCATCAGGCGGTTGAAGACATCGCCATTATGCGAGTTATTCCGCGTATGACTGTCATTTCTCCTTGTGATTCCATTGAGGCAAAAAAAGCCACTTTGGCTTCGGTAAAGATAAAAGGGCCCGTTTACATTCGCTTAGCTAGAGAAAAAACTCCAATTATGACCACTGAGGAAACTCCTTTTGAAGTCGGCAAAGCGAGAATTTTTTGGCTTTCCGAAAATCCTCAAGTGGCGATATTCGCGACAGGGGCACTTGTTCACAATGCTCTTAAGGCCGCCAAAGAACTTGAAAGTGAAAATATTTCCGTAAAGGTTCTAAATCTGGCCACCATAAAACCGCTTGATATTGAAGCGGTGGTGGATTCGGCTAAAGAGTGCGGAGCGGTGGTTACGGTGGAAGAACATCAAAAAGCCGGAGGAATGGGTTCGGCCATAGCGGAGTGCTTATCTCTAAATCATCCGGTCCCGATTGAGTTTGTGGGCGTTTCCGATGTCTTTGGACAATCCGGCAACCCGAACGAGCTTATAGAATACTATGGAATGGGAGTCTCCCATATAAAAGAAGCGGTTAAAAAAGTTATTGTTAGAAAATCTTAGAAAAAAACAATGCCTATTATTCCCGGAAAAACATACCAGCATGTAAAGACTGGTAATATTTACAAAGTTATTGCTCTTGCCAAAGATAGCAAGACTTTGGCGGATTTTGTGGTTTACGAAGCTCTCTATAATAACGAGGTCTCAAAATTTTGGATTCGTCCGCTTGAAAGTTTTACAGGCACGGCCCTTTCTCCTGACGGCATCCCTCACCCTCGTTTTAAGATGGTGGAGTGATTTAATTTATCTTAAATAGACCGTTTATTCATCACTTTGTGGTACTTGGCGGTGAAACCGCCAAGTGGTGGTAGGTAGTGAAAAAGCTTGACAAATAAACTAAAGGGTTATATACTGTATAGGTACAGTTCTTCCTACAAAACCCCCTCAATCCGAACACTTGCTGTTAATAAAATATCTTTGCTA
>CAYGDB010000059.1:0-2047 GCA_964348535.1 uncultured Candidatus Saccharibacteria bacterium
GTGGATATTTTTGAAAAGATTATAGCAACTATAAAGCTTTAGAATAAGACAAATAAGTTCCAACAGCGTCCCACAGCCCCAGCACATAGTTTTATGCAAAATTTCACTCAACTTAAAAAGTTAACAGGAGGTGACAAGGTTGCCATTTTGTCGCCATCATTTGCTGCTCCCGGAAAATGGCCTCATGTTTACGAACTTGGACTAAAAAGACTGAGAGAAAATTTTCAATTAGAGCCTGTAGAATTTCCAACAACAAAAAAGATAGGTGCCTCTAAAAATGAGAGGGCTCAAGACTTGATAGCTGCATTTGAAGATAAGAACATACAAGCAATCATCTCTTCTCTGGGTGGTGACGACCAAGTAACATATATAAAAGATCTTCCCTCGAAGCCATTCATAGACAATCCAAAGCCGTTTTTCGGGTATAGTGATAATACTCACTTTATGAATTTCCTGTGGCTCAATGGAATTCCCTCCTACTACGGAGGGGCACTCTTTACCCAGTTTGCCGAGTCAGGAAAAATAAACAAATATACGGCCAAGTATTTAGAACTCGCACTCTTTCAGCAAGGTGAAGTAAAGATTCAAGCCAGCGATGCATACTGCGATCAAGGTTTAAGTTGGGATGACCCAGAAAACCTGAGAAAGAATAAGTCCTACGAGCCCAATGCTGGTTGGTTTTGGGATGGTAACCAAAATGCAGAGGGCGTAACTTGGGGAGGTTGCCTTGAATCAATTGATGAATTGCTCCGCCATGCTATTCCTATGCCGTCACTTGAAGATTTTGAAAATATCATTTTACTAACGGAAACATCTGAGGAAATACCTTCGCCGGATTATGTTAGGCGTATTTATAGAGCCATGGGGGAACGGGGGATCTTAGAAAGGATCAAGGGTTTTCTTGTTGGGCGGCCCAAGGCATGGGAATTCGATAATCAAAAAAGTAGCGAAGAAAAAGAAGAATATCGAAAAAGACAAAGAGAAACTACTCTACAAATCATACGGCAGTATAATAAGACCGCACCCATTGTACAAAATTTAGATTTTGGCCATACGGACCCACAAATTCCCATACCCTACGGCATGCCCGTTCAAATAAACACAAAGAATAAGGATGTAATCATCAACTTTTAAAAACCGCTTGATTCCGTAAATACGTTCCAACTTCGTCCCAGAGCCTCAGCTAAGAAAAATCGCTATGCCCCTTGTGGGTATGGTGATTTTCTTTTATTCTGTAGAGGTAAAGGGATCGAACGAGAAGAGGGGTCGGGAAAACACCCGTTTGTCCGTTTGAGGTGACCGGCTTTGCCGGGCTAGAGGGCGCCCGCCTGCAACGATGTAGCACTTCGGGCAGGGAAGCCCTATAGAGCGCATCCGCCAACCGGCGGAGAGCAGCGAGACCTCCCTTCTTTCCCAGCACATAATATTTTCGCCGTATTTTTTTATGAATATAAAACCCAACCCAATTGAGATTATCAATGCTGTCTCTAAAATGCCAGTATATCTCCAAAAGGAAGCTGAAAAAGGATATATTGGTCTTCAATGTGAATGGACAGTTCTCTTTCGAAGTTTGTATAATCCATATAAAGAAAACCATCCCTCCTTTCCGTATGACAAAGACCCCTCTCCTGAAGATGAACTCTTTTGGGTGACTATGGTTGATCTCAATGGTGTTTACCCTTCCATCTATGGCTCGATCAGTCTGGAAGAAAACCCTGAATTAAAAACATTACACCAAAAAACAAAAATTAAGATATCAGGAAAAATCAAAGAAATTAGTGGGCACTCAATAACGCTTGAAAACCTAAAAATCAATAGTATTCAAAAAGAAGAGGGAAGAAATATTCAAAACAAGACTTCTAATAAAACATTAGAATACATAAAAAAACATATTCTCATCATCACAAGCTTAACAAGCTTAATAATTGCTTTTGTTTCAATTCCTTGGTGGCCAACTTGGTTGAATTGCTTCAAAAACCTGAGGTAATAAAAGTTCCAACTTCGTCCCATGTCCTCAGCCGTTAAAAATTTACAGCCCTTCGGGTAG
>CAYGDB010000060.1:0-2014 GCA_964348535.1 uncultured Candidatus Saccharibacteria bacterium
AATTTTCCATACAATTCTCATTTTAGAGTGTTCGGATTCAAAGGTAAATTTCCCACAATGGAGGTAGAAGGAGGTAGAAATGGAATACACGTTGCGATTTGATGAAGAACGGCATTGGTATCCTGATGAATTTTCATCGGAGACGATGGTGTGGACTTTCGAAGCTGTGGATGATGATGAGGCGCTAAAACTTGTGTCGGAGTTTTTTAGTAAACGAGACAAGCTAAGACCGAGGGTCCTGCAGATACTTAATTTGCTTGTCATTCGGCAGGTCAATATCCCTCCTGAGCTTCTTGTTAGAATGATGGATGCTGGGCAAGTATCTATTGCTTGAATTTTTACCCGAAAGCCTCAAAAGCTTTCGGGTAGTTTTTTATAATCGTATTGAAGCTTCCAAGATAAGTGCTATGTTGGTATAGTGTAGAATTATTTTTTATGAAAAAGTTTCCTAAAACAGTCGCTTTTCAAGGATATATGGGGGCATACTCCCACAGCGCCGCCGGGGCGGTTTTTCCTGCCGCCAAGGTTATTCCGTGTCTTTCTTTTGAGGAAGTTTTTGAACGTGTCAAAAATGGTTCTGCCGATGTCGGTGTTATTCCGATTGAAAATTCAATCGCGGGAAGGGTCGCCGATATTCACCACCTCTTGCCGAAATCCGATATTTTTATAATAGGTGAACATTTTGAGCCGATTCACCATCAACTTCTCGCCATACCGGGCGCTGTTATAAAACATATAAAAGAAGTAAGAAGTCATACTCACGCCCTAAATCAATGCAGAAAGTTTATACATTCTCACAAGTTAAAATCTGTAAATCACTTTGATACGGCTGGCGCCGCTCTTGAGGTTTCAGAATTAAAAAATCCTAACATTGCCGCCATAGCATCCTCTCTCTCCGCTGAAATGTATGGGCTTAAGGTGCTTTCAAAAAATATAGAGGATGAAAATCACAACACCACTCGCTTTATAATAGTTTCAAAAAAACAAATCAAACCTCCTTTAAACGCGCCTTTGATAACCAGCTTTGTCTTCAGGGTAAGAAGCGTGCCGGCGGCTCTTTATAAATCAATCGGGGGGTTTGCCACAAACGGAGTTAACATCACAAAAATTGAAAGCTATATAGTGGATGAAAAGTTCACTGTCGCGGAGTTTTATGTCGAAATAGAAGGAAGGCCGGATGACCCATCGGTCTCACTTGCTTTTGAAGAGCTTCGTTTTTTCTCAAAAAATGTTAAGATTTTGGGTACTTATGAAGCCCATCCGTTCCGCCAAAAATCTTAAGACAACAAATGGAAAAAATTGAAAAAAAAGGACACAGACATCCCATAGCTACTCTGATTGAAGAAGCCAATCAAATTTTTTTTGATATGGGTTTTTCTTTTATTGAAGGACCTCTTGTTGAAAGCGAGTGGTACAATTTTGACGCCCTTAATGTGCCGAAGGACCATTCTTCGCGCGATATGCAGGATACTTTCTTTATTAAAGACGAGCCGGGCATGGTTTTGCGAACTCACACCACATCCGTTCATCTTCATTATATAGAAGAGCAAATTAAGAAAGGAATTATCCCGCCTTATCGCGCCGTCGCGCTTGGAAAAGTTTTTAGAAATGAGGCGACTGACATAACCCACGAATCTGAATTTTTTCAAATTGACGGATTTGTCATAGGCGAAAAAGCCAATCTTGCGGAGCTCAAGGGTGTTCTTACAAAGTTTTTCAGTGTTCTTATGAGGGGTAAGGTTGAAATTCGTTTTCGTCCGAGCTTTTTTCCTTTTACAGAACCGAGCGTTGAGATAGATATGAAGGCAACAGGGGAGGACGTTCCTAAAAAGCTTCAGGGGCGATGGGTGGAAGTGATGGGGGCCGGAATGTTTCATCCAAATGTTATTAAAAATTACGGACTTGACCCTTCTAAATACAGAGGTTTTGCTTTTGGCGCTGGACTTGACCGCCTTGCGATGCTTCGCTCCGGAATTGACGACATAAGATTGATGCACTCGGCTGATTTGCGTTT